>NZ_CABVHQ010000004.1 GCF_902497895.1 Pseudomonas fluorescens
CCGGCCGGCGGCGGCCAGTGCCCGGGCACCGGCCATGGAGCTTTCTTCATCGCAGGTGGCAAGGATCATCAAGGGTTGCTTGAAGGGTTTGTCCAGTAACGGCAGGACGGCTTCGATGGCCAGAGCAAAAAAGCCCTTCATGTCGCAACTGCCCAGGCCTATCCAGCGACCGTCGACTTCGGTGAGTTTCAGCGGATCGGTCTGCCACAGCGCGCCGTCGAACGGCACCGTATCACTGTGCCCGGCCAACACCAGGCCGCCGGGGCCTGTGCCAAAGCTGGCGAGCAGGTTGAATTTGCCCGGATTGACCTGCTGGATCTCGCAGGCAAATCCCAGATCGCCGAGCCAGGTCGCCAGCAGGTCGATCACCGCACGATTGGATTGATTCAGGTTCGGCTGAGTACAGCTGACCGACGGTGCAGCGATCAGCGCAGCGAACTGATCTTTCATGGATGGCAAAGGCATGCGCGGTCTCCCAGTTCGCTGTTGTGAGCTCCATCATAGAGCCATCCGGCAGGCGGAATAAACCGTCGCGGCGCGTCGAGCCGGCTTGTCCTGTACACTGCACGGCCTTGGCAGCCACACATTCCCCCCGGCTGCGCTCCCGATCCTGGATTTTCCGGCCATGCAGAAAGAAACCGAAATCAAACTCCGCGTCAGCCGCGAAACCCTCGCCGCACTACGCGAGCATCCGCTACTGAAAAAACGCAACAAAAGTGGCTGGGAACGCCGTGAACTGATGAACCAGTACTTCGACACGCCAGAGCGCGATCTGGCCCAGGCCAAGGTTGCCCTGCGCCTGCGCCGCGATGGCGAAGAAGTGATCCAGACCCTCAAGACCCGCGGTCAAAGCATCGCCGGTCTGTCCGAGCGTAATGAGTACGACTGGAAGCTGCCCAAAGCCAAGCTCGACGTGAAAAAACTCGACGGCGAATGCTGGCCCGAGCAATTGGCTGAACTGGACAAGAAGACCCTCAAGCCGATCTTCACCACTGACTTCGTCCGCGAACGCGCGGAAATCGCCTGGGGTCGTGGCAAGGCCAAGGTGGTCATCGAAGCGGCGCTGGACCTGGGCCACGTGATCGTCGGCAAGCAGAAAGAAGAAATCTGCGAACTGGAACTGGAACTGCGCGAAGGCGAACCGGCGGCATTGCTGGAACTGGCCGCCGAACTGGCCGCCACCCTGGCGCTGATGCCGTGCGATATCAGCAAGGCCGAGCGGGGCTATCGCCTGTTTGATGCCAACAGCTATTCGCTGAGCCTGCCCGCGCCAAAGCTGACCACTGAACTGCCGCTGGACGAGGCTTTCGCCGCGTTGGGCTGGCACTTGCTGAGCAGCAGCCAGCGCCTGGCCGAGCAATACCGCTTCAATGGCCACTGGCGTCTGCTGCAGGACTGGGTCGATAACCTCGCTGAATTGCGCGCGTTGCTGGGCAGCCTCGGCCAGGCCGCGCCACGTCAATCGACCCACGACCTGCGGGTAGCGCTGGATGCCTTGCTGGAAGACTGGCGCCCCCTGGTGCAGGCCGGCCAGGACGACGAAGACGTGCGCAAAGCCGCGCCGGAACAGTTCGCCGAAGAGCTCGAAGACGTGCGCTGGGGTCTGTTCTCGCTGAACACTTCGCGCTGGTTGCTGGCCCGCACCTGGGCAGCCGACCGCAACACTCGGGGCAATCGCCAGGGCGCCGCGCAATTGGGCAACTGGTTGCCGCGTCTGCTGGCCGACGAAGCCGTCGCCCTGCAACTGTCGCGCTACCAGCAACAGCCGGAAGACCTGGCCGAACAATTGCCGCGCATCGAACGCATCCAGGCCTGGCTGCACCATGCGCGTAACGTGCTGGAAATCCCGGAACTCGATCGCTTGTACGGCGAACTGAAACAGCTGCAGCAACTGGCCAACGAGCCGATCACCGATGAAGCGCTCGATGCCCGCAAGCAGCAGGCGATTGTGGTGTTCCAGAATCGTGCCTGGAAGACACTGCTGCGTATGTAACATCGCAAAAAAGATCGCAGCCTTCGGCAGCTCCTACGGTGTATGCAATCCTTGTAGGAGCTGCCGCAGGCTGCGATCTTTGTTTCAGCGCTACACCGGCAAGCTCGTCGTGGATTTGATTTCGGACAAAGCCACGATCGAGTTGACCTCCTGTATCCCCGGGACCATCGACAGCTTCTCGAAGAAAAACCGCTCGTATGCCTCGATATCCGCGGTAACGATGCGCAGCAAGAAGTCCACAGACCCCATCAGCACATAACACTCCAGAACTTCCGGAAAGCCGCGAATCGCTTCGGTGAATTCAGTGAAATTGGAACGGCCGTGGGCGTTGAGTTTGATCTCGGCGAAAATCTGCGTGTTAAGACCGATTTTCTTGCGATCGAGCAACGTCACTTGCCCGCGAATCACCCCCTCTTCCTTGAGCCGTTGAATCCGTCGCCAGCACGGCGACTGCGATAACCCGACCTGTTCGGCGATCTGCGCACTGGAAAGCGAGGCGTCCTCCTGGAGCAGCGCCAGAATCCGCCGATCGTAAGCATCCAGCTCGCTATGCATATAAAAACCCTGAAAATAGATAATTACGAATTGTTCAATTCGATTTATGACGAATTAGCCTCATCATAGATAAGAAATACCCGCGACAGCATGTAAAAATTTCTCCAGTGATTTGGAGAACCAGCATGCCCCCTCTCGAAGCTGTCAGCACCACCCCGACCCGCGCCGATGTATGGAACGTCAGCAACGCTCATTGCCGAGTGCACTATCAACTTCTGGCGGAAGCCGAACCGGATCTGCTGTGCCGGGTGCTTAACCATTTCGCCCTGCAATTTCTGATTCCGCAGCAGGTCAACGTGCTGCAACAGGACGATTTACTGTCGATCGACGTGGTGCTCGACGGGCTGAGCTGGCACCGCGCCCAGGTGATTGCTGAAAAACTCCGTAATTTGATCAGCGTCTGCTCGGTGGATTTGCAACCTGCTGAATCTGCATGGGCTCAGCCCGCACAGGCGGCCGGCTGAAGCCTGTCGGCAAAAACTCGCAACGGCTTGGTTCGGTAACGGCCGAACGGTCGGTTCATCCGGGGACTATTCTTGGCAATCGGTGGTCAGAGACGCACACGTCTCAACCGCTAGTTGCAGGATCGTTCAAAAGGAACCCGCATGTCCGTCCCCCTCCTCACTCAGGATCGCTGGCTCGATCTCAATGATCTGCTGCGTGAACTGGTCGCCCAGGGCTTTATCAGCCAGGATTGTGCCGAACACGCATTGACCACCCGACGCAACGCCGTCAACAGCAAGCTCCACCCGCTGGAATTCCTCGCCAACCAGCAGTTCGAAGACCTCAGTCGACCCGGCAAGCAGCTCGATCTGGAAAGCCTGACCCTGTGGCTCGCGCAGCAGGCCGGTCAGCCTTACTTGCGCATCGACCCGCTGAAGATCAATGTCGCAGGCATCACCCCGCTGATGTCCTATGCCTTTGCCCAGCGTCACAAGATCCTCGCCGTTTCGATCGATCGCGACGCGGTGACCGTGGCCAGCGCGCAGCCCTACGTCACCGCTTGGGAAGCCGATCTGACCCACGTCCTGAAGCTGCCGATCAAACGCGTGGTGGCCAACCCGGCAGACATCCAGCGCTTTACCGTGGAGTTTTTCCGCCTGGCCAAGTCGGTCAGCGGCGCCAACTCTGATCAGAAAATGAACACCCTGGGCAACTTCGAACAGTTGCTCAACCTCGGTGCCAGCGACCAGGAGCCGGACGCCAATGACGCGCACATCGTCAATATCGTCGACTGGCTGTTCCAGTACGCCTTCCAGCAACGCGCCAGCGATATCCATATCGAACCCCGCCGAGAGCAAGGCACCGTGCGCTTTCGTATCGACGGCGTGCTGCACAATGTCTATCAATTTCCCCCACAAGTGACCATGGCCATCGTCAGCCGCCTGAAAAGCCTGGGCCGGATGAACGTCGCGGAAAAGCGCAAACCCCAGGACGGCCGGGTCAAGACCAAAACCCCGGACGGCGGCGAAGTCGAGCTGCGCCTGTCGACCCTGCCAACGGCCTTTGGCGAAAAAATGGTCATGCGGATTTTCGATCCGGAAGTGCTGCTCAAGGACTTCGACCAGCTGGGCTTCTCGGGCGAAGACCTGCGCCGCTGGCAAGACATGACCCGCCAGCCCAACGGCATCATCCTGGTCACCGGCCCGACCGGCTCGGGCAAGACCACCACGCTCTATACCACCCTGAAGAAACTGGCAACGCCCGAAGTCAATCTCTGCACCATCGAAGACCCGATCGAAATGGTCGAGCCGGCGTTCAACCAGATGCAGGTCCAGCACAACATCGACCTGACCTTTGCCAGCGGTATACGGGCGCTGATGCGTCAGGACCCGGACATCATCATGATCGGTGAAATCCGCGACCTGGAAACCGCGGAAATGGCGATCCAGGCCGCACTCACCGGGCACCTGGTGCTGTCGACGCTGCACACCAACGACGCGCCGAGCGCCATCAGCCGTCTGTTGGAGCTCGGTGTGCCGCATTACCTGATCAAGGCCACCGTACTCGGGGTCATGGCCCAGCGGCTGGTGCGTACCCTTTGCCCACACTGCAAAGCGCCAGTGAGCCTGGGCGACGAAGACTGGCAGACCCTGACCCGGCCCTGGCAAGCACCGCTGCCGACCAATGCCCAGCGGGCAATCGGTTGCCTGGAATGCCGCGACACAGGTTACCGCGGGCGTGCCGGGGTCTACGAAATCATGCTGATGAGCGACAGCGTCAAAGCGCTGATCCACCGGGACACCGACCTGCTGGCTGTGCGTCACCAGGCATTCAAGGAAGGCATGCGCAGCCTGCGGTTATCCGGCGCGCAGAAAGTCGCGGCTGGCTTGACCACCATCGAGGAAGTGCTGCGCGTAACTCCCCAGAGTGAGCTGAAATAACGACGTGGCCGAGGATGGTCGTCAGGCCGCCTTCCTGGAAGCCAAAGCCCCCGGCCGCAGACGGAGTCTGGATAGCCAAAGGGCTGGGCGCACCTGTCGGCTCCCGTGTGCGAATTATCGGACAGAAGGGGGTAATCATTCAGGTAGAACCCGTCGATTGAGGGTAATGGAACTCAATTGGGCTACCGAGCATCCAAGACTTCAGATAACCCACGTTGGAGTCACCCATAATGCGTCTTAAACTTGCTGTCGCTACCCTGGCCTTGCTTTCCCTTCCTGTTGGTTCGGCAATGGCCGACAGCTTCTGGCGTAACGTTATTTCCTCAGGTGCGACCACAGGTTCTACCTACCTGACCTTCAAGGATCACAAGCTGATGGTCGCCGCCCAGGACGATGCCGGCAGCTTCGTCGCCAGCGATGGTGGTATTCGTGGCCCGTATCTGGAAGCTGCGATGCAGAAAGTTCGCGCCGACAACCCGGGCTTGCAGGCTACCGACATGGAACTGGCCAACGCGATTCTGGCGAAGAATGCCGTAGCCCAGCAGTGATCTGCTGCTCTGCCGAATAAAAAATGCCGCTCCCTGGAGCGGCATTTTTTTGCCCCTTTGATGCTAGGCAATCATGGTGATCAATTGTGGCGAGGGAGCTTGCTCCCGCTGGGGCGCGCAGCGGCCCTGAAATCTGCAACTGCGGTTTTTCAGATAGAACGCATGCACAGGTTTTACGACTGCTTCGCAGTCGAGCGGGAGCAAGCTCCCTCGCCACAGGTTCTCCATTCGGCACCAACGACCGGTATCAGGGCAAGCCCCCACCTTTGACTCAACGATACGCATCCACCGGCACACAAGCACAAAACAGATTGCGGTCGCCATAGACATTGTCGACGCGATTCACCGTCGGCCAGTATTTATGGGCCTTGGTGTGAACGCTGGGGGTGACTGCCTGTTCGATGGTGTAGGGCCGTTCCCAGACGCCGGTAATATCCGCCAGGGTGTGGGGCGAACGTTTCAACGGGTTGTCTTCACCCGGCCAGGTACCGTTCTGCACCTGGGATATTTCCGCACGAATACTCAACATCGCTTCAATGAACCGATCCAGTTCAGCCTTGGACTCGCTCTCGGTCGGCTCGACCATCAACGTACCTGGCACCGGGAACGACATGGTCGGCGCGTGAAAGCCATAGTCCATCAAACGCTTGGCCACGTCCTCTTCACTGATCCCGGTTTGAGCCTTGAGCGGTCGCAGATCGAGAATGCATTCGTGGGCCACCCGGCCATTACGCCCGGTATAGAGCACCGGGAAGGCTCCGCTCAGATGCTCGGCCAAATAATTTGCAGCGAGAATCGCCACCTCGCTGGCGTCCGCCAATTGCGGTCCCATCATGGCGATGTACATCCAGCTGATCGGCAGAATGCTCGCGCTGCCCCAGGGCGCCGCACTGACTGCGCCGTTCTCCGGCAGCGGGCCTTCGATCGGCACCACTGGGTGATTGGCGACGAACGGTGCCAGATGCGCCCGCACGCCAATCGGCCCCATGCCGGGACCGCCGCCGCCATGGGGGATGCAGAAGGTCTTGTGCAAATTCATGTGGGATACGTCAGCGCCGATATCCGCTGGCCGGGCCAGCCCGACCTGGGCGTTAAGGTTGGCGCCGTCCATGTACACCTGGCCGCCGTGGCTGTGGACAACTTCGCAGATCTCGCTGATGCCTTCTTCATACACGCCATGGGTCGACGGGTAGGTCACCATCAGACAGGAGAGCTTTTCGCCGGCGCCCAGGGCCTTGGCTTTCAGGTCGTCCAGATCAACGTTGCCGGCATCGTCGCACTCGACGATGACCACCTGCATGCCCGCCATCTGCGCCGAAGCCGGGTTGGTACCGTGGGCAGACGCCGGGATCAGGCAAATGTTGCGCGCGCCCTGCTGGCGGCTCTCATGGTATTTGCGGATCGCCAGCAACCCGGCGTACTCGCCCTGGGCGCCGGAGTTGGGCTGCATGCAGATGGCATCGAAGCCGGTGATCGCGCATAGCCAGCGCTCCAGCTCCCTGATCATCAGTGAATAGCCCACCGCCTGTTCGGTCGGCGCGAACGGGTGCAGATTGGCAAAGCCCGGCCAGGTGATCGGGATCATCTCGCTGCTGGCATTGAGCTTCATGGTGCAGGAGCCCAGCGGGATCATCGACTGGTTGAGTGACAGGTCCTTGTTTTCCAGCTGCTTGAGGTAGCGCAGCATCTCGGTTTCGCTGTGATGGGCACTGAATACCGGATGGCTCAGATAAGGCGAGCTGCGCAGCAGTTCAGCCGGGATGCCCGAGACCAATGGCTCGGCATCCAGCTCAGCGACATCAAGCCCGTGGTCGGCGCCGAGGAAGATATCGAACAACCGCGCCACCATGGTTTCATCACAGGTTTCATCGAGGCTCAGGCCCAACTGGCCACGGCCGAGAATCCGCAGATTGATCTGCGCAGCCTTGGCGCTTTCGATAATCGCTGTCTGGCTGCCGCCGACTTCCAGAGTCAAGGTGTCGAAGAACTGCGTGTTAAGCCGTGTAATACCGTTGCGCTCAAGACCGGCCGCCAGAATGCAGGTCAGTCGGTGAACCCGTTGGGCAATGCGTTTGAGTCCCTCCGGACCGTGATAGACCGCATAGAAGCTGGCGATGTTGGCCAGCAGCACCTGCGCGGTACAGATGTTCGAGTTGGCCTTCTCCCGGCGGATATGCTGCTCGCGGGTCTGCAGCGCCATACGTAGCGCAACATTGCCCCGTGCATCCTTGGAAACGCCGATGATCCGCCCGGGAATCGCCCGTTTGAACTCATCACGACTGGCAAAAAACGCTGCATGAGGGCCGCCGTACCCCATGGGCACACCAAATCGCTGGGACGAACCAAACACTACATCGGCCCCTAGCTCGCCTGGTGGGGTCAACAGCAACAAGCTAAGCAGATCAGCCGAGACACAGGCCAGCGCCTGCTGCGCATGCAACTGATCGATCAGCGGCCGCAAGTTGCGGATTTCACCGTGGGTGTCCGGGTACTGCAACAGCGCACCGAACACCTGGTGGTTGGCAAGATTATCCACAGCATCGATCACCAGCTCGAAGCCGAACCCTTCGGCCCGGGTCTGGACCACGGAAATAGTCTGTGGATGGCAATTTTCGTCGACGAAAAACAGATTGCTTCTGGACTTGGCCACGCGCTTGGCCAGCGCCATGGCCTCCGCTGCCGCCGTGGCTTCATCCAACAGCGATGCGTTGGCCAGCTCCAGGCCGGTGAGGTCGATGGTCAGTTGCTGGAAATTCAGTAACGCTTCGAGCCGCCCCTGGGCAATTTCCGGCTGATAGGGTGTGTAGGCGGTGTACCAACCGGGATTTTCCAGCACGTTACGCAGGATCACCGTCGGCGTCAGGGTGCCGTGATAACCCATGCCGATCAGACTGGTCCAGACCTGGTTCTGCTCGGCATAACCTCTGAGTTTGGCCAGTGCGGCTTCTTCATCCAGAGCGGGTAGCAGATCCAGTTCGCGGTTGAATCGAATGCAGGGCGGCACTGTCTGCTCGATCAACTCGACCCGACTGGCGAGCCCGAGGCTGTCGAGCATGGCCTGTTGCTCGGCGCAATCGGGTCCCAAATGGCGCCGCAGGAAGGCGTTGGGGTCGCGTAACTGGCTCAAGGACGGCAGCTGGGACATGACGGGCTCTCTTCTTGAATGGCGCTCGGCGTCGATGCAATACGGTCAAAGCAGCATAGCAGTCGATCCGAGGGTCGACGGCATGGGGTCTTTGGCCAAGCGGTACCATTATGCTCAGCGTCTGAGAGCGCGCTGCGGGTGCTGGAAGACGCCGCACAAGCCTTGGGCTCGAGCTGAACGGCCGTGCGCACGGTTTCACGGAGGGCATGTTCCCGGTCGCGGAACGTGTGGGTCGTCTCGCTGCCGATGTTCTCGGCCATGAGCAAGAGTGATGTCGAGCGTTCGGTGGCGGCGGTCAAGGCTGTGCTGCAGCCGTAATCGCTGCCTGCATCTGTAGGAGCTGCCGCAGGCTGCGATCTTTTGATCTTTCTAACGGACACGCGTTTTCCGAACAAAGATCAAAAGATCGCAGCCTTCGGCAGCTCCTACGGTGGAAGGGTTTAACAAATCCCGTGTAGGAGCTGGCGGAGCCTGCGATCTTTTCGGCGGTCGGTGGAGTGTCGCGGCTGACACCAAGATCAAAAGATCGCAGCCTTCGGCAGCTCCTACGGGGCGAGCATTACTCGCCGATGGCGCTCTTGTACTTTTCTGCGTCGAGCAACTTGTCCAGCTCAGTGGTATCAGTTGGTTCAAGTTTGAAGAACCAGCTGTCGTAGGGCGCGCTGTTGACCAGTTCCGGGTTGTTGGCCAAGTCTTCGTTAACGGCGGTGACTGTACCGGAGACCGGCGAGTAGATATCGGATGCGGCCTTGACCGACTCGACTACACCCGCAGTGTCACCGGCAGCGAAGACTTTGCCGATTTCCGGCAATTCGACGAATACGACGTCACCCAAGGCTTCCTGAGCATGGTCGGAAATACCCACTTTCACGCCGCCATCCTCGTCCAGACGGGCCCATTCGTGACTTTCGGCAAAACGCAGATCGACTGGGATCTCGCTCATATTCTGTGTCCTCAAGAAAAATGTCAGCGGTTGATTGCCGCCAGAAAAAGTTAGATCAAGGCTTTGCCATGACGCACAAAGGTCGGTTTTACCACCCGAACCGGGTACCACTTGCCACGGATTTCCACTTCTGCACGGTCGGCGGTAGCCATAGGCACCCGCGCCAGTGCGATCGACTTGCTAAGCGTAGGAGAGAAACTACCACTGGTGATCTCCCCTTCGCCAACATCGGCGATGCGAACTACCTGGTGAGCACGCAATACACCACGCTCCTCCAGCACCAGCCCGACCAGTTTCTGCTGCACTCCCCCAGCTCGTTCGGCTTCCAGCGCGGTGCGACCGATAAACTGACGAGCGGCAGGTTCCCAGGCAATGCTGCAGGCCATATTGGCGGCCAGCGGTGAGACGTCCTGGTGAATATCCTGGCCATACAGATTCATCCCGGCTTCAAGTCGCAGGGTATCGCGGGCACCGAGGCCGATAGGGGAAATGCCCGCACCGACCAGATCGTTGAAGAACGCCGGTGCCTGATCAGCCGGCAGGATGATTTCCAGACCATCTTCACCGGTATAACCGGTTCGGGCGATGAACCAGTCGCCGGCGGCCCGAGCTTCAAAAGGCTTCAGCTGCTGGATCAACGTCCCACGAGCCTGGCTGACCAGCTCGGCAATCTTGTTCCGGGCCTGCGGGCCTTGTATCGCCAGCATCGCCAACTCCGGGCGCTCCTGCAACTGCACCCGGTAATCGCCAAGCTGAGCCTGCATCCAGGCCATGTCCTGATCACGGGTGGCAGCATTCACCACCAGACGGTAACCAGCCTCGGTACGATAGACGATCATGTCATCGACTACCCCGCCGCGCTCATTGAGCATGGCGCTATACAGGGCACAGCCAATGCTGTGCAGACGTTCGACATCATTGGCCAGTAAATACTGGAGCCAGGTCTTGGCCTGGGGGCCGTCGACATCGATGACGGTCATATGGGATACATCGAAAACCCCGCAATCGCGGCGCACCTGATGGTGCTCTTCGACTTGCGAGCCATAATGCAAAGGCATATCCCAACCGCCAAAATCGACCATCTTCGCGCCGAGAGCGAGATGAAGGTCATACAGAGGCGTACGCTGTCCCATGGGTTTCTCCTTCCGGGCGTGGCGAAGGTGCGGACAGGTGCTGTACAGAGTGAAAGCCTCTAAATATATGGCTTTCAGCCTATTTCAGTCACCCGGTCTGATAGACGGACCGCACCGAATGCCGCGCATTGTAGCCGCAAGGTGTAGGACTGGCACCTAGCCTGTTCGATGAGCGGAACGCCGGATCAATCCGATGACCGGTAACAGCCCGACCAGGACCAGTGTCAAGGCTGGCAGCGATGCCCGCGACCACTCGCCTTCACTGGTCATTTCGAAGATTCGTACGGCCAGCGTATCCCAGCCGAACGGGCGCATCAGCAGGGTGGCGGGCATTTCCTTGAGCACATCGACAAACACCAGCAACGCGGCGCTCAAGGTGCCTGGCAGCAGCAATGGCAGATACACTTTGCAAAACAGTCGTGGCCCACTGACCCCCAAACTGCGGGCTGCTTCGGGTAATGAAGGTCGGATCCGCCCCAGGCTGTTTTCCAGCGGCCCGTAGGCTACCGCAATGAATCGCACCAGATACGCCAGCAACAACGCCGACAAGCTGCCCAGCAGCAAGGGTTTTCCCGCGCCCCCCAGCCAGGCCGACAGCGGGATCACCAGTTCGCGGTCCAGATAGCTGAAGGCGAGCATGATCGAGACGGCGAGCACCGAGCCCGGCAAGGCATAACCCAGATTGGCCACACTGATACCAGAGCGAATGGCCCGGGTCGGGGCCAGTCGTCGGGCAAATGCCAGCAACAAGGCCACGCTCACCGTGATCAAGGCCGCTATGCCGCCGAGGTACAGCGTGTGCACGATCAGCCCGGCATATCGCTCATCGAGATCGAAACGTCCGCGCTGCCAGAACCAGACCACCAGCTGCAGCAGCGGAATCACGAAGGCACAGGCAAACACCAGGCCGCACCAGCTGCTGGCGGCCAACGCCTTGAACCCGCGCAGGTGATACAGCGCCTTGCCCCGGGGGCGCTCATTACTCCCCCGGCTGGCGCCGCGCGCCCGACGTTCGCCGTACAACACCAGCATGACCGCCAGCAGCAACAGACTGGCCAGTTGCGCCGCGCTGGAGAGACTGAAGAAGCCGTACCAGGTCTTGTAGATGGCCGTGGTGAAGGTGTCGAAATTGAACACTGCCACCGCGCCGAAATCCGCCAGGGTCTCCATCAGCGCCAGGGCTACGCCCGCACCGATGGCCGGCCGCGCCATGGGCAGCGCCACGCGCCAGAACGCCTGCCAGGGTGATTGACCGAGCACCCGCGCCGCCTCCATCAGACCTTTGCCTTGGGCGATAAATGCGGTGCGCGCGAGCAAATAGACGTAGGGGTAGAACACCAGCACCAGCACCAGGATCACCCCGCCGGTGGAGCGTACCGGCGGCAGGCGCAAACCCGTGCCGAACCATTCGCGCAACTGGCTTTGCAGCGGGCCGGAAAAATCCAGCAGACCGACGAAGACAAACGCCAGCACATAGGCCGGAATGGCAAACGGTAGCATCAGCGCCCAATCCAGCCAGCGCCGTCCGGGAAAGTCGCAGAGGCTGGTCAACCAGGCCAGGCTGACACCCAACAGCGTCACGCCGACCCCGACACCCAGCACCAGCGTCAGCGTATTGGCGAGCAAGCGCGGCATCTGGGTTTGCCACAGGTGCGACCAGATCTGCTGGTCAATCGACTGCCACGCCAGCAGCAGCACGCTCAGCGGCAACAGAACCAGCGCGGCAACGGCAAAGACCAGCGGATACCAACGACGTTGGGCGGGATGGGCCACGAAAAGCTCTCTGGGGGAATCAGCAAAAGTGTATGCAAGCCGCAAAAGATCGCAGCCTGCGGCAGCTCCTACAGGAACCTCGCTTCACCCATCATTTGTGAATGTACGCGTTCGGTGTAGGAGCTGCCGCAGGCTGCGATCTTTAAGGTCTCGGACTCAGTTCCAGCCAGCACGGTCCATCAAGCGAATGGCCTCGGCCTGACGCTTGCCAGCCACTTCCACTGGCAAGGTATCGGCCACGAACTTGCCCCAACCCGCTACTTCAGCCGACGGCTGCACACTTGGGTTGGCCGGGAACTCCTGATTGATGTCGGCGAAGATCCGCTGTGCTTCTGGTGTGGTCATCCACTCCACCAGCGCCTTGGCCGCTTCCGGGTGCGGTGCGTGCCTGGTCAGGCCTATGCCGGACAGGTTGACGTGTACGCCACGGTCGGCCTGGTTCGGCCAGAACAGTTTTACCGCCAGATCAGGCTTCTGCTTGTGCAGACGGCCGTAGTAGTAGGTGTTGACGATGCCAACGTCACATTGCCCGGCGTTGATTGCTTCGAGCACCGCGACGTCATCGGAGAACACATCGGTAGACAGGTTGTTGACCCAGCCTTTGAGGATTTTTTCGGTCTTTTGCGCACCATGGGTTTCGATCATCGTGGCGGTCAGCGACTGGTTGTAGACCTTTTTCGCCGTGCGCAAGCACAAGCGGCCTTCCCACTGCTTATCGGCCAACGCCTCGTAAGTACTCAGGTCCGCCGGTTTTACCCGGGCAGTGGAATAGGCAATAGTCCGCGCCCGCAGGCTCAAACCGGTCCACTGATGGGCGGACGAACGGTATTGAAGCGGGATATTGGCGTCGATCACCTTGGAGGTGAAGGGTTGCAGGATGCCCATTTGCTCGGCTTGCCAGAGGTTACCGGCATCGACGGTGAGCAGCAGGTCAGCGCTGGCGTTTTCGCCCTCGGCCTTGATCCGCTGCATCAACGGCGCTTCCTTGTCGGTGATGAATTTCACCTGGACGCCGGTTTTCTGGGTGTAGGCATCGAACACCGGCTTGATCAGCTCATCGATCCGCGAGGAGTAGACCACCACTTCATCGGCCGCCTGGGCCGTGCTACCGATGAGTGTGAGTGCCAGGGCAGTCAGTAGACGCTTCGGTGCCAGCATGAGGGCGGTCTCTCGCAATAAAGGAAAATGAAATGATAGTGACTCGGATTTAGCTTCTCAACCGAACAGTTCGCCGAGGAGTTACCAGATGTTGCTGCAGGAGCTGCCGAAGGCTGCGATCTTTTCCGGCGCACCACTGATTGCCGAAGAGCAAAAGATCGCAGCCTGCGGCAGCTCCTACGCCTTGGCCAGCTCCGGCAAATCTCCGCTCAGCCCCAGCGCCTGGCGCACGAACAACGCCTTGGCCTCAGGCATCTGGTCGACCATCTTCAAGCCGGTGTTACGCAACCAGCGCAGTGGCAAAGGATCCGCCTGGAACAACCGCTCCAGCCCTTCCATCGCCGCCATCAACGCCAGATTGTGAGGCATGCGTCGACGCTCGTAACGGCTGAGCACTTTTACATCCGCCAGGCGCTCGCCGCGGCTGGCCGCTTGCAGGAGCACTTCGGCCAGTACCGCGGCGTCGAGGAAGCCGAGGTTGACCCCCTGCCCGGCCAACGGGTGAATGGTATGGGCAGCATCGCCGATCAACGCCAGGCCTTCGGCCACATAGCGCTTGGCGTGACGCTGGCGCAGCGGCACACAAAGTCGCGGGTCGGCGCTCACCACCGTGCCCAGCCGGCCTTCGAAGGCCCGTTCCAGCTCGCGGCAAAAGGTTTCATCGTCCAGCGCCATCAGGCGTTCGGCTTCAGTCGGGGTGGTCGACCAGACGATCGAGCACCAATCGTGCTGGCCGTCGCGCTCCAGCGGCAAGAAGGCCAGCGGCCCATAGTCGGTAAACCGTTGCCAGGCGGTCATCTGGTGGGGCTGAGCACTGCGCACGCTGGTGACGATGGCGTGATGCAGGTAATCCCACTCACGGGTCGCGCAACCGGTCAGACGGCGCACCGCCGAGTTGGCACCGTCTGCCGCGATCACCAAAGGTGCACGCAACATTCGGCCATCGGCCAGGGTCAGCAGCCAGTCGTCGCCGGAGCGGCGCATCTGCTCCAGTCGCGCATTGGCCAGCAAGCCCAAATCACAGTCGTGCAAACGCTCGAGCAGGGCATCCTGGACCACACGGTTCTCGACGATATGCCCGAGTACTTTGGCGTGCACGCTGGCCGCCGAGAAATGGATCTGCCCGGTGCCGCTGCCGTCCCATACCTGCATTTCGGTATAAGGACTGGTGCGCCGTTCAGCGATGCCGTCCCAGACCCCCAGACGCTCGAGGATCCGCTGGCTGGCTGCCGACAAGGCGCTCACCCGCGGTTCAAACGGTGCCTGCGCATCAAAGGGTTTGACGCTCAACGGGCTGCCATCGAGCAGCAGCACCTCAAGCCCGCTGTTCTGCAGCGCCAGCGCCAAGGCGCTCCCGACCATTCCGGCCCCGACAATCAGCAGATCTGCGCGCAATTCCATGCTTTAAGCCTGTCTCGTTTGCGGCTTGAGCCGCACGTAAAAGGGTTTATCGAGCCGCGCCACCCGCGTGCCGCCGTCGTCATTAATCTGCAATCCCTGGATCAGCCACTCAAACATCGGGAGGGGTGCCCAGGCCCATGGCTTGTCGGGCGAACCAGCGTTTGGCCGGGGGCAGCAGATCGAGGCCGAGCAAGCCGATATTGCGCCCAAGAGCGACCAACGGTTGCGCGCTGCCAAACAAACGGGTGACCTGATCGGAGAAACCGATAGTCAGTAGCTGATCCAGTCGTTGCCGCTCCCGATAGGCCTGTAAGGTCGCGAAGTCACCCGGCGGGCTCTCGCTGGCCAGCAAGGCATCGGCCAATGCCTGGGCATCGCGCAGCGACAGGTTGAAACCCTGACCGGCAATCGGATGCAGGCTATGGGCGGCGTTGCCCAGAATCGTCAGGTGTGGACGAACCTGTTCTTCGGCCTCCACCAGCGTCAACGGATAAAGATGCCGCGCGCCGACCTGTTTGAGGGTGCCCAGACGATAGCCGAAGACCCCCTGCAACTCGCTGAGAAAGCTGCGCTCATCAAGGCTCGCCAGACGCTTGGCGTCCATGCCGATACGGGTCCAGACCAGCGCGCAACGGTTATCCGGCAGCGGCAACAAGGCCATTGGACCATCATCGGTAAAGCGTTCGAAGGCCACGCCGTTATGGGACTCGCTCGGGGTAATGTTGGCGATCAGCGCGCTCTGGTTGTACGGGCGCTGTTTGATGCCGATCCCCAATTGCTCGCGCAGTCCCGAACGGCCGCCATCGGCTAAAACGGCCAGATCGCAGTCGAGGGTGGTTTCATCGTTGAGGGTCAGGCGGTAGCCATCTTCAAGTGGCTCCATGCCCGTGACTTCAGCCGGGCAGTGCCAACTGATCACGTCCTTGTCCAGGCCTTGCCAGAGGCATTGCCCGAGCCAGGCGTTCTCCACCACATAACCGAGTGCCGGAACGCCCTCCTCCATGGCCGACAACCGTGCGGTGGAAAAACGCCCGCGATCGGAGACATGGATCTGTTTGATCGGCTCGGCACGCCGGGAAATTTCCTGCCACAGGCCCAGCCGCTGATAAATTTGCCGGGCGCCGTAGGACAGCGCCGAGGAGCGGGCGTCATAACTCGGTTGAAAGGAGTCGCCGGGCGCAAAGGGTTCGATCAGCACGATCTTCCAGCCGCGGGCCTTGGCTCCGGCCTGCAAGGCCAACGCCAGACTGGCACCGACCAGACCCCCACCAATGATTGCCAGATTGACTCGACTCATGCCGCCTGAGCCCGGGCAGCCGCCATCAGTGCTTCGATCTCGGCGACCGTTTTGGGCACGCCTTTGCTCAGAATTTCACAGCCTTGTCTGGTCACCACCACGTCATCCTCGATGCGCACGCCAATACCGCGCCATTTCTTCGCTACGTTCTGATTGTCCGGTGCAATGTAGATGCCCGGTTCGACCGTCAGCGCCATGCCGACTTCCAGCACCCGCCATTCGCCACCGACCTTGTACTCGCCGACGTCATGCACATCCATCCCCAGCCAGTGGCCGGCGCGATGCATGTAGAACGCCTTGTAGGCTTCGCTGGCAATCAGCTCGTCGACGTTACCCTGCAACAAACCAAGGTCCACCAAGCCCGCGGTAATGACCCGAACTGTGGCTTCATGGGCCTGGTTCCAGTGCTTGTTCGGGGCGATTTCGGCAAATGCCGCGTCCTGGGCAGCCAGCACCAACTCGTAGATTGCCTTCTGCTCAGGAGAAAACTTGCCGCTGACCGGCCAGGTCCGGGTGATGTCGCTGGCGTAGCAGTCGATCTCGCAACCGGCATCGATCAACACCAGGTCACCGTCCTTGAGCAGCGCATCGTTCTGCTGGTAATGCAGGATGCAACTGTTACGCCCCGAGGCGACGATCGAACCATAGGCTGGCATTTTCGCCCCGCCCTTACGGAACTCGTAATCCAGTTCCGCCTCCAGGCTGAACTCATGCAAACCGGCACGGCTGGCCTGCATCGCCCGAATGTGCGCCTGAGCGGAAATCCGCGCAGCTTCGCGCATCACCTTCACCTCTGCCGACGATTTATACAGGCGCATGTCGTGCAGCAGATGATCCAGAGCAACGTATTCGTTCGGCGGCTGGGCGCCGAGGTGCGCCTTGGAGCGGATCACGTTGATCCAGTCCATCAGATGACGGTCGAATTCGGGATTGCTGCCCATGGCCGAATAGACCCGGTCGCGGCCTTCGATCAGCCCTGGCAGGATGTCGTCGATGTCGGTGATCGGAAAGGCATCATCGGCACCGAAGTCGCGAATCGCGCCTTCCTGTCCTGCGCGCAAACCGTCCCACAACTCGCGTTCGGCGTTGCGTTCACGGCAGAACAGCAGGTATTCACCATGTAAACGCCCGGGCATCAGGACCAGCACTGCCTGAGGTTCGGGGAAACCGCTGAGGTATTGGAAATCGCTGTCCTGACGGTAGACGTGCTCGACGTCACGGTTGCGGATCGCCACGGCGGCGGCCGGGAGAATCGCGATGCTGTTGGGTTCCATCTGCGCCATCAGCGCCTTGCGGCGCCGGCTGTATTCCGATTTCGGGATATGAATCATGGGCAGATGGATTTCCCTGGCAAACGATTAGTGCAGCGAAGGCTTGGCAGGCGCTGTAGCCGGTTTGGTGGTCTCGGTGAACAGCAGTAATGGCGCAACCCGCAGGTACTCCATGACCTCCATGTAGTCACTTTCGCCGTCGTCGGATTCTTCCAGGGCGTCTTGCACCTGGGCAATGGCCGCGAGATCCTGCAAGACTTCCGTGGCTTCGGCGCTCAAGGCGTTGTCACGGTAGGTCAGACCGAAGCCGGCGAGGAAACCCTGGCACCACTGGCCCAGGGCCTCGGCACGCTCGGTCAGCGGCGCGTCATCGGACGGCAACAGCAGCACAACGGTCATGTCGTCGCTGGTCAGTTCGCCTTTGACCATCTCCTGCAGGCCGATCAAGGCGTTGCGGACGTTGTCTTGTGGTTCGCCTTCGAGGAGCTCGGCGGCATCCGCCAACCAGCTGTCGGCTTCAAAGCCGGCGCCGGCGCAGCTGCGTCCCAGCAACAAGCCATGCAGTTCGGCAGGCGAGACAGGATGGCCGCTGGTTTTGAGCAGAGTGGCGAACGCGTGATACGGGGAATTCTGAATGGGCATGGGCTGCTAGGCGCCAAGCGGCGCAATGTCTAGAATGAAGGCCTTGTATCCTAGCATCGGCAGACGCGCCAAGACTATCGAGGGCGCCAACTCGTTTGCCTAGGGTCTTTTTCGTCACACGACGTAAACTGACCCTAGCCAGTGCCATTCATCAGACAAATCCAGTGGAACCCAATGGAAGACACCGACCTGCAAGCGCTGATGGCCAGACTCGAACTGCTAATTAACAGGGTCGAGCAACTAAAGACCCAGAACGGACTCTTATTAGCTCAAGAAAAGACCTGGCGCGAGGAACGCGCTCACCTCATTGAAAAGAACGAAATCGCTCGGCGTAAGGTCGAATCCATGATTTCGCGCCTCAAGGCCCTGGAGCAAGACTCATGAGTTCAAACAATAGCGTTACCGTGCAGATTCTCGACAAAGAATATTCAATCATCTGCCCCCAGGAAGAGCGCAGCAACCTGGTGAGCGCCGCCCGCTATCTGGACGGCAAGATGCGCGAAATCCGCAGCAGCGGCAAAGTCATCGGTGCCGATCGCATTGCGGTGATGGCCGCGCTGAACATCACCCATGACCTGCTGCATAACCAGGAGCGCTCCGAGGTGCAGGCCAGCGGCGGCTCGACCCGCGAGCAGGTCCGCGACCTGCTGGAACGTGTCGATCTGGTACTCGCCACCGATTCGGATGTCACCAAGGGCTGATTCCTGAGAGTGGTTGCGGTATACTCGCGCCACTCCCTGGGGTGCTTGCCAGTTGGCGATGTCCCTGAGCCGATTCGCACTACCCTGGAGGTTGCACGTTGGGCCGGTGTGCATGTCCGCTAGACGGAAAGCCTTAAGGCCTACTGCATCTTCCACCTTGAACTTTCGGGTTCAAGGGCTAAGTCGACAGCGGTTCATCCGGGGAGCCTGAATTCCTGCCCACTGCCAGTTCTGCAAACTGGCAGTGGCTTTTAACGAGTACGCCATCCTGCCGCGCTCGCTCCTGATCAGCCAGAATCCATGACCGAACCTGCGCCGCTTTCCCGCCCGCAACTTCGACGCATGCTGCGCAAAGCCCGCCGCGAACTCACACCCAGTGAACAACGCGAAGCGGCCCGCGGGCTTTATCGACAACTGGCGCAGCACCCTCTGTTTCGCCGGGCCAGACACATCTCGCTGTATCTACCCGCCGACGGTGAAATTGATCCGCGTCTGCTGCTGCGTGCCGCGCAGCGTCGGGGCAAGATCATCTACCTGCCGGTGCTCAGTGCCTGGCCGCGGACCAAGATGGTGTTCCAGCACATTCGCCCTGGGGAAAAGTTTCGTCCCAATCGTTTCGGCATTCCCGAGCCACGATTCAGCACGGCCCGACAACGCAAGGTCTGGGCCCTGGATTTGGTGTTGTTACCGCTGGTGGGTTTTGATGAGTTCGGCGGTCGTTTGGGTATGGGCGGCGGTTTCTACGACCGCAGCCTGGCGTATCTGGCGCGGCGCAAAACCTGGCGCAAGCCGACGCTGCTGGGACTGGCCCATGAATGTCAGAAAGTCGATCGACTGGATCAGGCGAGCTGGGATGTACCGCTGCAAGGAACGGTCACGGACAAGAAGTGGTATTTCGCCGGGTAGACGCCACTGGAGTCAGCGGCGTCCGTTAAACACTGTCAGGGTTTGAGGGGTTGCTGCTGCGTTGCGACTGAAATCGGGGCCTCGGTCTGGATCGTCCACAGACTCTGCGCATAACCCGTGGTCACGACGCCCAAACCGAACAAAATAACCAAAATCCATAGTAAATCCGGTTTGCGTTTCATCGATTGCCCCCCTTCAGGCAAATCACACACGATGACAGCAGCGGTTTTTTATAGGCCGTGCAGCAGCGTCAAGCTTAGAAGGCCGGCATTCTGCGGTAACGTGAACCGACACGCAAATGCTGGCGTCAACCGACTGTCGGTTTGTCATAAAATTGCCTGACAACCTGTCCACTTCCCCTCCAGGAGCAAAAACGATGGCCTATTGGCTGATGAAATCCGAGCCGGAAGAACTCTCGATCAAGGGCCTGGAGACCCTCGGCGAAGCGCGCTGGGACGGGGTACGCAACTATCAGGCTCGCAACTTTCTGCGGGCCATGGCGCAGGGTGATGAGTTTTTCTTCTATCACTCCAGTTGCCCTGAGCCAGGCATTGCCGGGATCGGGCGCATTGCCCAAGCGGCCTATCCGGATCCGACCGCGCTGGATCCGGAAAGCGTGTATTTCGATCCTAAAGCCAGCTCCGAGAAAAATCCCTGGAGCGCGATCACCGTCGCCCATGCCGAGACCTTTTCTAAAGTCCTGAGCCTGGGCTATCTGAAACAGCAGACCGCGCTGGCGCAGTTGCCTCTTGTACAGAAAGGCAGTCGGCTGTCGGTGATGCCGGTAACCACCGAGCAATGGGCGGCGGTTTTGGCGTTGCGCTGAGCGCGGGCAAACACAAATTCCCCCGTAGGAGCTGCCGGAGGCTGCGATCTTTTGATCTTGCTCTTCGGCAACTCCGGCACCGCCAAAAGATCGCAGGCTGCGCCAGCTCCTACGCCAACCGAGTACACCCGCAGAGACCGGGTGAGCGCGTACCGAATAGTGGGGTTTCCCGTAGAAAAACAGCTATTGAATAATCAGGTTATTGAACAACAGATCATCCACCATCGGCTTACCGGTTTCGTCGCTCATCACTTGCCGGGTCTGTTTCAAGGCTTCCTGGCGGAGCTTTTCCTTGGTTTCGACGTTACTCATGGTCTCGGTGGTCTGCTGGGAAAACAACGCCACCAACTGATTGCGGATCAAGGGCTGATTGGCCTTCACCGCCTGCGCCGCTTCATCACCTGTCACCCGCAAGGCCACATCGGCCTTGAACACCTTGAGTTTCGGGCTGCCATCCAGACCATAGTTGCCAACGAAGGGCGGGCTCAGGCTGATGTAGCTGACTTTCGGTGCGGTCCCCTCTTTGGCTTCTTCGGCTATCGCTGCCATTGGCAGAGACAGGGCCAGCATCAACATGATCCACACTTTCACAGTTCGCTCCTTATCCGGTTTGCGGCCTAGTGGCCTGTTTGGCTAGCCAATACTGGCCACCAGAATAACGACCCGCCCAAGCGAGCCCAAGCACCAAGCTTATGGCTGACTATCAGGGTCGGGCATGCTCGTTGACCACTTGATTCACACACCTACACTTATCGGCCATCACTCCCAAAGGAATAGCCCTGATGAAAGCCGTGCTGTGCAAAGCCTTCGGCCCTGCCGAAACGCTGGTGCTGGAAGAAGTCGCCAGTCCTCAAGCGAAGAAGAACGAGATCCTGCTGGACGTGCACGCCGCCGGGGTGAATTTCCCGGACACGCTGATCATTGAGGGCAAGTACCAGTTCAAGCCGCCCTTCCCGTTTTCCCCCGGTGGCGAAGCGGCCGGCGTGGTCAGCGCGGTGGGCGAAAAGGTCAGCCACCTCAAGGTCGGCGACCGGGTCATGGCACTCACCGGCTGGGGCAGCTTCGCCGAACAGGTCGCGGTGCCCGGCTATAACGTGCTGCCAATTCCCGCGGCCATGGACTTCAACACCGCCGCCGCGTTCAGCATGACCTACGGCACCTCAATGCACGCGCTGAAACAACGCGCCAACCTGCAACCCGGCGAAACCCTGGTGGTGCTCGGCGCATCCGGTGGAGTCGGCCTCGCCGCCGTGGAAATCGGCAAAGCCATGGGCGCCCGGGTCATCGCCGCCGCCAGCAGCGCCGAGAAACTCGCCGTCGCCAAGGCCGCCGGTGCCGATGAGCTGATCAACTACAGCGAAACCAACCTCAAGGAGGAAATCAAACGCCTCACCGACGGCCAGGGCGCCGACGTGATCTACGACCCGGTCGGCGGCGACCTGTTCGACCAGGCCATCCGCGCCATCGCCTGGAACGGCCGCCTGCTGGTGGTCGGCTTCGCCAGCGGGCGCATTCCCGAATTGCCAGTCAACCTTGCGCTGCTCAAAGGCGCAGCGGTAGTCGGCGTGTTCTGGGGCTCGTTCGCCCAGCGTCAGCCACAGGACAACGCAGCGAACTTCCAGCAGTTGTTTGGCTGGTTCGCTGAGGGCAAGTTGAAGCCGTTGGTGTCGCAGGTTTATCCGCTGGCCGAAGCGGCTCAAGCCATCAATGATCTCGGCCAGCGCAAGGCGGTCGGGAAAGTGGTGGTGCAGGTTCGCTGAATTCGCCGCTGAGTTCGCGCAAGCGGTCTGAACGTCCGATGATGTCGTTCAGACCTCAGTGACGCTTTTCATCGACCACCCCTACAGTAATTTGCGGATTTCCTCCGGCAGGAAACGCACATATCTGGAAGTAGGACTGGTGCTGCACTGCCTGACAATGTACGGCACACTTCGATTGAGCCGGGCGATCAATGCCAGACGCTCGGCTTCCGGCAATTGCGTCGTGTGAAACACGTTCGACAGATAACCTCGGGTGTAATTGAACACAGGCATATCGACCCACGATGACTCCGGGTAACGAAGCGCCTCCTCATTAAAGTCTCGGCATCTCCACTTATTGACCGATTTATTGAAGTGAATGGGTAAATCCAGGTCGAGTCGAAAAACCATCGGTGCGACAACCTCCACTACGGCGGGGTTGTCGCTATCGACCGTCCACGGTCTGAAGCGCCACTGGCTCACGGCGGCCAGGGCGGCCCCGGCCAGTTGCGGATGAGAGTTCTCCAGCGCCCTCACCTCACTGACGGAGCCATCGGCATGGGCGGTGAACGCAATCCGGACGTCACCCGTGACGCCTTTCCTGAACAACTCACTGGGATAATCCGGCTTGGGAGTGTGCTCTGGAATCAGAGTGACCTGCGCTGCCGCGCTATCAACAAGAATGAAAAATCCTAAAACAAACCCAAGCCACCACTGCATAACACCACCCTTCTCGACTCCGATGCCAAGCCTGGCAAGAGTGCTAAAGGTTAAAACAGTGCGGGGACCCAGCAAATGCCATGGCTTCTCATTTGCTTGAAGGAGATTTCCCACTGCCAAGCCCCACGTTGCGTTTACCCACCCACATAACGAATGAGTGGTAACTCTTCCCACAACGCCCTCCACTTATATCTAAGCGACATGTTCGTAAAAGAACATGCAATCCCTCTGATTTCCGCTGTTTCGCCCATGTAAAGCGATGCTATTTTCGGTAACGAAACTGTAACATTCGCATCCGCAGTCAAAACAAGAAATCTGGAGCCTTTGAATGTTTGCTTTCTTTCGTCCTGCCGCACATCAGGCTCCATTGCCTGAAGAAAAAATAGACAGCACCTACCGCCGCTTGCGCTGGCAGATCTTCGCCGGGATTTTCATCGGCTATGCGGGTTACTACCTGCTGCGCAAGAACTTCTCCCTGGCCATGCCGTACCTGATCGACGAAGGCTACAGCCGTGGTCAGCTGGGGCTGGCGATGTCGGCGATTGCCATCGCCTACGGTTTGTCCAAGTTCCTCATGGGCCTGGTGTCCGACCGTTCCAACCCGCGCTACTTTCTGCCATTCGGTTTGCTGGTATCGGCCGGGGTGATGTTTGTTTTCGGCTTCGCGCCTTGGGCGACGTCCAGCGTGACCATGATGTTCATTCTGTTGTTCATCAATGGCTGGGCTCAGGGCATGGGCTGGCCACCGAGCGGCCGAACTATGGTGCACTGGTGGTCGCAGAAGGAACGCGGCGGCGTGGTATCGGTATGGAACGTTGCGCACAACGTCGGCGGTGGCCTGATCGGCCCGCTGTTCCTGCTTGGTATGGGCTTGTTCAACGACTGGCATGCGGCGTTTTATGTGCCGGCAGCCGTGGCCTTGCTGGTGGCGGTGTTCGCTTTTGTTGCGATGCGCGACACCCCGCAATCGGTCGGCCTGCCGCCGATCGAGAAGTACAAGAACGATTACCCGGAAGGCTACGATGCGAGCCACGAAGATGAATTCAGCGCCAAGGAAATCTTCGTCAAGTACGTGCTGCGCAACAAAATGCTCTGGTACATCGCCATGGCCAACGTCTTTGTCTACCTGCTGCGCTACGGCGTGCTGGACTGGGCACCGACCTACCTCAAGGAAGCCAAAGGCTTCACCGTGGATAAAACTTCCTGGGCCTATTTCTTCTACGAGTGGGCAGGGATCCCCGGCACGCTGCTGTGCGGCTGGATGTCGGACAAGATCTTCCGTGGCAACCGCGGCCTGACCGGCATGGTGTTCATGGCGCTGGTGACCGTGGCGACCCTGGTTTACTGGCTCAACCCGGCGGGCAATCCAATGGTTGACATGATCGCACTGCTCTCCATCGGCTTCCTGATCTACGGCCCGGTAATGCTGATCGGTCTGCAGGCGCTGGAACTGGCACCGAAGAAAGCCGCTGGCACCGCTGCCGGCTTCACGGGTCTGTTCGGTTACCTGGGTGGGTCGGTCGCCGCCAGTGCAGCGATGGGCTACACCGTGGACCATTTCGGCTGGGATGGCGGCTTCGTGTTGCTGGTGAGTGCCTGCCTGTTGGCCATGGTCTTCCTGGCGCCGACCCTGGGGCACAAGCAAGTCGCCAGTCAGAGTCGCGAAGCGATCGCCTGATCCAAGCTTGATTGGCAGCGCTTGAGCCGCGCCTCCAGATTCCGGTCGGGCATAGCGTGGCTACGCAGGGCGCTGGCGGTCTGCTCGACATAATCGCGAGTGGTGCCGTAACGTCCGCAAGCGCTTTCGAACACCTGGCTCAGCACATGATCCGGCAAATTGCCGGCATAGCTGGGCAGGTGCCGCTCCAGAACAAAGCCCAGGGCCTGAACCCGGCTTCCATCTTCGAGACGGCAGTTGAGCCAGTGTGGGCGATAGGACGGGAACGGCATCTCGCGCTGCCAAAGGGCGTAGAGCGACGCTTCCAGCTGATCTTCCGGCAAGCGATAGGCGAAGCCGCTGCAAGAACCGCCACGATCCAGACCGAATACCAGTCCTGGCATTTCCGGGGTGCCGCGGTGTTCGTGAGACCACAGGTATAAGCCACGATGATAACCATGCACTCGCCCGCGTACCCGTTCGACCGCCGAGCATTCAGGACGCCAGATCAATGAGCCGTAGGCAAATAACCAGACCGGACCTCCCTTGTGCCGGCCCATAGTGGCCTGCATCGAACTCATTAACTGCTCGTGAGTGAGCTGCGGTCCCAGGTCGAGCCGCGGCGGGTATGGAGGATGCAAAAAAGCAGGTTCGATGGCTGTCATGGCGAATAGCGTTCAGCTCCTCGCGTATTAAAAGAGTTACTTAATAGAACGCGCCGCTGTAATCCCGAGACACATAAGTTTCAGAGCAAGTTAGGTGCCAATAAATTTTGCGCACTCCTGCATATACCTTAACGATATTTATCCGATTGGATAAATATCGAAAGGCTATATAGGGGGTTATATGGAAACTGACGACTGAACGAGATCAGAATCTCGAATCAAAATCGCGGATCAAGATCGCGGCGCGTAAGCAAATACATCAGCCCGCATCTGATGAGCATCCATTCCAGCGTTGACCAAGGCGTCCAGGGTGCCGTAGACCATCGCCGGCGAACCGCTGGCATACACATGCACCGACTTCAGGTCGGCGATGTCTTCACAGACCGCCTCATGCAACATGCCGCAACGCCCTTCCCAGCCGCACAGATCGCTGACAACTTTGTGCAGGAACAGATTGGGCAACTTCAGCCACTCATCCCAGTGCTCGATTTCATAGAAATCTTCCGGCCGCCGCACGCCCCAGTACAGATGCACCGGGTGTTTGAAGCCCTTGGACCGGCAATGTTCGATCAGGCTGTGGATCTGGCCCATACCGGTGCCTGCGCCGATCAGCACCAATGGGCCGTCCGGCAGTTCAGCCAGGTGCGTATCACCGAACGGCATCTCGATCCGCACCATGGTATTGCGCTGCAGTTGCTCGATCAGGCTCAACGCACTGCTTTCGCGCGCCAACACATGGATTTCCAGTTCACGCCCCGAATGCGGCGCGGAGGCCAGGGAGAATGCGGATTTCTCGCCATTCTCACGCTCGATCATCAAGTACTGACCAGCGTGATAGCGCGGCGGCTTGCCGGCTGGCGCCCGTAGGCGTACCCGCCAGGTATCGCCGCCGACTTCAATGCATTGAGTGACCTGACACGAGAAACTGCGCACCGGCAATTCTCCCAGCGCAAGCACGCCATCCCACAGCACGATGCAGTCTTCCAGCGGCTCTGCTATGCAAGTGTAGAACTCGCCGTGATCACGAACATCACCGGCCTGCTCCACCCGCCCTTCAACCAGCAGCGCGCCACACACATGGCAATTGCCATTGCGGCAGCTCTGCGGACATTCATAGCCCAGGCGTCGTGCCGCATCAAGGATCCGCTCACCGGGCAATATCTCAAGCACTGCTCCGGACGGCTGCAAGGTTACACGCATCAATCTATTCCTAACTGATTCCAGATGGCATCGACCCGGCGGGTGACCGCTTCATCCTTGACGATAACCCGGCCCCACTCGCGGGTGGTTTCACCAGGCCATTTATGCGTGGCATCGAGCCCCATCTTCGAGCCCAGGCCGGAAACCGGCGAGGCGAAGTCGAGGTAGTCGATCGGCGTATTATCGATCATCACTGTGTCGCGCTTGGGGTCCATGCGCGTGGTGATGGCCCAGATCACGTCGTTCCAGTCGCGGGCGTTGATATCGTCATCAGTGACGATAACGAACTTGGTGTACATGAACTGTCGCAAAAACGACCAGACACCGAGCATTACCCGCTTCGCATGACCGGGATACTGCTTCTTCATGGTGACAATGGCCATGCGGTACGAGCACCCTTCCGGCGGCAGGTAGAAGTCGGTGATCTCGGGGAACTGCTTCTGCAGGATCGGCACGAACACTTCGTTCAACGCCACGCCGAGAATCGCCGGTTCATCCGGTGGACGACCGGTGTAGGTGCTGTGGTAGATCGGCTTGATTCGATGGGTGATGCGCTCGACGGTGAACACCGGAAAGCTGTCGACTTCGTTGTAGTAGCCGGTGTGGTCACCATAGGGACCTTCGTCGGCCATCTCGCCCGGATGGATCACGCCTTCAAGGATGATCTCGGCGGTCGCCGGGACTTGCAAGTCGTTGCCACGGCATTTCACCAGCTCGGTGCGGTTGCCGCGCAGCAAGCCGGCGAAGGCGTACTCGGAGAGGCTGTCCGGCACCGGCGTAACCGCTCCGAGGATGGTCGCCGGATCCGCACCCAGCGCCACGGAAACCGGGAACGGCTGGCCCGGGTGCTTCTCGCACCACTCACGGTAGTCCAGCGCGCCGCCACGATGACTCAACCAGCGCATGATGACTTTGTTGCGACCGATGACCTGCTGGCGATAGATGCCGAGGTTCTGCCGGTCCTTGTTCGGACCTTTGGTGACCGTCAGGCCCCAGGTGATCAGCGGGCCGACATCGCCAGGCCAGCAAGTCTGCACCGGCAACATGGCCAGATCGACGTCGTCACCTTCGATGACCACTTCCTGGCAGATCGCATCTTTAACGACCTTCGGCGCCATGGCGATGATCTTGCGGAAGATCGGCAGCTTCGACCAGGCATCCTTCAAGCCTTTCGGCGGCTCCGGCTCTTTCAGGAAGGCCAGCAGTTTGCCGATTTCCCGTAGCTCGCTGACCGCTTCGGCGCCCATGCCCAAGGCAACTCTGTGAGGTGTACCGAACAGGTTGCCGAGCACCGGAATGTCATAGCCCGTGGGTTTTTCAAAGAGCAGGGCCGGGCCTTTGGCGCGCAAGGTGCGATCGCAGACCTCGGTCATTTCCAGCACTGGGGACACCGGAACCTGGATGCGCTTGAGTTCGCCGCGCTGTTCCAGGCCGCTGATAAAGTCGCGCAAGTCGCGATACTGCATGCGTGAGCCTCGTTTTGGCCGTGGCGTTCGGGGGCCGGCAGTTTAGCGCCGAACCCTTCTGTTCAGAACACTGAACTGCCAGTTCATCAAAAATCAGATAGCAAAAAGCCGGGTTTCCCCGGCTTTTGCTGACTTACTGCGATTTACTTGCGTTTCATCGACAGGAAGAACTCATCGTTGGTCTTGGTCTGTTTCAGCTTGTCGACCAGGAACTCGATGGCCGCGACTTCGTCCATCGGGTGCAGCAGCTTGCGCAGGATCCACATGCGCTGCAACTCGTCGTCAGCGGTCAGCAACTCTTCGCGGCGGGTGCCGGAACGGTTGATGTTGATCGCCGGGAACACGCGTTTTTCAGCGATCTTGCGATCCAGAGGCAGTTCCATGTTGCCGGTGCCTTTGAATTCTTCGTAGATTACTTCGTCCATCTTCGAGCCGGTTTCAACCAGCGCGGTAGCGATGATGGTCAGCGAGCCGCCTTCTTCGATGTTCCGGGCAGCACCGAAGAAACGTTTCGGTTTCTCCAGGGCGTGGGCATCGACACCACCGGTGAGGACCTTGCCGGAGCTCGGGATCACGGTGTTGTAGGCACGAGCCAGACGAGTGATGGAGTCGAGCAGGATCACCACGTCCTTCTTGTGTTCGACCAGGCGCTTGGCCTTCTCGATCACCATTTCGGCAACCTGCACGTGGCGGGTTGGCGGCTCATCGAACGTCGAGGCAACCACTTCGCCGCGCACGGTACGCTGCATTTCGGTTACTTCTTCCGGACGTTCGTCGATCAGCAGGACGATCAAATGAACTTCAGGATTGTTACGAGCGATGTTCGCTGCGATGTTTTGCAGCATGATCGTTTTACCGGCTTTCGGCGGAGCGACGATCAGGCCACGCTGACCTTTACCAATCGGCGCACACAGGTCGATCACACGGCCGGTGAGGTCTTCAGTGGAACCGTTGCCGGCTTCCATCTTCATCCGTACGGTCGGGAACAGCGGGGTCAGGTTCTCGAAGAGAATCTTGTTTTTCGCGTTCTCGGGACGATCGTAGTTGATCGTGTCGACCTTCAGCAGGGCGAAATAGCGCTCGCCTTCCTTCGGAGGGCGGATCTTGCCAACGATGGTGTCACCGGTGCGCAAGTTGAAGCGACGGATCTGGCTTGGCGAGACATAGATATCGTCTGGGCCGGCAAGATAGGAAGCGTCAGCAGAGCGGAGGAAGCCGAAGCCGTCCTGGAGAATCTCCAGCACGCCATCACCGGAGATTTCCTCACCGCTTTTAGCGTGCTTTTTGAGCAGGGAGAAAATCACGTCCTGCTTGCGCGAACGGGCCATATTTTCTATGCCCATCTGTTCGGCCAATTCGAGCAGTTCGGTAATCGGCTTTTGCTTGAGTTCAGTCAGATTCATATAGGAATGACGTAATCATTTATGGAGGGGGGGGAAATTAAGCTTTTGGCTTAATGAGGCCGCGCCGCAGAGAAGGCGACAGGATCGCGTACTAATCGAAAAGGAGAGCGTCGGCGACGGCTTGCAGGGGGCAAAGGAGAAACCAGTGCGGGGCCGAATGTACCACCTGAGTTTCAGAGCGTCTAGCCCTCTCTCATGAAAAAGCCCCGCAATGTGCGGGGCTTTTTTCATGACTCTCGACAACGCGCTTAGATGTTGGCGTCGAGGAAGGCAGCCAGTTGCGACTTCGACAGCGCACCGACCTTGGTGGCTTCGACGTTGCCGTTCTTGAACAGCATCAGCGTCGGGATGCCACGCACGCCGTGTTTAGCCGGGGTTTCCTGGTTTTCGTCGATGTTCAGCTTGGCAATGGTCAGTTTGCCGGCGTAAGTGCCAGCGATTTCGTCCAGAACCGGGGCGATCATTTTGCAAGGGCCGCACCATTCAGCCCAATAGTCAACGAGCACAGGGCCAGCGGCCTGAAGTACTTCTGCCTCGAAGGTAGCGTCGGTGACGTGCTTGATAAGATCGCTGCTCATGGATGTCTCCGGGGTAGTAAGCAATAAAAAACGTGGCCCATCATAGCTGCCCTTCCCCCATTCAGGAAGCCGCAGGTGATTGACTCTCGCTATGGCGACGCATGAATTTGGGTATAGCTCAACTCAGGACGTTGCGGGAGTCGCGATGACAATCCCGGTGCGCAGGGCGGCGTTACGTACATGCTCCTGCATGGACTTCTGCGCAGCGCCGGACGCCCGACGCGTCAAGGCCCGGAGGATCTTGCGGTGTTCCTGCCAGGTCTCCATGGCCCGCTCGGGCCGGATGAACGGTAGTTTCTGACTCTCCAGAAACAGCTCGGCGCGGGTACTGAGGATGCTCAGCATCGCTTGATTACCACTGGCCAGCAGGAGTATGCGGTGAAACTCGAAGTCCAGCCTTGCTGCGGCATCGAAATCTTCGTCCCGCAGTTTTTTACGCATCGCCTCGACATTGTCCTCCAGCGCATCCAGTTCATCCGCCGTCAGCGTCACCGCCGCCAGGCCCGCGGCAAAACCTTCCAGGGCATAACGCAACTGGAAGATATCCACTGGTGAGGCCTGGGCCGCGAAAGGCCAGGACCCAGCCGATTCGCTGCGTGACAGGTCGATCGGCGACTGCACGAACACGCCCTTGCCCGGCTGCACACTGATCACCCCCAGCGCACTCAAGGACGACAAAGCCTCACGCAACGACGCCCGACTGACCCCCAGTTGCAACGCCAGGTCCCGCTGCGAAGGCAGCACATCTCCCGGGCCGAAGCCTTGTTCGGCGATCAGTTTTCGAATGGCTTGCAGAGCCACTTCGGGTACGGCGCGGGAGATCGAATTCATGGGTTTTTTTTGAGAATCAGGCCAGTGACCGGCTAGTTGTAAAGCTATTGGCGCTTGACTGCAAGTCACGCCCCAAGCGGGGTCAAGCCTGTCGGACGATGCGCTTTAACGGAGCAAAAAGCCCTTCAACTGTTCAGACCAGTAAGACCACCAAACCCCAGACAAACCCTGCTCGCCAGCGCATTTCGAGGCAACTGGCATGGGCTGTGCAAAGTCCGAACTCAGAAATTACTTCCCTGGATTCGGAGAGTTCCCATGACCAAGCGTTGCAGCGCCCTGCTCACTGCCTTGTTGGCCAGCCTGATGCTGAGCCAGGCCCCCGCTCACGCCGACGGCCTGGAAGAGGTGGTCAAGCGCGGGATCCTCAAGGTCGCAGTGCCACAGGACTTCCCACCCTTTGGCTCGGTCGGGCCGGACATGAAGCCCCGCGGCCTGGACATCGACACCGCGGCACTGCTGGCCGAGCAACTCAAGGTCAAACTCGAGCTGACCCCGGTCAACAGCACCAACCGCATTCCGTTCCTGACCACCGGCAAGGTCGATCTGGTGATCTCCAGCCTCGGCAAAAACCCTGAACGGCAAAAAGTCATCGACTTCTCCCACGCCTACGCACCCTTCTATCTCGCGGTGTTCGGTCCGCCCGATGCGGCCATCAACAGCCTGGACGACCTCAAAGGCAAAACCATCAGCGTCACCCGTGGCGCCATCGAAGACATCGAGCTGACCGCCGTGGCCCCCCAAGGCGTGACCATCAAGCGCTTCGAAGACAACAACTCGACCATCGCCGCCTACCTCGCAGGCCAAGTGGACCTGATCGCCAGCGGCAACGTGGTCATGGTCACCATCAGCGAACGCAACCCCAAGCGCATTCCCGCGCTGAAGGTGAAACTCAAGGACTCGCCGGTCTACGTCGGCGTGAACAAGAACGAGCCGGCACTCCTGGAAAAAGTGAATCAGATTCTGGCCACGGCCAAGACCGACGGCAGCCTGGAAAAAAATTCGCAACGGTGGCTCAAGCAGCCGCTGCCGACTGATCTCTGATCGCGGCCTCGGAGGTTAGCCATGGCTTATCAGTTCGATTTTTTACCGGTGCTGGAAAACACCGGGCTGCTGCTGCGCGGAGCCCTATTCACCCTTGAGCTGACAGCCGTCGGCGCAGTGCTCGGGATCAGCCTGGGAATCATCGGGGCGGTGGTTCGGGCGTGGCAGATCAAGCCATTCGCCGCCATTTTCGGGGTGTATGTCGAGCTGATCCGCAACACGCCGTTTCTGGTGCAGCTGTTTTTCATTTTCTTCGGTCTGCCGTCACTCGGCGTGCAGATTTCCGAGTGGCAGGCCGCGGTGCTGGCGATGGTGATCAACCTGGGCGCCTATTCCACGGAAATCATTCGAGCAGGCATCCAGGCGATTGCGCGCGGACAGCTGGAAGCGGCTGCCGCTTTGGCGATGAGCCGCTTCGAAGCCTTCCGCCATGTGGTGCTGCTACCGGCGCTGGGCAAGGTCTGGCCGGCGTTGAGCAGCCAGATCATCATCGTCATGCTCGGCTCGGCGGTGTGCGCGCAGATCGCCACCGAGGAACTGAGTTTCGCCGCCAACTTCATTCAATCGCGCAACTTTCGCGCCTTCGAAACCTACGCCCTGACCACGTTGGTTTACCTGTGCATGGCCCTGATGATCCGCCAGCTGCTGAACTGGATCGGTCGGCGGTATATAGCAAGAAGCAGCGCGAGGAACAGCCAATGAGCGATTTCACCTTCCTGGACGTCGTGCGCAACTTGCTCACGGGTCTGCAATGGACCCTGGCGCTGTCGCTGGTGGCGTTCATCGGTGGCGCACTGATCGGTTTATTGGTCATGACCCTGCGAATCTCTGACAACGCTTTCTCCCGGGCTTTCGCCCGCACCTACATCGAACTGTTCCAGGGCACTCCGCTGTTGATGCAGCTGTTTCTGGTGTTCTTCGGCGTTGCGCTGCTGGGCATCGACATTTCGCCCTGGCTAGCGGCGGCGCTTGCCCTGACGCTGTTCACCAGCGCCTACCTGGCGGAGATCTGGCGCGGCTGCGTCGAATCGATTCCCCATGGCCAGTGGGAAGCCTCGTCGAGCCTGGCGCTCAATCCCCTGGAACAACTGCGCTACGTGATCCTGCCGCAAGCGCTGCGCATTGCCGTGGCACCCACCGTGGGTTTCTCGGTGCAAGTAGTGAAAGGCACTGCGGTGACCTCGATCATCGGCTTCACCGAACTGACCAAGACCGGCGGCATGCTCGCCAACGCGACCTTCGAGCCCTTCATGGTCTACGGCCTGGTGGCGCTCGGTTACTTCCTGCTCTGTTACCCCCTGTCCCTCAGTGCGCGCTATCTGGAAAGGAGACTGCATGCCCCTGCTTAGAATTTCCGCCCTGCATAAATATTACGGCGAACACCATGTGCTCAAAGGTATCGACCTCAGCGTCGAGGAAGGCCAGGTGGTGGCGATCATCGGCCGCAGCGGCTCGGGCAAAAGCACCCTGCTGCGGACCTTGAACGGCCTGGAATCGATCAACGACGGGGTGATCGAAGTCGATGGCGAATACCTGGACGCCGCTCGCGCCGATTTGCGCAGCTTGCGGCAGAAGGTCGGGATGGTGTTTCAACAGTTCAACCTGTTCCCGCACCTGACCGTCGGCGAAAACGTCATGCTCGCGCCACAGGTGGTGCAAAAAGTGCCAAAGGCCAAGGCTGCCGAGCTGGCGCGAGAGATGCTTGAGCGGGTCGGCCTCGGGGAGAAGTTCGATGCCTTCCCCGACCGCTTGTCTGGCGGCCAGCAGCAGCGCGTGGCCATTGCCCGGGCGCTGGCCATGTCACCGAAAGTCTTGCTCTGCGACGAAATCACCTCGGCCCTCGACCCGGAACTGGTCAACGAAGTGCTCAGCGTGGTCCGGCAACTGGCCAAAGATGGCATGACCTTGATCATGGTCACCCACGAAATGCGCTTTGCCCGCGAGGTGGGCGACAAGCTGGTGTTTATGCACCAAGGCAAGGTGCATGAGGTCGGCGACCCGAAACTGTTGTTCGCCAGGCCGCAGACGGTGGAGCTGGCGAATTTTATCGGGACGACTGAAGCGACAGGTTGAGCGATTCCTGGGTTGCCTAGGAACCTTTGTGGCGAGGGGGCTTGCCCCCGTTCGACTGCGCAGCAGGCGTAAAACCGGCGGATGAGGTCTGTCTGTGAACCTCAGCCCTCAGTTTCAGGACCGCTTCGCGCTCCAACGGGGGCAAGCCCCCTCGCCACATGAATCAGTTCGGCCAGAGCTTTTGATCACTTTCCACGCTCACCGGAGAGAATGATCAATCAAAGATCGTAGCCTTCGGCAGCTCCTGCGCGTTGGCGTCAGCGTTTGATCGTGGCAGGATGACAAGGTTATCGACCGAGACCCCTTAACCATGCCGCAATTCCAAGCCAAGAATCTGTCCCTGATCGCCGCCATCGACCTGGGCTCCAACAGCTTCCACATGGTCGTGGCCAAGGCCCAGAACGGTGAAATCCGTATTCTGGAGCGACTCGGCGAGAAGGTTCAGCTGGCCGCCGGGATCGACGAAGAGCGTCAACTCAGCGAAGAGTCCATGCAGCGCGGGCTCGATTGCCTGAAGCGTTTCGCCCAACTGATCAACGGTATGCCCCCCGGCGCGGTCCGTATCGTCGGTACCAATGCCCTGCGCGAGGCGCGCAACCGTGGCGAATTCATCCGCCGCGCCGAAGAGATCCTCGGCCACCCGGTAGAAGTCATCTCCGGCCGCGAAGAAGCGCGCCTGATCTACCTCGGCGTCTCCCACACCCTCGCCGACACCCCGGGCAAGCGCCTGGTGGCCGACATCGGCGGCGGCAGCACCGAATTCATCATCGGCCAGCGCTTTGAGCCGCTGCTGCGAGAAAGCCTGCAAATGGGCTGCGTCAGCTATACCCAGCGCTATTTCAAGGACGGCAAGATCACCCCGGCCCGTTATGCCCAGGCCTACACCGCGGCGCGGCTGGAGATCATGAGCATCGAACACGCCCTGCACCGCCTGACCTGGGATGAAGCCATCGGCTCCTCGGGGACCATCCGCGCCATAGGCCTGGCGTTGAAAGCCGGCGGTCATGGTGCCGGCGAGGTCAACGCCGAAGGCCTGGCCTGGCTCAAACGCAAGCTGTTCAAGCTCGGCGATGCCGAAAAAATCGACTTCGAGGGCATCAAGCCCGACCGCCGGGCCATCTTCCCGGCCGGCCTGGCGATTCTCGAAGCGATCTTCGACGCCCTCGAACTGCAACGCATGGACCATTGTGAAGGCGCTCTGCGCGAAGGCGTGCTGTATGACCTGTTGGGCCGTCATCACCATGAAGACGTCCGTGAGCGTACCCTCAGCTCGCTGATGGAGCGTTACCACGTTGATCTGGAACAAGCGGTGCGGGTCGAGCGCAAGGCGCTGCATGCCTTCGATCAGGTGGCGAGCGATTGGGATCTGGATGATGGCGTCTGGCGCGAGCTTTTGGGCTGGGCAGCCAAGGTCCATGAAGTCGGGCTGGACATCGCCCACTATCACTACCACAAGCACGGCGCCTACCTGATCGAGCACTCCGACCTGGCCGGTTTCTCCCGCGAAGACCAGCTCATGCTGGCACTGCTGGTGCGTGGCCACCGACGCAATATTCCCAGGGACAAGTTCGCCGAGTTCGGCGATGAAGGCATCAAGCTGATTCGACTGTGCGTATTGCTGCGCTTTGCGATTCTGTTCCATCACATCCGCGGCACCCAGGAGATGCCGCAAGTCGTACTGCGCGCCGATGGCGGCAGCCTGGATGTGCTGTTTCCGAAAAACTGGCTGGACGAGAACCAGCTGACCCAGGCCGACTTCGCGCTGGAAGCGGAGTGGCTGACCCGAGTCGGTTTCGTACTCAACGTTCGCTAACAAACACGCTGCAAAATACCCCGTGTAGAAGCTGCCGCAGGCTGCGATCTTTTGATCTTTCCCACAGACAACTCGTTGCCTGAATGGACGCCAAGATCAAAAGATCGCAGCCTCGTTTCACTCGGCAGCTCCTACAGGGGATCCGGTCAGTATTTGAAAGATGTGTTCCCCGGACAGCCCTCAGCATTTGAAAGATGTGTTTCCCGAACACCCCTTGAGAAGGGTTGTCCGGGGGACGGCGTCCCGCCTCAGCGAACGCTCAGAATCGGACTGCCCAAACGCTCCAGCAGCGTTGCCTGGGCACTGCGCGGGTTCTGGTTGCCGGTCGGCGTGTTACGAATGTAGCGACCGTCCGACTGCAGGCTCCAGCTGTGAGTGTTATCGGTGAGATAGAGCTCCAGCTCTTTCTTGACCCGCATAATCAACTTCTTGCCCTCGACCGGGAAGCAAGTCTCGACGCGCTTGTCGAGGTTGCGTTCCATCCAGTCGGCGCTGGACAGGAACATCTGCTCTTCGCCACCGTTGAGGAAGTAGAACACCCGCGTGTGCTCCAGGAAGCGCCCGATGATCGAGCGCACATGGATATTGTGCGAGACCCCGGCGATTCCCGGTCGCAGGCAGCACATGCCACGTATCACCAGATCGATACGCACCCCGGACTGACTGGCCTTGTACAGCGCGCGGATGATCTTCGGATCGGTCAGCGAGTTGAACTTGGCGATGATGTGCGCCGGTTTGCCATCGAGGGCGAACTGGGTTTCCCGGGCAATCATGTCGAGCATGCCCTTCTTCAGGGTGAACGGCGCGTGCATCAACTTCTTCATGCGCAAGATCTTGCCCATGCCGATCAACTGGCTGAACAACTTGCCAACGTCTTCACACAGCGCGTCATCGGAAGTCAGCAGGCTGTAATCGGTGTACAGACGGGCGTTGGCGGCGTGGTAGTTGCCGGTACCCAAGTGGGCGTAACGGACGATCTCCCCGGCTTCGCGACGCAGAATCAGCATCATCTTGGCGTGGGTCTTGAAGCCGACCACGCCATAGATCACCACCGCACCGGCCGCCTGCAGACGACTGGCCAGCTGCAGGTTGGACTCTTCGTCGAAACGCGCACGCAATTCGATCACCGCGGTGACCTCTTTGCCGTTACGCGCCGCATCGACCAGCGCATCGACGATTTCCGAGTTCGCGCCGCTGCGATACAGGGTCTGACGGACCGCCAACACATGGGGATCCTTGGCCGCCTGACGCAGCAGGTCGACCACCGGCGTGAAGGACTCGAACGGGTGGAGCAGCAGGATGTCCTGCTTGCTGATCACACTGAAAATGTTCTCGCTGTTCTGCAACAGCTTGGGAATCTGCGGGGTGAACGGGGTGTATTGCAGCTCTGGATGGCTGTCCAGGCTGGTGATGCTGAACAGGCGCGTCAGGTTGACCGGGCCGTTGACCTGATACAACTCGGTCTCATGCAGGTTGAATTGCTTGAGCAGGTAGTCGGACAGGTGTTTCGGGCAGGTGTCAGCCACTTCCAGCCGCACCGCGTCACCGTAGCGACGGGAGAACAGCTCGCCACGCAGGGCGCGCGCCAGGTCTTCCACATCTTCGGTATCGACCGACAGATCGGCATTTCGGGTCAGCCGGAACTGGTAGCAACCCTTGACCTTCATGCCCTGGAACAGGTCATCGGCGTGGGCGTGGATCATCGACGAGAGGAACACGTAGTTGTCGCCGGCACCGCAGACCTCTTCCGGAACCTTGATCACCCGTGGCAGCAGACGCGGCGCTGGAATGATCGCCAGACCGGAATCGCGACCGAAGGCGTCGATGCCTTCGAGCTCGACGATGAAGTTCAGGCTCTTGTTTACCAGCAGCGGGAACGGGTGCGTCGGGTCCAGACCAATCGGCGTGATGATCGGCGCGATCTCGTCGCGGAAATAACGGCGCACCCAGGTCTTGAGTTTGGTGGTCCAGTGGCGCCGACGAATGAAGCGGACCTGATGCTTCTCCAGCTCCGGCAACAGAATGTCGTTGAGGATCGCGTACTGGCGGTCGACATGACCGTGTACCAGTTCGCTGATGCGCGCCAGCGCCTGATGCGGCTGCAAGCCATCGGCACCGGCCTGTTCACGGGCGAAGGTGATCTGTTTCTTCAGACCGGCGACGCGAATTTCGAAGAACTCATCCAGGTTGCTGGAGAAAATCAGCAGAAACTTCAGCCGTTCCAGCAACGGATAGGACTCATCCAGCGCCTGTTCCAGCACGCGGATGTTGAATTGCAGTTGCGACAGCTCGCGATGGATGTACAGGCTACTGTCATCCAGGCTTGGAATCACAATCGCCGGCGCCGCGGGCTGCGGCTCGACCACGGCCACGGCCGGTGGCGGGGTTTCCGGCTCCGGCGGGGTTTCGACGACTTGCTCGACCACCGGTTGAGCGTCTGTTACTGCAACTTCAAGGAGTCCTTCGGTATTCATCACGTGTTCCTGGGAGGGCTATTTTTGCTCTCGTAACAATTGAGCAGCACGAACGGCAAAGTAGGTCAGGATGCCATCAGCACCCGCACGTTTGAAAGCGGTCAGGGATTCAAGAATAACCCCTTCGCTCAGCCAGCCATTCTGGATCGCCGCCATGTGCATGGCGTATTCACCGCTGACCTGATAGACAAAGGTCGGCACTTTAAATTCTGCTTTGACCCGATAAAGGATATCCAGATACGGCATGCCAGGCTTGACCATGACCATATCCGCGCCTTCTGACAAGTCGGCGGCCACTTCATGCAGGGCTTCGTTGCTGTTGGCCGGGTCCATTTGATAGGACGCCTTGTTGGCCTTGCCCAGGTTGAGCGCAGAACCAACGGCGTCGCGGAATGGGCCGTAATAGGCGCTGGCGTACTTCGCCGAATAGGCCATGATCCGCACGTTGACGTGATCGGCCAGCTCGAGGGCTTCGCGGATCGCCTGGATCCGGCCGTCCATCATGTCCGACGGGGCCACCACCTGAGCACCGGCTGCGGCGTGGGACAGCGCTTGCTTGACCAGCGCATCGACAGTGATGTCGTTCTGCACATAGCCTTCTTCGTCGAGGATACCGTCCTGGCCGTGAGTGGTGAACGGATCCAGCGCCACGTCGGTGATCACCCCCAGTTCAGGGAAGCGATCGCGCAGCGCACGGGTCGCGCGCTGGGCGATGCCGTCCGGGTTCCAGGCTTGCGCGGCGTCGAGGGATTTGAGTTCAGGCGGGGTTACCGGGAACAGCGCCAGCGCAGGAATCCCCAGCTCGACCCACTTCGCCGCTTCTTCGAGCAACAGGTCGATGGTCAGACGTTCGACGCCCGGCATCGAAGCCACTGCCTCGCGACGGTTTTCACCGTCCAGCACAAAAACCGGGAGAATCAGGTCGTCGACAGTCAGGACGTTTTCACGAACCAGACGACGCGAGAAATCATCACGACGGTTGCGACGCAGGCGGGTTGCAGGGAACAAACGGTTGGCGGGGGTAAAGCTCACGGCAGACTCCTGAGCCCGCACTGGCGGGCGAGTGTGACAGTTATAAGCGGTCATTATGACGAACGAATGACAGTCGTGCTTACCCCTGTGACCAGTAGTCGCAGCCATTGTCCCTGTAGGATTTGTTCACGTCGAGACACATTTGGATACTTTCCTGAATGTGCCTTAAGGGTTAGGCTGCGCGTTCATTTCGCCAGCATCCAGACAATGCTCCAACAACTTCTTCAGGATTTCGGCTACTTCGCCCTTTTTCTCGGCACGTTTTTCGAAGGCGAAACCATTCTGGTGCTCGCAGGCTTCCTCGCGTTCCGCGGATACATGGATATCAACCTGGTGGTGGTCGTGGCGTTCTTCGGCAGCTATGCCGGCGATCAGCTGTGGTACTTCCTGGGGCGTAAACACGGCCGCAAATTGCTGGCGCGCAAACCGCGCTGGCAACTGATGGGCGATCGGGCGCTGGAGCATATCCGCAGGCACCCGGATATCTGGGTGCTGAGCTTTCGCTTCGTGTATGGCTTGCGCACGGTAATGCCGGTAGCGATCGGCCTGTCCGGTTATCCACCGGGGCGTTATCTGCTGCTCAACGGGATTGGCGCCGCCATCTGGGCCACCGCCCTGGCCGCCGCTGCCTACCATTTTGGCGCGGTACTCGAAGGGATGCTTGGCAGCGTCAAGAAGTACGAGCTATGGGTGCTGGGCGCGCTGTTGGTGGTGGGCTTCTGCCTGTGGCTGCGCCGGCGCTTGAAGAATGCCCGCCTGGCGAAAAAGATCTACGAGGCGGAGCAGGCCGAACAGGCCGAATACAGCAAATCCAGAAAACCTACGACGCCAATCGAGTGAGTCGGTTTCGGCAGCAGTAGAGACCGATACCACTGAGCAGGCTGTAACTGAGCAGGCCGACCCAGCCCACCGCGCTGGCCGGCCATAGCCCCAGGAGCGGCGCCAGCCATACCAGCGGCACGTTCAGTGCCAGGCGCAACACCTCCAGTTTCAACGCCCACGGGCGATTCTCCAGGGCCACGCCCAGCACAAACAGACCACACGCCACCGCGCTCCAGCCCAACACCAGGGCGGCCGTTGGCAAACTGTCAGCCAGGTTCATCAGGTAACTGCCCAGCGCGATATAGACCGTGAACTGCACTGCAATGTACCACTGCTGGCGGCCGTCCAGCGCCACCTCGAACTTGCGGAACTGACTCAGATCCGGCTTGCTCAGCGGGTACCTGGCCGCCACGTCCGCCGGTCGCCAGCCGGTAGGCATGAACCAGATCCGCAGCTTGTCCCACGTGCTTTCGGTGCGCCGCGCATCGCTCAGCAATTGCGCGTAGAACTGCACGTTGGCCCACAGCGGGTTCCAGCTCGCCAGCGGCGTGGTCACGCCGAAAATCACCGGCTCGTTGTCGTCCTCTTCCTGGAACGAACCGAACAATCGATCCCAGATAATGAACACCCCGCCGTAGTTGCGATCCATGTAGAGGGCGTTCTGCGCATGGTGGGCCCGATGATTGGACGGTGTGACGAAGAACCATTCGAACCAGCCGAGCTTGGGAATGTGCCGGGTATGCACCCAGAATTGATAGAGCAGATTCAGCGCTGCGACACTGACGAACACCAGCAACGGTACGCCGAACACCGCCATGGGCAGGTAGAAGATCCAGCTCAGCAGGAAGCCGGTACTGGTCTGACGCAACGCCGTGGACAGGTTGTAGTCCTCACTCTGGTGATGCACCGAGTGCGCCGCCCAGAGGATGTTGCGCTCATGGCCCAGGCGATGCAGCCAGTAGTAGCAGAAGTCATAGAAGACGAAGGCGAACACCCAGACCCAGGCGCTCTTGGCCGACAGTTCGAACAGCGCCAGATGCTGCAAGGCAAAGGCGTAGGTGATCAGCCCGACGCCTTTGGTCAAAAGTCCGGTGGTGGTCGACAACACACCAGTACTGAGGCTGTTGATCGCGTCCGCTAAGCGATAATTACTCACCCCACGCCAGCGGTCGGCCAACAGCTCGACGGCTATCAGCACAAAGAAAAACGGCACTGCATAAAGAATGAAGTTCATGACGCAACCGGATCAGAATCGTCAACCGAAGATTAGGTGTAGTCGCGAGATAACCCTATGGCAACGAGTGACAAATTAGTGGACATTTAACGCCATGAACCTGGAGAAAAAACCATGAGCAAAAAAGTTGCAGTGATACTTTCCGGCTGTGGCGTCTATGACGGCGCCGAGATTCACGAAAGCGTGATCACCCTGCTGCGCCTGGATCAGCGCGGTGCGCAGGTGCAGTGCTTTGCACCCAATATTGCCCAATTGCATGTCATCAATCACCTGACCGGGGAAGAAATGCCCGAATCGCGCAACGTGCTGATCGAATCGGCGCGCATTGCCCGTGGTGAGGTAAAGGATATTCGCGAAGCCGATGTCGAAGACTTCGACGCACTGATCGTGCCCGGCGGTTTCGGCTCGGCGAAAAACCTCTCCAACTTTGCCATCGAAGGCGCGGGCTGCAGCGTCCAGCCAGAAGTCCTGGCTCTGACGGAAGCCTTTGCCGAAGCCGGCAAACCGGTCGGGCTGATCTGCATCTCGCCAGCCTTGGCCGCGAAGATCTATGGCCCTGGCGTGACTTGCACCATCGGCAACGATGCCGAGACCGCCGCAGCCATGACTAAAATGGGCGCCACCCATGAAGAGTGTGCCGTGAGCGACATCATCGAAGACAAGGCACGCAAACTGGTCAGCACCCCGGCTTACATGCTGGCGCAATCCATCAGCGAAGCGGCTTCGGGGATTAACAAACTGGTTGATCGGGTGCTGGAGTTGACTCACGAGAATGATGTGTAAGCAAGATCAAAAGATCGCAGCCTGCGGCAGCTCCTACAGGATTTGCGTTCATTCAGGATGAGCGCGGAGCTTTTGTAGGAGCTGCCGCAGGCTGCGATCTTTTCAGGCGTTGCGCATCAACCGGGTAAGGATCCGGTCCAGCGAATTGGCGAACGCCTGCTTCTCCCGCTCGCCATGGGGCGGTGGGCCGCCGCCCATCTGGCCCTGATCGCGCAGGTCGGTGAACAGGTTGCGCACCGCCAACCGATCACCCATGTTCTGCGGGTCGAATTCCTTGCCGCGCGGATCGAGGGCGGCGACACCCTTCTTGATCAAACGATCGGCCAATGGCACATCACTGCAAATCACCAGTTCCCCGGGCAGCGCGTGTTCCACCAGATAATCATCGGCCGCATCCGGGCCGCTGGGCACCACGATCAGCTTTACACAGGCGTAGCTCGGTTTGACCTGGCTCTGCCCTGCCACCAACAGCACTTCGAACTGGCGCTTCAAGGCAAACTTGATCACCTGCTCCTTCGCCGCCTTGGGGCAGGCATCGGCATCGATCCAGACACGCATGTTTTGTCGTCCTCAAAAAATCAAAAGATCGCAGCCTGCGGCAGCTCCTACGCCGACCGCGTACACCGGACTCAAATCCGTAGCTGGCGCAGCCTGCGATCTTTTTGGCTTCACACCAATCGTTATTCGATCAAGAAGCCCGCACCCGCCGCTTCTCCGCCATGCGACTACGGCTGTAAAGCACGATAATCGCCAGTATCGCCACGGCCTGAGCACTCAGCGAATAGGCATCAGCGTGGATCCCCAGCCAGTCGAAGTCAAAGAACGCCACCGGCCGGGTGCCGAAGATCCCGGCTTCCTGCAAGGCTTTGACCCCATGCCCGGCAAATACCACCGACAGCGCGCACAACAGCGCGGCGTTGATCCCGAAGAACAGTGCCAGCGGCAATTTCGCCGAGCCACGCAGAATCACCCAGGCCAGGCCGATTAACAGTACCAGCGCCGTTGCACCACCCGCCAATACGGCGTTATGACCCGCCGGTCCCGACTGCAGCCAGAGGGTTTCGTAGAACAGGATCACTTCGAACAACTCGCGATAAACCGAGAAGAACGCCAGGATCGCAAAGCCGAAACGCCCGCCGCCACCAACCAGGCTGCTCTTGATGTAATTCTGCCAAGCCGCCGCATGACGACGGTCGTGCATCCACACGCCGAGCCAGAGCACCATGACACTGGCGAACAACGCCGTGCAACCTTCCAGCAATTCACGCTGGGCACCGCTGACATCGATCACGTAGGCCGCCAGCGCCCAGGTCGCCAGACCGGCCACCAGCGCCAGACCCCAGCCGACGTTGACGCTGCGCACTGCCGATTGCTGACCGGTGTTACGCAAAAACGCCAGGATCGCCGCCAATACCAGAATCGCTTCCAGGCCCTCGCGCAGCAGAATCAGCAGACCGGAGATATAGCTCAGGGACCAGCTCAAACCATCGCTGCCCAACAAGCCGGCAGATTGCTGCAGCTTGGCTTTCGCTGAGTCCAGGCGCTGCTCGACCTGGGCCACCGGCAAGCCGTCCTGCAATGACTGACGGTAAGCCATCAGGGATTTTTCGGTGTCCTTGCGTACATTGGCGTCGACGTTATCCAGGGAGCTCTCGACCAGCTCGAAACCTTCCAGATATGCCGCTACCGACAGGTCATACGCCTGTTCGTGATCGCCCGCCCGATAGGCCGCCAGGCTCTTGTCCAGGGTCGACGCGGTGTAGTCGAGCAACTGAGCCGGGCCGCGCTTGACCTGAGGCGGCTGAGCCCGTTGAGCCCGGAAGGTGGCCGCAGCCTCAGGACCTTCGGCGGCCAGCACTTCACCCGGCGTCTGGCGAGCCAGGTCGGCGAGGTTAAAGCTCTTCTCGCTTTTCGTCGCGACTGGATCGGCGCTGAAACCGGCAATGTAGGTCGCCAGGTCCCAGCGCTGACGGTCGTCCAGTTGATCGGCGAAAGACGGCATGTCCGTGCCTTCAACGCCCAGCCCAAGGGTGTTGTAGAGCGCGTAGAGGCTCAAGCGGTCCAGGCGCGTGGCATCGCGCAGGTTGGCCGGTGGCGGCGCCAGACCGACGCCTGCAGGGCCGTCGCCAGCGCCGCTGTCACCGTGGCAGACCGAGCAGTGCTGAGCGTAGAGCGGCGCGCCGCGAATCGGGTCCGGAGTAATGATCGGCGCCTGGCTGACCTCATAGGCCACCGCCAGCTTCGCCCCCAACTGTCGCGCCTGGCGGGCGACCGTCGCACCGTCCTGGCGAGCCGTAATGGCGGCGCGCAGGCTGCTGACACCCTGTTCCAGCTCAGTCCGTTCAGGCTTGGCCGGCAAACCGCCGATCAAGCCCTGCAGAACACCGAGAAACTCCAGCTGCTCGCGGTACTCGGAGGAATCAATGACCTTACCCGCCTCGACCGTGGCCGGGTAATCCGCGCCTATGTAGTCGAGCAAATGCAGCGCCTGGGGTGCGCCTTCCACGGTGTCGGCCAGCAGATTGAAACTGCATAGGACAAAAAACGGCAGCACTAACCAGGCCAGGAAACGGGACGAGGCAGTCATGAACGAATCTCAATTGGAAATAAGAAGTAACACATTGTTCACTTCGAATGAGTTTCGCTCAAGCGTTGTTATTCATTCAGACCAGGCAACGAAACGCGGAAATAGTCGCGCAATGCCCATCCACCCGAGGTTTGGAGGCGATTTATTCGGCAAGTACAAATTATCTGACTCGCACCCGACCCAGCGGCAAAACCTGAATAGCGGAACGAAAAAGGCGACCGAGTGAGGTCGCCTTGGGAGGTTGAGGGCTTTAAACCGCTGCGCGGCGTATGGTCGCCAGTAACCCGGCCGCGCCAATGAATAAACCGGCAAAGGTGCGGTTCATGCGGCGCTGCTGTTTTGGTGTGCGCAACAGGCGCAAGACCTTTGACGCCAGTCCGGTGTAGCCCGCCATCACGATCAGATCGACGATGATCATGGTTACGCCGAGGATCAGATACTGAGCCACCAGTGGCGCGTGCGGGTCGATGAACTGTGGCAATACCGCGAGCATGAACACCAGCGCCTTGGGGTTGCTGACATTCACCAGGAACCCGCGAAACACCAGCGCCAGCGGCTTGCCGATCTGGCGAATGGCCGCGTCGTCATTCAGGTTGCTGGGCAGCGCGCGCCATTGCTTGACCGCCAGATAGACCAGGTAGGCCACGCCGAACCACTTGATCGCATAGAAGGCTGTGGAGGAAGCGGCGAGAATGGCCCCGACACCTGCGGCGACAATCGCAATCTGCATCGCCAGACCCAGTTGCAGGCCCAGGGCGTTCCAATAGCCGCGCCAGAAACCGTACTGCAAACCGCAGGACATCGACGCAATGGCGCCGGCGCCAGGAGAAAGGCTGATCACCCAGCAGGCGGCAAAAAACGCCAACCATGTTTCAAGCACCATCGCACACCCCACTCAGACTCGTTACAGATGTCTAAGCTAATGCGCCTTTTGGCGAATGACTACCGTTTTTTTGCCGAGCCTGCGCCCTGCCGACCAGCGTTATCAGCTGCCCGGCAGTTTTTCGCTGGTGCTCAGCGCAAATACATCACTGCCGCGCCAGCGGCGGACCGAGCGCTGGAAGAACAGACTGTTGGGCACTTGCACCATGGCGCTGCCGTTGCCGGCCTCAGCGGATTCGACCAATGTGGTGTAGAGCAGATTGATCGCCACCACCCGACCTTTGACGCCCGGCTTGTCGGTGGTGTCCACCAACTCGACCACATCGCCCAGGCGGAACGGCCCGACGGTGAAGATCAGAATCGCGCAGAGCAAGTTGGACAGCACACTCCACATGGCGAAGAACGCCACCGCCGCCACCGCGACAAAGCCGGACAACGCGGTCCAAAGCACGGTCGCCGAGACGCCCAGGCGCTCCAATACAAAGATCAGCGCGCTGCCCATGATCAGCCAGCGCAAGCCTCCGCGCAGCGGCATCAGCAATTGCGGCGGAAACGGATAACGCTGGCCCAGGCGGGTCAGGCCTCTGGCCACGAAACGCTGGGCCAGATAACCGGCCAGCAGGATCAGCAGAATTTGCCCGACAAACAGCAGCGGCTCAACCCATACGGCAGACCAATGCAGCTTCAGCGCCTCCATCAAGAGAGCGCCTCCAGCTCCGACTGCAGGCTCTCGAGCTGCTCCAGGGCTTCCATCCAGGTTTCTTCCAGCTCGGCTTCACGAACTTTCAGCCGGGCCTGTTCGGCCAGCAGATCGCGCAGTTCATCCTTGCGGGCAGCTTCGTAAATCGCACTGTCGCCGAGGCTGGTTTCGATCTTCGCGAGTTTTTCGTGGAGCTTGCCCAGTTCGACTTCGAGCTTGTCGGCTTCACGCTTATGCGGCGCCAGCTGCTGACGCAATGCAGCGGCGGCCTGGCGCTGGGCCTTCTTGTCGGTTTTGTCGGGATTGACCGGCGTGTTGTTGACCGGCGCGTTGCGCAGTCGATAGTCAACCAGCCAGCGGGCGTAGTCTTCCAGATCGCCGTCGAACTCCTGAACCTTGCCGTCGGCAACCAGCAGGAATTCATCGGTGGTGCTCTTGAGCAAGTGCCGATCGTGGGAGACCACCAGCACCGCACCGGTGAATTCCTGCAAAGCCATGGTCAGCGCCAGACGCATTTCCAGGTCGAGGTGGTTGGTCGGTTCGTCGAGCAGCAGCAGGTTCGGCCTGCCCCAGGCAATCAATGCCAGCGCCAGGCGGGCCTTCTCGCCACCGGAGAAATTCAGCACCGGCTCATCGATGCGCGCACCGCGGAAGTCGAAACCACCGAGGAAGTCGCGCAGGGTCTGCTCACGTTCGGTCGGCGCCAGACGCTGCATATGCAGCAACGGGCTGGCCTTGGAATCGAGGGAGTCCAGCTGATGCTGGGCAAAGTAGCCGACCACCAGGTTCTCGCCGCGCACCAGGCGACCGGCCAAGGGCTCCAGTTCACCGGAGAGGTTCTTGATCAGTGTCGACTTGCCTGCGCCGTTCGGACCGAGCAGGCCGATCCGGGCACCCGGAGCCAGTTGCAACTTGACCTTTTCCAGCACGGTCTTCTCGCCGTAACCCAAACGGGCGTCGGAGAGATCGAGCAGCGGGCTGGAGATTTTCACCGACTCGCGAAACACGAAATCGAAGGGCGAGTCGACGTGGGCGGCAGACAACTCTTCCATGCGCTCCAGGGCCTTGATCCGGCTCTGGGCCTGACGGGCCTTGGTGGCCTGGGCCTTGAAACGCGCGATGTAGCTTTCCATGTGCGCCCGCTGCGCCTGCTGCTTCTCGTAGGCTTGCTGTTGCTGGGCCAGACGTTCGGCGCGAGCACGTTCGAAAGCGCTGTAACCACCACGATAGAGAGTGATCTTGCGCTGATCGACGTGGGCCACATGGTCGACCACGGCGTCGAGGAAGTCCCGGTCGTGGGAGATCAGCAGCAAGGTGCCGGGGTAATTCTTGAGCCAGTCTTCGAGCCACAGAATGGCGTCGAGGTCCAAGTGGTTGGTCGGCTCATCGAGCAGCAGCAAGTCCGACGGGCACATCAGTGCCTGCGCCAGGTTCAGGCGCATCCGCCAGCCACCGGAGAAATCGCCAACCTGGCGATCCATTTGCTCGTTGGTGAAGCCCAGCCCCGCCAGCAGCTTGCGCGCTCGGGCGTCGGCGGTGTAACCGTCGGCGCTATCGAGTTCGGCATGCAGGCGCGCCTGAGCGGCACCGTCATGGGCCGCTTCGGCGTCGGCCAGCTCTTGCTGTACCTGACGCAGGCGCAGGTCGCCATCGAGCACATAGTCGACCGCTACCCGATCAAGGGTATCGACCTCCTGGCGCATATGGGCGATACGCCAGTCCGCCGGCAGGAAGCAGTCACCCGAGTCAGGGGTCAATTCCCCCTGGAGCAAGGCGAACAGGCTGGATTTACCGGCGCCGTTGGCACCGATCAGGCCGGCTTTGTGACCGGCGTGCAAGGTCAGCTCGGCGTCTTCTAGCAGACGTTGCGGGCCACGCTGTAATGTTAGGCTTTGAAGTCGGATCATAATGGCGGCGGAGTCTACCAGCTTCGCTCGCAACTGGCGCGAGTAGGAATATGTCCTCTGACCTGTGGAGCTCTACCCTGACGACCTACGCTCGACCCGGCGTCGAAAGGGCCTGCCTGGAACTGCAGAGTGCCGGGGCCAATGTCTGCCTGCTGTTGTGTGCGGTCTGGCTTGGCCAGCGTGGCGTGGCCTGCAATGCCCAGCGCCTGCAGCAACTGCATCAGCTGGCTGACCCCTGGCATGACGATGTCGTGCAACCCCTGCGGCAACTGCGCAAGCAATGGCGCAGGGCGGCCCTTGAGGATGCGCAACTGACTGTTCTGCGCGAACAGGTCAAGGCGCTGGAGCTCGAAGCGGAGCGGCAGTTGTTGTTGCGGCTGGAGACGACGGCGCGAAATTGGCCAGAAGAGGACGCGAAAGATTTACCAGCCTGGCTGGAAGGACTGGCGGCGCAAGCCGCCACCCTGAACCGCGACGCGCTGAATAAACTACGCGTCGCGGTAACCGGGGCTTAGGAAGCGCTGGTTGGGGTGATGCTGCTCGCAGAGGCTGCTGGCGTTGCTACAGGCGACGCTGCAGGAGTGCTCGCAGACGTTGCCGGCGATGCTCCTGGCGCTGGAGTCACAGGCCTGGCCGCAACAGGAACCATTACCGGTTTAGCGGCGGCCGGCTTTTTCACGGCTGGTTTTGCTGCCGGTTTTGCTGCAGCTTTGGCAGGCGCTTTAGCTGCGACTGGTTTCGCCGCGCCAGCCTTGGCGGCCGGTTTTGCAGCAGCGGTTTTAGCCGCGGCAGGTTTGGCTGCTGGCTTGGCCGTCGCGGGTTTCGCGGCAGCAGTCCTGGCGGCTGGTTTAGCTGCGGGCTTGGCTGCGGTCGCTTTCGCGGCAGCGGGTTTGGTCGCAGGTTTGGCTGCAGCAGTTTTAGCAGCAGGCTTGGCCGCCGGTTTTGCCGCGGCAGGTTTGGCAGCAGTTGATTTAGCGGCGGGTTTGGCAGCGCTGGCAGCGACTGATTTTTTCACCGCAGGTTTCGCAGCGGGCTTGCCTGGCGCTTTAACCGGAGCCTTCGCAGCTGGTTTGGCCGCGGCTTTTGCCGGAGCCTTGGCCGGCGCTTTGGCAGCAACCATCCTGGCCGCTGGTTTCTTCGCTGGGGCAGCGGCTGGCTTGGCGGAGCGCAGGGACAGCGCCTTGCCGACAGCCTCTTTCACTCGACCAACACCTTGCGCCAGTTTCAGGCTTTCCTGGGCATCGCGCTTGAGTTGAAGAATGTAGGTGCGGGTTTCGGATTGACGATCCTTGAGCGCATCCAGCAGCTCTTCAAGCTCCTTCACTGCACCCTTGGCCTTGGCTTGTGCCTTGGCCTTTCCGGCCGACGCAGCGTTTTGCAGTTTGGTGCGTGATTTGTGCAGTTTTTCTTGCGCTTTTCCGCGTTGTTTTTCCAGTTTGGCCAGCAGTTTTTCAGCATCAGCCAAAGCTTGGGAGCAGGCGTTTTCCAAATGCTCGAGCAGGCTGCCCGAGAGCTGTTGGAGTAAATGCAACGGAGTATTTACAGGCTTCTTATTGGCCGACATGGTTTACCTCCTAGCTTACGTTATTGCGGCTCATACTAGACCTCTGCTGCTACCGCCGCTAGGGCATGTTGACAGTATCGAAAGCGCTACGTTGCAGTGAATTGCAAATGTTCTTCGTGGCGTTGAAAGCAGCCAAGCCGTCAACGCGTCAGCACTGGCATAATCCCTCGCATCTCAGGCTGGAGCGTGCCCATGTCGCGTTATCTTTTTTTATCGTTATGCCTGTTTTTTTCCCTGGTTCAAGCCGCTGAAAAACCCACGGAAAATGACTCCCGCGAGCTCGCTTACAGCCTGGGCGCCAGCCTCGGCGAACGCTTGCGCGAGGAGATTCCCGATCTGCAAATTCAAGCGTTGCTGGACGGTTTGCAACAGGCCTATCAAGGCAAGCCACTGGCACTCAAAGATGAACGGATCGAACAGATTCTTTCCGAGCATGAGAAACGGGCCGCAGAGAAATCCGCCCGGCCGCAAAGTGAGATCGCCCTCGAAGCAGAGAGCCGTTTTCTTTCAGCAGAAAAAGCCAGACCAGGGGTTCGTGAATTAGCGGAGGGAGTCCTGCTGACCGAACTGACTCCTGGCAACGGTCCAAAGGCAGGCCCGAACGGCAATGTCCAGGTTCGCTATATCGGTCGCCTGCCCGACGGCACAGTGTTCGATCAGAACAATCAGGCGCAGTGGTTTCGCCTCGACAGCGTGATCAATGGATGGCGCAGCGCATTGCCGCAAATGCCCACTGGGGCGAAGTGGCGCCTGGTCATTCCATCGGCCCAGGCGTACGGCGCCGACGGTGCAGGGGACTTGATTGCACCCTACACTCCACTGGTGTTCGAAATTGAGTTACTCGGTGTCGCAGGCTGAATAAAAGCCCAAACGAAAAACGGCGCGCATGGCGCACCGTTTTTTGATGATCTTTTTCGCCGAAGCGAATACTCAGGCCTGAGCCGGAGCCTCTTCCTTGTGAGCCGTGTGCAGCACTTCGATCAGGCAATCTTCCAGTTCGAAGCGTTCGTGCAACAGACCACCCAACTCCTGGAATTTTTCCGCGACGCACTTTCCGGCATCACAGAGATCGTTGAACGCCAGCAGCTTCTCGGTAATCACATCGATGCGCGGGTAGATCGTCTCGGCTAATTCCAGCCCGCGGGTGTCGCCAAATGCCTTGGCTTCGCCGGTCAGCTGTTCATAGATCTCGAAATGTCCGGCCGAAACGTAATCGACCAGGACTCCGCAGAATTCCTGCAATGGCTTTCGGTTCTCGCCCAGCGCTTCTGGCTTGGCGCCGAGAGCATCATAGGCCCGAACCAGTTCGTGACGCTCCTGCAACCAGCGATCGATCAGCAGATGCACTCCACCCCAGCGTTCCTGAGCATTCTGACAACTTTCGAGCATGGTCTCTCTTCCCTTATGGGTAGTGCCGTCCTACACCCGCCGCAAGACTTGAACGATCAAGATTCGGCCAAGCAGGGCGCCACTGAGCAACATAATTCCAATAACACGTGCGGGCCAGATTATGCCCGCGCGACAACGGCTTCAAGGTACGCAGGAGATAAAGTTCATACAAGCGTTTAATCTCGAACGGTGGGGCGGGACCACAATCACCCCCTGACCGCTCTACAGCGGGTGAAACGCAGGAACTGCAGCAGCTGAAAAATGCCCAGGCAGATCATCCCGACGAAGAACAGCAGGCTCCACTCGGGGATGCTCATATCAAACAGCGTCCAGGAGATTCGGGTGCATTCGGCAGTCCCCTGGAAGACCCGTTTCAACGCACCGGACCAGGACATGTTGCCCAGCAGGTACTCGAGGCCGGGCGAACACCCCTGCCAGCGCTCCTGAGGGGAATTTTGCAACAGCACATGCCGCCACGCGGTGAGCATTCCGCCAAGACTGCTGAGTAAGCTCAATAGCCAATACAGGTAACAACCCGTGCGGCTTGGCCCATGCACGGCTGCAATCAGGCAAATCGCCGTGAGCAGAACCAGAAAGAACCGCTGCACCGTACACAGCGAGCAAGGTTCGAGCCCGACCGCATATTCCAGGTATAACGAGGCGCCCAGGGCCAGGGCACCTGCGGTGAACGCCATGAGGAACAAGGAACGAGAGCGGGCCAAAAACATGGCTAATCCGTAACAAAAGAGACAGGCAGTTACGGTAGAGGAAAGACCGCAACCCTTTCAAGGCGGGCCTTAGCGGACACTTCCTGCAGATTGTAGGGAAATCCCGACAGAAAACAGGAGAACAAATGTAGTCCGACGTAGGATGCAGCCTGGCGCCAGATAATGCGTGGAAAACGTCTGACAGCTCTGAAATGGCCGGCCCACCCTGGCGGGAGAACCAGCCATCCACAGCGCGCCTTACACGCGCGCCGGTACGGGCAGAGGCGAGGCCAGCAAGCGCTCGTCCAACAGCCCCAGGCCTTCCTGAAACAGCTGATTGCTGCGCTCGGTATCGCCCAATTGCGCCAGCAGGCGCGCGAGCTCGGCGCAAGCTTCCGGATTACGCTGCAGCCGCAAGCTGCTCTCCAGATAATCCCGCGCCTTGCCCCACAGGCTGCTTTGCAGACACAGACGTCCCAGGGTCAGCAGCAGGCTGGGATCCGCCGGGTGATCTTTCAACCAGCCCTCGGCGATGTGCAATTGCCGCGCGGGATCACTGCCACGAAGCAGCCCGTAAAGCCGGACCAAATGACTGTCGTATTGGCGTTTGAGGGCACCGCGCAGGACCTCTTCGGCCTCGACTTCGGCCCCCAGTTGCCGCAGTTGTTCGGCATAGGCCAGCACCAATTGCGGTTCCTGGCGCTGAGCGGAACTGAGTTGCTGCCAGGCGCGATTGAGCGACTGCAAACCCGCCGTGTCGTCCTCCTCCCGTCGAGCCGCCAGTGTGAGGTTTTCACCCCAGGCTCTGCGCTCCAGCTCAATCAGCTCGGCGGGCGGCAGAACCTTGTCCTTGCGCAGTTCCGGCAGCAGACGGATCAGCGCCGACCAATCGCCCCGCTGCTGATGCAGACGCTGCAACTGACGCAGGACCTGAACACTATGCCGATGACGCTCATGCATGGTTTCCAGCGTAACGAGTGCGCCGTCGGTATCACCGCGGTCGATCTGCAACTGTGCGTGACTCAAGGCGATCGCCAACTCGGCCTGAGGCTGGCGCTCAAGGGCTCGCTCAAGCAGGTTGTCGCATTCTTCATACAGTCCCTGCTCGTTCGCCGCCCGCGCAGCGCCGAGGTAATACAGCAACGGTTGGCGCTCGGCTTCGGCAGCCCGGTGCAAATGCCGCTGAGCGCTGGCCCAGCGACCTTCGGCGAGGTCCATCTGGCCGTGCTCGATCGCCACTTGCACGCGGCGACTGCGGTTGCGTCGCGACCATGGATTGACCACGCCACCGGACGTCGTCAGCAACTCGCTCAGCAGCTTCACGCCCAGGACCACCAGCCAGATGAGCACCAGCAGCGCCAGGGTCGCCCACAGGCTCGACTCATAACGAAAGCTCTTGTAGGCGATCAGGACATAGCCCGCGTGCTCGGCGATGGCCAGCCCCAGCAAGGCTGCAGCAGCAATGACCACGAACAGGATCACATAGATGCGTTTCATGGGTTGGTCTCCTGCGCAGTGTTCGCGGCAGGTTTGGCGGAGGTATTCACCGACTCCTCGACACTCGGATTGCGACGTTCCAGATAAACCTGGACCGCGCTCAAGGTCGTCGCCAGGTCAGGAGTGATCACCGTAACCGGTTGCTTGCTCAGTTCGCCCACCCGCTCAAGCATCAATTTACTTTGCGGGTTGTCCTGATTGAAGTTGCTTTTGAGAACATCCCGAGCCTCGGCCAGGGCCTGGGTATAAACCGCCGCCTGACCATTGAGCGCAGCCCACTGCGCCTGTTCGAGCGCCAGGCTGAGCGCCAGCCGGACCTGGGTCAGGCTTTGCCCCGCCAGGAGCGGTCGGACATTTTTGTCGGCATTGAAGTCGATGCGGATATAGCGCGAGATTTCATCCCACCACTGCGCCCAGCGACTGGCGCCGTCGCCATCGGCCGTCAGGCCCAGCAGCGAATCGCCGCGGTCCTGATACTCAGGCGCCAGTGCGCTGAGTTCGACCACCTGATCGCGCAAGGCACCCAGTTGCAGGAACAGCCCGGTACGGTCCGGCTGCTCGGTACTGCGCAGCGCCGCCAGGCTTTTTGCCAACTGCTCGCGGGCGGCGAAGGATGCAGGGTCATTCTGTTCGCGGAGGATCTCATCGGCGCCTTGCACCAGGGCATGGGCGCTGCTGATGTCCTGCAGCGCCGATAAACGCAGACTGGCCAGACGCAGCAAGTGCTCGGCTTCGGCCAGGCGCCAGTCCTTGCGGCTGGCTCCCAGCACGGTTTCGAGTCGCTGGTTCAAGCGTTGCTGATCACCTTGCAACTGCGTCAGCAGTCGCCGCCGGTCTTCCAGCTCATCGGCGGCCGGCAATTGCTCCAGTCGCGCCGTCAGACGTTGCTCGTTGAGTTTGAGGGTCTGCGCCAGGTCGCCAAGCGCTTGTAACTGCCCCAGCTGTTGCTGGTTATTGGCTTGCAGGCTGCGAACCTGCCAAATCCCCCAACCGCCAGCAGCGACACCCGCCGCCCCCAGCAACAAGGCCAGAATCACCAACCCATTGCCCCGGCGTTGCGCGGTGGTGGTCGCAGGTTCAGCCGGCGCTTCGGACGCTGGCTGGAGTTCATCTTTAGGCAAGGTTGTTTCGCTCACGTATCCATCCTTTGCGTTAGAGAACGGGCACGGGTTGCTCCCGTAACGCCGTCAGCAAAGCCGCGGCACTGGCGCCACGACAATCCACAACTGTTTGGGCGCCGGCAGCACGCGCCATCTCGGCGACCCGAGGACTTGGAACAAATAACGGCAACCGCGCCAACTCGGGCCAGGCCGTGCCTGCCAATTGCTGCAGGTGCTCAAAGCCCTGCCCACTGCTGACCACCAGGCCGTTCAAGCGTTCCGTGGCAATCCGCGCAGGCAGCTGCGCCGACGCATACTGCGGCAGGTAGCGACGGTAGAGCTCCAGATAATCGACACTAGCACCTTGTTCGCGCAAACGCTCCGCCAGCAGCTCGCGCCCGCCTTCGCCGCGCATGATCAAAACCCGCGCGTCGGGCCGCGCGATAGCCTCGCGCAACTGCGGCAGCTCAAGCAAGGCCTCGCTGTCATCACCCACCAGGGGGTTGCTCACATCAAGACCGTAATCGTCGAGAATTTGTGCGGTGGCCGCGCCCACGCTGAACCAGCGCTGGATCGGTGGTTGCGGCCAGTACTGGTCGAGCAGATCCACACCCAGCCGGGCCGCAGGCTTGCTGACCACGATCACCGCGCAGTAGCGATCCAGCTCGAGCATCATCGCGCGCTGAGCTCCGCAAACCGGTAGCGCCTCGATTTCCAGCAACGGCAGACTGCTGCTGAAAATGCCGACCTCAGCCAGGACCGTGGCCAGCGCCGCCGACTCCTCCGTCGGCCGAGTCAGCAGCAGGCGCCAGCCTTTCACTCTTTGCCGGCCTCACCGTAGACCGCTTGCAGAATCGCATCGGCCCCTTGGGCCAGCAGGTCTTCAGCCACTTGCACACCCAGGGTCTCTGCCGCGCTTTGCGGGCCTCGGGCCTCGGCGCACAGCAACAGGCCACCGTTCGGATCCCCGACCAGGCCGCGCAACCAGATCTGCTCGCCTTCAAGCACGGCATAGCAGGCGATCGGCACTTGGCAGCCGCCATTCAGGTGTTTGTTCAGCGCACGTTCGGCAGTGACCCGAGTGGCGGTGTCCTGATGGTGCAGAGGTGCGAGCAAGGCATGAATCTCGGTATCGACGCTGCGGCATTCGATACCGACTGCGCCTTGGCCACCTGCCGGCAGGCTGTCGTCGACACTGATCGAAGAGCTGATGCGATCTTCGAAGCCCAGGCGAATCAAGCCGGCGGCCGCCAGAATGATTGCGTCGTACTCGCCGGCATCCAGCTTGGCCAGTCGGGTATTGACGTTGCCGCGCAGGAAGCGGATCTGCAGGTCCGGACGGCGGGTCAGCAATTGCGCCTGGCGACGCAGGCTGGAGGTGCCGACCACGCTGCCCTTGGGCAGGTCATCGAGACTGGCGTAAGTATTGGAGACGAATGCATCGCGCGGGTCTTCGCGCTCGCAGATGCAAAACAGACCAAGCCCGTCAGGGAAGTCCATCGGCACGTCTTTCATCGAGTGCACGGCAATATCGGCTTCATGTTCGAGCAGAGCGGTTTCCAGCTCTTTGACGAACAGGCCTTTGCCGCCGATCTTCGACAGCGGAGAGTCAAGCAGCTTATCGCCACGGCTGACCATGGGCACCAGCGTCACGACCAGGCCGGGATGAGCTTCTTCCAGGCGGGCTTTGACGAATTCGGCCTGCCACAAGGCCAGGGCACTTTTGCGGGTAGCGATGCGAATTTCGCGAGGGGACATGGATCAATCCGTACTGAATAGATACGGCAGATAATAACAGCTCAGGCAAATCAGCTTTGACTTGAATCAGAAAGTGCGCGGGCTCCCTGGCCTGGCCTATGTGGCAACCGGTCCTGAAATCCGCGCGCAGGCGCCGGACTAAAGCTGTTGCATCATCTTGCGCACGCCGGCTACATGGCGTCGGCTGACAATCAGCGCATCGCCGTTGAGGCCCTTTAGAAACAGCTGAAAATGCCCCAAGGGTGTACGCTGCAGGCGTTCGATTCGCTCGCGGGCCACCAGGGCGTTGCGATGGATCCGCACGAAACGGTCGCCGAATTCATCCTCGAGCGCCTTGAGCGGTTCGTCCAGCAGGACTTCGCCGCCTTCATGGCGCAAGGTCACGTATTTGTGATCGGCGATAAAATAGACCACCTGATCCAGGGGGATCAGTTCAATGCCTTTACGGGTTCTTGCGCTGATATGACTGCGTGGACCGTTGCCACTTTCGGCGGCCGGACGGGTCAGGGCTGCGAGTTGGACGCGGTTGGGTCGCTCGGCCTTTTTCAGCGCTTCAAGCAATTGCTCGGAGCGCACCGGCTTGACCAGGAAGCCTACCTCGCTGATCTGGAAAGCATCCAGGGCAAACTCATCATGGGCGGTGCAAAACACCACCGCTGGGGGCGCCTCGCGTTCGCACAGTCGAGCAGCAACCTGCAAACCGTCGAGGCCAGGCATGCGGATGTCGAGCAGCACGACATCCGGCTTGAGGCTGTCGATCAAGGCCAACGCCTCTTCGCCATTGGTGGCGCTCGGCTCCAGGACATTGTATCCCTCGAGGTCGCTGACCATACGGCTCAGTCTCTCGCGGGCCAGGGGTTCGTCATCAACGATCAGGACATTCATATTGCGCTGGATTCCTGCGTGAGTCTCGCACAAGGATAGCGTAGACAGGTGACGTGACATCCGTCACGACGATCCACGCTAAGAGTAGCGCGAGGGCCAAAAAGTGCCCCGAGTCGGGAACCTATATTTACCAGTGCCTGCCGATTACCGTTCCAAGCTCGTGCTGGCGCGGCATCTTCGTAGGGATTGCTGATACACAATACGCATACCCCCTCTTTATAGCTGGCTTCTACTCTGAGCACATCGCCGTCGATTCGCGGCGCGACTTCATGGATCAGAGCGTTTGTAACCACGGCTGCATGGTCAGTTGCCCGACGGGCAAATCGTCTGAATTCGCGTTGACCTCTAGTGCAACTGTAGACGCTCGCCAAGACGATATTGCTCAATCGAAAAATATCATTTCGCCTGCACCCGCTCATAACGCCTGCGCAGCGGCTTCGCAGCCCTGGTTCGGCGCCTCGAGCTTATAGGTCCCAGTCTCTGCGCGCAGGGGTTCAACGGCAAGGCGCCAGGCAACCCATGGAGAAAAAAACAACCTGCCGACCAGTGTCAACGCCAGCTACGGCAACCCTGTTATTATCCGCGACAACTTTTTACGCCATCTTCCTTCAGCAGATCACGAGCGAATTCATGAGCACTGACAAGACCAATCAGTCCTGGGGCGGCCGCTTCAGTGAACCCGTCGACGCCTTTGTCGCCCGCTTTACCGCCTCCGTCACTTTCGACCAGCGCCTGTATCGCCACGACATCATGGGCTCGATAGCTCACGCCACAATGCTGGCCAAGGTCGGCGTTCTGACCGATGCCGAGCGCGACAGCATCATCGATGGCCTGAACACCATCCAGAGCGAAATCGAAGCCGGCACGTTCGACTGGCGCATCGACCTGGAAGATGTGCACATGAACATCGAAGCCCGTCTCACGGACCGCATCGGTGTCACCGGCAAAAAGCTGCACACCGGCCGTAGCCGTAACGACCAGGTAGCGACCGATATCCGTCTGTGGCTGCGCGATGAGATCGACCTGATCCTGGCCGAAATCACTCGCCTGCAAAAAGGCCTGCTGGAGCAGGCCGAGCGCGAAGCCGGCAGCATCATGCCCGGCTTCACTCACCTGCAAACCGCCCAGCCAGTGACTTTCGGCCATCACTTGCTGGCCTGGTTCGAAATGCTCAGCCGCGATTACGAGCGCCTGATGGATTGCCGCAAGCGCACCAACCGCATGCCATTGGGCAGCGCCGCACTGGCCGGCACTACTTATCCCATCGATCGCGAACTGACTTGCAAGCTGCTGGGCTTCGACGCCGTTGGCGGCAACTCCCTGGACAGTGTTTCCGATCGCGACTTCGCCATCGAATTCTGCTCCGCGGCGAGCATCGCGATGATGCACCTGTCGCGCTTCTCCGAAGAGCTGGTGCTGTGGACCAGCGCGCAGTTCCAGTTCATCGATTTGCCTGATCGCTTCTGCACCGGCAGCTCGATCATGCCGCAAAAGAAAAACCCTGATGTGCCAGAACTGGTGCGCGGCAAGAGCGGCCGGGTGTTCGGCGCACTGATGGGCCTGCTGACCTTGATGAAAGGCCAACCTCTGGCTTACAACAAGGACAATCAGGAAGACAAGGAACCGCTGTTCGACGCCGCCGACACCCTGCGCGATTCGCTGCGGGCCTTTGCCGACATGATCCCGGCGATCAAACCCAAGCACGCCATCATGCGTGAAGCGGCGTTGCGCGGTTTCTCCACCGCCACCGACCTGGCCGACTACCTGGTGCGCCGGGGCCTGCCGTTCCGTGACTGCCACGAAATCGTCGGCCATGCCGTGAAATACGGCGTGGACAGCGGCAAGGACCTGGCGGAAATGAGCCTGGAGGAACTGCGCAAGTTCAGCGACCAGATCGAGCAGGACGTGTTTGCCGTGCTGACCCTGGAAGGCTCGGTGAATGCCCGTGACCACATCGGCGGCACGGCACCGACGCAGGTCAAGGCTGCAGTTTGTCGCGGCCAGGCGTTGTTGGCTAGTCGCTAGATCTTAGTGATCCCGAAAAGATCGCAGCCTCCGGCAGCTCCTACAACGGCGTACACCCTCGAAATTTGGGGGTGTACGCAAACCTCGCAGGCTACGATCTTTTACTTTTTGGCGCTGATCATCGCCAGGAATGCCGGCATCGCGGCGTCTTTGTCCGCGGCGATCCGTTGTGCATTTGGCATCTGCTCCAGACGCTCAAGCAGCGCTTTGGCGGCGGGCAACCCATCCAGAAAATCCACATCGAACAGCTTCTTGCCCACCGCACAGGCCAGCGGCACGCTGTACAGAAAATACAGATCCGCAATACTCAGCGTTTTGCCCGCTACGTAAGGGGCGAACTCGCCGTGCCTGCCCAGGGAGGCAAAACCTAGCAGCAACTCGGTCTTGGTCTTGTCCTTGATCGCGTCCGGCACCGTCATGCCGAAAAACGCCTCGGCGTAACAGGCGCGAGCCGGCAACTCGATGTACAACTCGATCTCCCTGGCCAATGCCAGCACCTGGCTGCGCTGGAACGGATCGCTCGGTAGCAGCGCCGGGCCTGGCCGGGCTTGCTCGAGGTACTCGAGGATCACACTGGTTTCATTGATGAACCCTTGCTCGACCCCCAGCACCGGGACTTTCCCCCGCGGGCTGATGGCAAGTGCTTGCGGGCTTTGACCGGCATAAAACGGTACTTCCTCAAAGGGCAGTCCCTTCTCCAGCAACGCCAGCTTGACCATGTTGTAGTAATTGCTGACGGAAAATCCATAAAGCTTGAGCATCACAAAGCCTCCAGGCCGTGTAGGGGTTGGCAGCGCAAGTTATAGAGCTTCAGATGAAGTCTGACCAGCAGCATCAAATCCCTGAATGCAGTTAAACTGGCCGCCTTTCCTTGAGGAGCCTGCCATGAGCGAGCCAACCCCCGGCACCAACAAAAACGACGACAACGACGAAGAAGATTTCACCGAAGCCACGCTGATCGAAGCGATCGAAAACCAGATCGAAAGCGACAACCCGCCAGCAGCCAAGGCGACCCTCAACAAACTGACCCTGGTCGGCTACGAGCGTGAAGAAATCCTGCAATTGATGGCTCACGTACTGGCCGTCGAAATCGATGCGATCCTTGAAGAAGATCGGGCGTTCAATACCGAGTGGTATGAGGCTGCCTTGCGGGCGCTGCCAGAGCTGCCGCCAGAGAAGAAATGACTCTCCCCTTTCTCGGACGGGCTTTTTGTGGCGAGGGGCTTGCCCCCGCTCGGCTGCGCAGCAGTCGTAAAACCTGAGAATGCGGTATGCCTGATACAACGGTGTTGCAGACTTTAGGGCCGCTGCGCGACCCAGCGGGGGCAAGCCCCCTCGCCACAGGTCGGCGCTGTATCAGATACACCGCGGCCCCCGCAGGGTCGTCAATCAACCCGGCATTTTTCCAGACTCTGACTACACTGGTAACACCCCGCAGCCACAAGAACCACGGGGTTACCACGACAGCCTGCCGCCCCAGGCAAAAAAAGCGCTCAGCGAACACTGGACAGCTTGCACAAGTGCGGTCACCTTAGGAGCGCTACCGTCTAATTCCTAGAAAGTCTGGAGTCCTTATGTCGCTTACCCCTGAGTTGGTTGCCGAACTGGAAATCCTCGCACTCTTCAACCTGGACAGTTCCCAGGAAGGCCTGAAAATTCATCAGACCGCTGCCCCGAAAGCCATCGCTGCCGCACAACGGCTGTTCGACAAAGAACTGATCACCCAGCACGATGGTGGTTATCTGACCAGCCTGGGTCGGGACGCCGCTCAGCAAGTGCAAACCTTGCTGACCATCCTGACCGTTCAAGAAACCGCATAAGCACCAGCGCATTGCCCACGGGATCCCCTTTGATGGATTCCGCGGGCACACTTCGCCCCATCGATAATAATTTGACGCCAAAAAACAAGATTCAGCTTAAAGGTCCAGACCTTGAGGCGGTAAACTGCTAACCGACCTGAGACCTCCCACGTTCGAGTTCCGCGAGCCGGCTTGAGTTTGCAATGACCCGCACCCATGAAATCCGCCCCGATCTGAACGAGGGAATCGATCGCAAGGTTCTTGTCCAGCTGCGTGCGCGGTTTCTGAAGCTCAACGAGGGCCGCATGGCCCGTGCCCTGGAAGGATTGTCGCCACGCCAGCAAGTGGTTTTGACCTTGCTGCCACTGTTCTTTCACGTCAACCATCCGCTGTTGCCGGGCTATGTTTCTGGCAGCACGCCGGCCGGGTTGTCGAATTTCGAGCCCGATGGTCAGGCCCTCGCCGAAGCCCAGCGCCTGACCCGCTCCTTTTCCTACAAAGCTCGCCACGGCCATGCGCCGCGGCCGATCCATGGGCTGTTTCTCATGGGCAGCCTGGGCACTCTGGCCCAGGCCGACCAAAGCGACATGGATGTGTGGGTCTGCCATGGGCCTGACCTGAGTGAGAGCGAACTCGCCGAACTGCGCAAGAAATGCCAGCTGCTGGAAGCCTGGGCCGCGGGCCAGGGCGCCGAGGCACACTTCTTTCTAATCGACCCGAGCCGCTTCGTGCGTGGCGAACGCGATACCCGGTTGAGCTCGGAGGACTGCGGCACGACCCAACACTACTTGCTCCTGGATGAGTTCTACCGCACCGCCATCTGGGTGGCCGGGCGCACCCCGCTGTGGTGGCTGGTGCCGGTGTACGAAGAGTCGCGCTACGACCAGTACACCCATACGTTATTGTCGAAACGTTTTATCCGCGCCGATGAAACCCTTGATCTTGGTCACCTGGCGCACATTCCGCCCGGTGAATTCATTGGTGCAGGGCTCTGGCAGCTGTACAAAGGCATCGAGTCGCCCTACAAGTCCGTGCTTAAACTGTTGCTGATCGAGGTCTACGCCAGCGAACACCCGCAGGTCCAATGCCTGAGCCTGCGCTTCAAGCAGGCCGTGTTCGCCAACCAGTTCGATCTGGATGAGCTGGACCCCTATATCGTGGTCTATCGGCGGATCGAGGAATACCTCAAGGCTCGCGACGAGCCGCAACGCCTGGAACTGGTACGCCGCAGCCTGTACCTGAAGGTCAACCGCAAACTCACCGCGCCCCCCGCCCAGCGCAATAGCAGCTGGCAGCGCCGATTGCTTGAACGCCTGGTCCACGAATGGGGCTGGGATCACCGCCAGCTGGCGATGCTCGACAGCCGCAGCCAATGGAAAGTCCGCCAAGTCAGCGCCGAGCGCCGCGCACTGGTCAACGAACTGAACTACAGCTATCGCTTCCTGACTCAGTTCGCCCGTACCGAGCAAACCGCCAGCCTGATCACCAAGCGCGATCTCAATGTGCTCGGCCGCCGCCTCTATGCGGCATTCGAGCGCAAGGCCGACAAGATCGAGTTCATCAATCCCGGTATCGCCCCCGATCTGGCGGAAGACACCCTGACGCTGGTGCAATCGCCCAATCGCAAGGAGCCAGGGCAAGTCCACTGGAGTCTGTACAACGGCAGCCTGAACGCTCTGGAGTGGGAGCATTTCGCGCCAATCAAGCGCAACCGTGGGTTGTTGGAATTATTGACCTGGTGCCATCGCAACGGCGTGATCGACAGCAGCACCCGCCTCGCTCTGCACCCCGGCAGCAGCGACTTGAGCGAGTTCGAGCTGTTCAACCTGCTGGGCAGCCTGCAACAGACCATTGCCTTGCCGCTGACCAGTGTCGGCGAAGTACAGTTGCTGCAGGCCAGCGCACCGAGCGAAGTGCTGATTCTGGTGAATGTCGGGATTGATCCGCTCAAACAGCATCGTGAGCTGAATATCCTGATGACCACCGAGCGCACGGACTCATTGAGCTACGCCGGGGTCCGGGAGAATCTGGTGCTGACCCTCGACCAGGTCACGCTCAACAGCTGGAACGAGGTGCTGGTCAGCCGCTACGACGGTGCACATGCGCTGCTCGACTGCCTGCGCGATTACCTCAACAACCTGCCAGGCGGAGCACAGCAGCCACGCTTGCGGGTTCGTTGCTTTAGCCATAATCGCGCCCGATTCATCGCCCGCAGAGTGGAGGAGATCTTCGAGACCGCGCAGGACCTGCTGCTCGGCAAGCTCAATCATCGCTACCTGATTCAGGTCCAACAGCACTATCACGTGCTGGAACTGGTCCCGGGCCAGGTCAATCATGTGGCCCTGGACAGTCTGCCAGCGCTGCTCGATTACCTCGGCGAAGAGCAGCCTTGCTACAGCCCGCTGCATCTCGATCCAATGGCTCTGGAGGAGCACGATCTGGCGCTGATCCTGCCCATGGGGCTGGCGCAGTGCATCCAGGTGTTCTTCCGGATCAACGAATCCCAGGCCGAGCTGTATGTGCTGGATGAGTGCAACGCTCTGTGGCAGCAACGCGTGCCCTATCACGATGAGCAAAGCCTGCTGGTGCCACTGCAGCGCTTCCTGCAATCGATTGTGTATCGTCGCGATGCGTTGTTGCCGCTGGATCCGGCCCGGCCCATGGCAACCCTCGAGACCCTGTATTACCAGCTGCAACCATCCGCCATCGGGCGCGCTCGACGGGCCGAACTACGGCCTGCGCCACAGACGCTGGCGAACAAGCCCTTTTATGACGTCCAGGCGATTATCGGCAAGGCCGCACCCGGACAGGTGCAGGTCACCTTGTATTGCGATCAGCGAGAGTTTTGCGAACTGGAGTACGGCGACCAGCTGTTTAGCGTGGTCGCCAGGGAAATCCTCGGGCAGCGCCGCGAGGCTGAACGCTACCGCTGCTACATCACCGATCTGGACCTGTCCGGCCTGCTCGGTGATGTGCAAAGCCCGAGTAATCTTTACCTGCGATACAAGGCGGATCTGGAACGTGCGCTCAACGAGGCGCTCGATCAGGTCTGAGGCGGATCAGAACGTGCAGGCACCGCCGTCCTTGGGCTGGAACTCGACCTCGATCAACTCCAGCTTCAGGGTTTTACCGCCTGGCGCCGGCCAGTCGATGTGTTGACCCGCCTGCAAGCCGAGCAGCGCACTACCGACCGGTGCGAGAATCGAGATCTTGCCCTCGTCGGCATTCGCGTCCTGTGGATAAACCAGGGTCAGGTGGTAGTCCTTGCCACTGCTTTCTTCACGGCAGTGCACACGGGAATTCATGGTGACGACATCCGCCGGGACTTCATCGTGACCCACCAGGGTTTCGGCGCGATCCAGCTCGGCTTGCAGCGCGATGACGCCCGGCAGCGAGTCATCCAGGCTGTCGATCAGGCGCTCGAGACGTTGAACGTCCAGGCGGGTAAGGGTGATGGAAGGTGCGGTGCTCATGATCCAGGCAGACTCCTTTTTTCTGCACAAAAAAGCAAAACCCCGCCAGAAAAAGGCAGGGTTTTCACGGGCCTCGATGAGTTGAGGCGTACCCGGACACTATCACAGCTCAATAAATATACAAGCGGGGCACCAGAAGTGGCGACGCAGGCCTGTCGGGGAACCCTGTGGCGAGGGGGCTTGCCCCCGCTCGGCTGCGCAGCAGTCGTAAAACCGGCGGATTCGGTCTGCCTGTGAAACCTCAGTCGCCGGTTTTAGGACCGCTTCGCGCTCCAGCGGGGGCAAGCCCCCTCGCCACACAAGCTCCCTCGCCACAATAATTCGTCAGATTGAAGATTTGCGCTGTTGAGCCTGCACGCAAATCAACCGCCGCCGCTCGTCGTCGGCCGAGCGCCATTCGCGGATGTCTTCGACATGGCGAAAGCACCCGAGGCAGACTTTCTGCTCATCCAGGCGACAAACGCCGGTGCACGGCGAAGGCACGGTCGGGCTGACGTTGCTGTATAGCGGCTTGGCCGCACGCACGGGAGCGGGCTGCGTCACGACCTCAGAGACCTTCGAAATCGAGTTCCAAATCGGCCTGCTCAAGCACGATGCGCTGCAACATTTCACCCAGCTGCTCTTCGCTCTTGTCGCACATCCAGCGCTCGCTCTCTTCGTCGTAGTCGAAGTGGAAACCACCGGAACGGGCGGCCAGCCACAGCTGACGCAAGGGCTCCTGGCGGCTGAAGATCACCTGGCTGCCGTTTTCGAACTTGACGGTGAGCACACCGGCCGAGTTCTCCAGATCCACATCCAGTTCACTTTCATCGAAAATATCCTCCAGCGTCTGTTGGGTGGCATCGACCAGATCGTGGAAGCGGGCTTCAGTCAAACTCATTGCGGGAACCTCAAAAAGTGTCTACTCACGCTCAAGCGCCGCAAGATACGGGCGCATCTGCACGAATGCAAAGGATACCGATCAAGCGCCCGGCACTGGCATAAATTATCCGCCGAGGCACGTCAAACCCCCGCCGGACGGCCAGCCGCCCGCATAGGCAAGCTGTCGGGTGGCCGGTATACTCCGGCGCAATTAACGCATTTTCAAGGATTTCGCCATGAAGCGCCTGATCTCTTCCTTTGCTGCGCTCGTCGCGGTTGCCTGTCTGGTGTCAGCCTGCGGCCAAAAAGGCCCGCTGTACCTGCCCGATGACAAACAAGACCCTGCAGAGCAAGCCAAGTCGTCGCAGCAGTCGCCGTCCAAATCGCACAAGCACGACGTCTACTAAGGGAACTCCATGGACGCTTTTAACTACCGTGACGGTGAGCTGTTCGCGGAAGGTGTTGCCCTGTCCGCCATCGCCGAACGCTTTGGCACACCGACCTACGTCTACTCTCGCGCGCATATCGAAGCCCAGTACCTGGCTTACGCTGATGCGCTGGCCGGCATGCCGCACCTGGTCTGCTTCGCGGTCAAGGCCAACTCCAACCTGGGTGTACTGAATGTCCTGGCGCGTTTGGGCGCTGGTTTCGACATCGTCTCCCGTGGCGAGCTGGAACGAGTATTAGCCGCTGGCGGCAGCGCTGACAAGATTGTCTTCTCCGGCGTCGGCAAGACCCGTGACGACATGCGTCGCGCGCTGGAAGTCGGCGTGCACTGCTTCAACGTCGAGTCCACCGATGAGCTGGAGCGCCTGCAAGTGGTGGCCGCCGAGCTCGGCGTTCGCGCGCCGATCTCGCTGCGGGTCAACCCGGATGTCGATGCTGGTACCCACCCGTACATCTCCACCGGTTTGAAAGAGAACAAGTTCGGCATCGCCATCGCCGACGCCGAAGACGTGTACATCCGCGCCGCGCAATTGCCGAACCTGGAAGTGGTCGGCGTCGACTGCCACATCGGTTCGCAACTGACCACCCTGGCGCCCTTCATTGATGCCCTCGACCGCCTGCTGGCCTTGGTCGATCGTCTCGGCGAGTGCGGGATCTACCTGCGCCATATCGATCTCGGTGGCGGCCTCGGCGTACGTTATCGCGATGAAGAGCCGCCACTGGCCGCGGACTACATCAAGGCCGTGCGCGAACGTCTGGATGGTCGCGACCTGGCGCTGGTGTTCGAGCCGGGTCGCTACATTGTGGCCAATGCCGGCGTGCTGCTGACCCAGGTCGAATACCTCAAGCACACCGAACACAAAGACTTCGCCATCGTCGACGCCGCCATGAACGACCTGATCCGCCCGGCGCTGTACCAGGCCTGGATGGACGTCACTGCCGTGCGCCCTCGCGATACCGCTGCCCGCGCCTACGACATCGTCGGGCCGATCTGCGAAACCGGCGATTTCCTCGCCAAGGATCGTCAGCTGGCGCTGGAAGAAGGCGACTTGCTCGCCGTGCATTCGGCCGGTGCCTACGGGTTTGTCATGAGCTCCAACTACAACACTCGGGGCCGTGCCGCCGAAGTGCTGGTGGACGGTGATCAGGTATTTGAAGTGCGTCGCCGCGAGACGGTAGCCGAGTTGTTTGCTGGCGAAAGCCTGCTGCCGGAGTAAAACCATGCTGCTGCGTTTTACCAAGATGCACGGCCTGGGCAACGATTTCATGGTCCTCGACCTGGTCAGCCAACACGCGCACATTCTGCCCAAGCATGCCAAGCAATGGGGCGACCGGCACACCGGCGTCGGCTTCGATCAATTACTGATCGTCGAAGCGCCGAGCAATCCGGACGTGGACTTCCGTTATCGGATCTTCAATGCCGACGGTTCCGAAGTGGAACAGTGCGGCAACGGCGCGCGCTGCTTTGCGCGCTTCGTACTCGATAAACGCCTGACCGCAAAACGGCAGATCCGCGTCGAGACCAAAAGCGGCATCATTGAACTGGATATCCGCAGCGACGGCCAGATCAGTGTCAATATGGGACCGCCGCGCCTGGCTCCGGCCGATATCCCCTTCCAGGCCGAGGCTCAGGCCAAAAGCTATACGCTTGAGGTTGACGACCAGACCGTCGAACTGGCCGCGGTGTCCATGGGTAACCCGCACGCGGTGCTGCGCGTCGACGATATCAACAACGCGCCAGTGCATGAATTGGGGCCGAAAATCGAAAACCACCCGCGCTTCCCGGCCCGGGTCAACGTCGGTTTTCTCCAGGTCATCGACCGGCAGCGCGCGCAGTTGCGCGTCTGGGAACGCGGGGCCGGGGAAACCCAGGCCTGTGGGACCGGTGCCTGCGCCGCCGCAGTGGCCGCGATCAGCCAGGGGTGGATGGATTCGCCACTATTGATCGACCTGCCCGGCGGGCGCCTGTCCATTGAATGGGCCGGCCCTGGCGAACCGGTGATGATGACCGGCCCGGCAGCGCGCGTATACGAAGGACAGGTGCGTCTATGAGTGAGCTAAATCCATGACCGATCCGCCCCAGGTTCCAGCCCTGCAGCCCGAAGAATCGCCTTGCGAAAGCCTTGAGGCGGCGGCCATTGCCGCGTACCTGGAGGCTCATCCGGACTTCTTCGCCGAGCACGAAGAATTGCTCCCGGCACTGCGCATCCCCCATCAGCGTGGCGACACCATTTCCCTGGTCGAGCGACAGCTGAAACTGCTGCGCGAACGCAATATCGAAATGCGCCATCGCCTTTCGCAACTGATGGACGTCGCTCGCGACAACGACCGGCTGTTCGACAAGACCCGCCGGCTGGTCCTCGCGCTGATGGATGCCAGCAGCCTGGAAGACCTGGTGATCAGCGTCGAAGACAGTCTGCGCCAGGACTTTCAGGTGCCTTTTGTCAGTCTGATTCTGTTCAGCGACAGTGCCTTGCCAGTAGGTCGCTGGGTCACCGCTGCCGAAGCCCAGCAAGCTATCGGCGGCTTGCTGTCGGAAGGCAAAACCGTGAGCGGCAGTTTGCGCGAACACGAACTGGACTTCCTGTTCGGCGAAGAACAGCGCAAGGAAATTGGTTCGACGGCGGTCGTCGCCCTCAGCCATCAAGGCCTGCATGGCGTCCTGGCCATCGCCAGCCGCGATCCGCAGCATTACAAAAGCTCGGTGGGTACGCTGTTTCTCAGCTACATCGCCGAAGTCATGGGCCGCGTACTGCCGCGCATCAACAACTCCCTACGCTCGGTGCGCTGACCATGGAACGACAACTGGACGCCTACTGCGCTCACCTGCGCAGTGAGCGCCAGGTGTCACCCCATACCCTGGAAGCCTACCGCCGCGACCTGAACAAAGTACTGGCGTACTGCGAGAAACAGCAGATTTCCAACTGGTCCGCCCTGGACATCCAGCGCTTGCGCAGCCTGATCGCCCGCCTGCATTCGCAGGGCCAGTCCTCCCGCAGTCTGGCGCGCCTGCTCTCGGCGGTTCGCGGGCTCTACCGCTACCTGAACCGCGAAGGCCTCTGCGACCACGACCCGGCCAATGGCCTGGCACCGCCCAAAGGCGAACGCCGGCTCCCCAAGACCCTGGATACCGACCGCGCGCTGCAACTGCTCGACGGCGCGGTCGAGGATGACTTCCTGGCCCATCGTGATCAGGCGATTCTGGAGCTGTTCTACTCCTCCGGCTTGCGCCTGTCGGAGCTGACCGGGCTCAATCTCGACCAGCTGGATTTGGCCGACGGCCTGGTCCAGGTGCTCGGTAAAGGCAGCAAGACCCGAGTTCTGCCGGTCGGCCAGAAGGCCCGCGAAGCACTGCAACTGTGGCTGCCCCTGCGCACACTGACCAACCCGGCAGACGACGCGGTATTTGTCAGCCAGCAAGGCCGGCGCCTGGGTCCACGGGCGATTCAATTACGGGTCAAGGCCGCCGGCGAGCGCGAGCTGGGGCAGAACCTGCATCCACACATGCTGCGGCACTCCTTCGCCAGCCACTTGCTGGAGTCTTCCCAGGACCTGCGCGCCGTCCAGGAGTTGCTCGGCCACTCGGACATCAAGACCACGCAGATTTACACTCATCTGGATTTCCAGCATCTGGCGTCGGTCTACGACAGCGCCCATCCACGGGCTAAACGCAACAAAGGCGGTGAGTAATGACGATCAAACTGATCACTTTCGACCTAGACGATACCCTGTGGGACACCGCCCCGGTCATCGTCAGCGCCGAAGCGGTGCTGCGCCAGTGGCTGGTAGAACACGCGCCGGACCTCGGCGGTGTGCCTGTCGAGCACCTCTGGGCGATCCGTGAACGCGTTCTGAGCAACGAGCCCGGCCTCAAGCACCGGATCAGCGCCCTGCGCCGCAAAGTGCTGCTCCACGCCCTGGAAGAAGCCGGCTACGCCCCCCCGCGGGCGTCGGAGCTGGCCGAGCAGGCCTTTGAAGCGTTTCTGCATGCGCGGCATCAACTCGAGATCTTCCCCGAGGTGCAGCCGACCCTGGAAGTGCTGGCCCGGCACTACACCCTGGGAGTGGTCACCAATGGTAATGCCGATGTGCGTCGGCTGGGGTTGGCGGACTACTTCAAGTTTGCCCTTTGCGCGGAAGATATCGGGATTGGCAAACCGGATGCGCGACTGTTCCAGGAAGCCTTACAGCGAGGCGGGGTCACCGCTGAAGCCGCCGTGCATATCGGCGATCACCCTGGCGACGACATCGCCGGGGCCCAGCAGGCGGGGTTGAAGGCAATCTGGTTCAACCCTGGCAGCAAAGCCTGGGAAACCGAGAAACAGCCGGATGCGGAGATTCGCAGTTTGAGCGAGTTGCCTGAGTTGTTGGCGCGGTGGAACACAGCACCTTAGTCGCCGCAGATCCTGTGGCGAGGGGGCTTGCCCCCGCTGGAGCGCGCAGCGGTCCCAAAATCAGCTACCGCGATTCTTCAGATAGAACATATCAGCCGATTTACGACTGCTTCGCAGCCGAGCGGGGCGATGCGGCGTTCCGACAAGCCCCCTCGCCACAAAGGTCGCGCGCAACGCCTATTTCCTTTCACCCATGAAAAAGCCCGCAGCGACGGCGGGCTTTTTCAGCAAGCAAGTAGCAGGCGCTCAGATAGGTCGGCTGCCGTACTTGTTGTCAGGCTTCTTTGGTGGATCAGCCACCACGTTGGCCTCGACTTCCTGCACCTTGCCGCCTTTGGCAAGGAACTCTTCCATAGCGCGAGCCAGAGCATCACGCTCCTTGTTCTTGGCCTCGACACTCGGCAGCTCATCGACCGAGACAGAAGCCTTGGCCTTGCCTTTGGCGGTCGGAACAGGCGCATCCCCGCCGTCGTCGTCAGCGACGTCTTCGGCCGCTACTTCAAGACCTTCTTCGGTCTCGTCTTCGTCACCTACTTCGAGGTCGTCGTTTTCCAGATCATCGTCGCTCATGTTCTACCTCATGACTTGCGAAAAGCAGATTAGTTATAGCCCAGCTTCGCCGACTGTCGAAGGGCCGCCGGAGAAAAAATCATCATCCGCTGGTAACCAGCGGCTTATGCCCCATCACCGTGCAAGGTGGCGAGGACTTTACGGACACCGCCATGATCACGATGCTCGCCTAGATAAACACCTTGCCAGCTACCCAGCGCCAGTCGACCTGCCGTAACCGGCAAACTCAACTGACAGCCCAGCAAACTGGCCTTGAAGTGCGCCGGGAGATCGTCCGCGCCTTCGTCCTCGTGCTCATATCCGGCCATTCCTTGTGGGACCAGCTGATTGAAAAACCGTTCGAAGTCGCGACGTACCGCCGGATCGGCGTTCTCGTTGATGGTCAACGACGCCGAGGTATGCTGCAGCCACAAATGCAACAGACCGACCCGACATGCCTTCAGTTCAGGCAGGCCGGCGAGTAACTCGTCCGTTACCAGGTGAAAGCCCCGGGGCCTCGCCCGCAGGGTAATCAGAGTCTGTTGCCACATACAGTTCTCCGCACGTTCGGCGCGCATTCTAGCGCGCTCTGGGAAAAAACAAAGGGCCTAATATTCCTCCAACGCTGTAAGCCATTGGCCCGACAAAAATAGCTGCCGCGAACACCGTCGCAAGTGCAAGAAAAAACCTTTCAGCTGTTGCCTTACTGACAAAATCCAGACAAAAAAATGCCCGGCAAGCCGGGCAATATTTTTCTCGTATTTCTCGAGAAGTTACAAGTTGTAGCCGCGCTCGTTGTGTAGCGCCAGATCGATGCCCACCGCTTCTTCCTCTTCGGTGATCCGCAGGCCCATGACCGCATCCAGCACCTTGAGAATGATGAAGGTCACGATCGCGGTGTAGATCACCGTGAAGCCGACGCCTTTGCACTGAATCCAGACTTGCGCCGCGATATCAGTCACGGTGCCGAAACCACCCAGGGACGGGGCGGCGAACACACCGGTGAGGATCGCGCCGAGGATACCGCCGATACCGTGCACGCCGAAGGCATCCAGGGAGTCGTCGTAGCCCAGCTTGCGCTTGAGGGTAGTTGCGCAGAAGAAGCAGACCACACCCGCGGACAGACCGATCACCAGAGCGCCCATCGGGCCGACGGTGCCTGCTGCAGGAGTGATTGCCACCAGACCGGCTACAACACCCGAAGCGATACCCAGTGCGCTGGGTTTGCCGTGGGTGATCCACTCGGCGAACATCCAGCCCAAAGCAGCGGCAGCGGTCGCGATCTGAGTCACCAGCATGGCCATACCGGCCGTGCCGTTGGCCGCGGCGGCGGAACCGGCGTTAAAGCCGAACCAGCCAACCCACAGCATCGCGGCGCCCATCAAGGTGTAGCCGAGGTTGTGCGGGGCCATTGGGGTGGTCGGGAAGCCTTTACGCTTGCCCAGCACCAGGCAGGCGATCAGACCGGCCACACCGGCGTTGATGTGCACCACGGTGCCGCCGGCGAAGTCCAGCACGCCCCAGTCCCACATCAGGCCGCCGTTACCGGACCAGACCATGTGCGCGATCGGTGCATAAACCAGGGTGAACCAGATGCCCATGAAGATCAGCATGGCGGAGAACTTCATCCGCTCGGCGAAGGCACCGACAATCAGCGCAGGAGTAATGATTGCGAACGTCATCTGGAAGGTGATGAACACCGCCTCAGGGAACAACGCCGCAGGCCCGGTCAGGCTCGAAGGGGTGACACCGGCAAGGAACGCCTTGCCCATGCCGCCGAAGAAGGAGTTGAAGTTGACGACGCCCTGCTCCATGCCGGTGGTGTCGAACGCGATGCTGTAGCCATAAATGACCCACAGGATGCTGATCAGCCCGGTAATGGCGAAGCATTGCATCATCACGGAAAGAATGTTTTTCGAACGAACCATGCCGCCGTAGAACAGCGCAAGGCCGGGAATCGTCATGAACAGCACAAGCGCTGTCGAGGTTAACATCCAGGCGGTATCGCCGGAGTTGAGGACTGGGGCTGCCACTTCGTCTGCCGCCATAACCAGGCCGGGCATTACGAGGGACAACAGGGCTCCTAGCCCTGCGAATTTACGCAGAGTCATATTGTTTTCTCCTGGGGCGTTGGGTTTGGTCGGCTTAGATTGCGTCGGTATCGGTTTCGCCGGTACGGATGCGAATAGCCTGTTCCAGATTGACCACGAAGATCTTGCCGTCACCAATCTTGCCGGTGTTGGCCGCCTTGGTTATCGCCTCGATAACCCGATCAAGATCCTTGTCGTCAATGGCGACATCAATCTTCACCTTTGGCAGGAAATCGACCACATACTCCGCGCCCCGATACAGCTCGGTGTGCCCCTTCTGCCGCCCGAAGCCTTTGACCTCTGTAACGGTAATGCCCTGCACGCCGATCTCGGACAGCGACTCGCGTACGTCGTCCAGTTTGAACGGCTTGATGATGGCAGTGACTAGCTTCATGAAAACTCTCTCCCGAATAGGTGGACTTGCCCCAGGAAAACAAACCCGGCTCAAGTCTAAGCGCAGTGCCTGGCTTTGTAACGCGTCGTCGGCCTTGCTCGGCCAGTCCGACGCTCGCTAACCACTGCTGACGAAACACTTCCCCGCTCCGCCTGCCGCACTGCTTTCGTCACAGCGACTGCATCAGTGCATGGGTCATCAAGGACTAAGCAGAAAGCTTGCCATCTCCTGAAAACCCTCTGAATTCAATTCCTTAGTCGCTACCACAAGCGTCTGCACAACTCTGGCACAACAGATACGCACAACAACGGTGCGCGACCGCCCGTCCCTATGCGCGAAAAGCGTGCAGACCTGCCTGCGTCAATGACTATAGACACTGCGTGATACACTGCGCGTATCTGTTACTCAGGACACCTGACTCCATGCTCGCGCCCAAAGACCTCCTCGACGCCCTGAGCGGCCACGCCTCACGCCTGTTCAGCGGCGACACCGTGCTGCCACGCAACGAAATCGAAAGCCAATTCAAGGCCCTGCTGCAAAGCGGCTTCAGCAAGCTTGATCTGGTGAGCAGAGAAGAATTCGACAGCCAGATGGTGGTCCTGGCGCGCACCCGAGCCCGGCTGGAAAGCCTGGAAGCCAAGGTCGCCGAGCTTGAAGCGAAGCTGAGTCCGCCAGCGGAGTAGTCCCGCAACACTTCCCTGTAGGAGCGAGCTTGCTCGCGATAAGGCCGGAACGACCTTCCAGCAATCTCGAACACTGCGATACACCCGGCTGATTCTTACAAAAGCCATCCCCAATTTCCGATTGCGCCGCTAGGTGTCAGGCGCAGTGTGGAAGGCGTTCAACCTGATCCCGGATCGCTGCCCCTCGTTCGATTTCAGCTTTGCGCAGATCGTAAGTCGATTGCAGGTTCAGCCAGAACTCGGGGGTGGTGTCCAGGCAAATGGAAAGCCTGAGCGCTACATCGGCGCTGACGCCGCGGCGCTGAAGCACAATGTCATTCACCGTTGGAGTGGAGACATTCAGCGCCCTAGCCAAAGCCGCTGCCGTAAGACCCAAAGGCTCCAGGTATTCCTCTTTAAGGATTTCGCCGGGGTGAACCGGGCGCATACCGTTCTTAGTCATTACTCACCTCAGTGATAATCGACGATTTCGACATTTTCAGGTCCGCTGGGACCCCAGATAAAGCAAATTCGCCATTGAGCATTGATGCGAAGGCTGTGCTGCCCTTTGCGATTTCCCTCCAGCGCTTCCAGGCGATTGCCCGGAGGAGATCGAAGGTCCATCAACACGGCAGCAGCATCAAGCATCGTCAGTTTCCGTTCCGCGACACTGAGAATGGCTGACCACAGACGGGTCCTACCATTGCGAAACAGGTACTCGGTCTCAGAACATCTAAAGCTTACGATCATGATTAAAGCTTAACGTTATTCGTTAACGTGAAGTGTATAGCCAAGATACATAAATGCAACCCGCTCGCTTGATTACCTCAGCTACTCTTCCAAAACCGCAGGACGCGGTTCTCGCCCCCTCAAGGAATGATCTATGTCTCTGGCCATTGTCCACAGCCGCGCCCAAATCGGCGTGGAAGCGCCCGCTGTTACCGTTGAGGTCCATATGGCCAATGGCTTGCCCTCCCTGACGCTGGTGGGTTTGCCGGAAACGGCCGTCAAGGAAAGTAAAGACCGGGTGCGCAGTGCGATTCTCAATTCAGGCCTCCAGTATCCGGCACGTCGCATCACCTTGAATCTCGCTCCGGCCGATCTGCCAAAGGACGGCGGGCGCTTTGATCTGGCGATTGCCCTGGGGATTCTCGCGGCCAGCGTGCAGGTTCCGACGCTGACCCTGGACGATGTGGAGTGCCTTGGGGAACTGGCGTTGTCTGGTGCCGTGCGCGCGGTACGTGGCGTACTGCCGGCGGCCCTGGCCGCACGCAAGGCCGGACGAACGCTGGTGGTACCGCGCGCCAATGCCGAAGAAGCTTGTCTCGCTTCAGGGTTGAAGGTGATCGCGGTCGATCACTTGCTGCAGGCAGTCGCGCACTTCAATGGCCACACACCGATCGAACCTTTTGTTTCCAACGGCTTGCTGCTGGCGAACAAACCTTATCCCGACTTGAGTGAAGTCCAGGGCCAGCTGGCTGCCAAACGAGCCCTGCTGATTGCTGCAGCGGGCGCCCACAACCTGCTGTTCAGCGGTCCTCCAGGCACCGGCAAAACACTGCTGGCCAGTCGCTTGCCCGGCTTGCTGCCACCGCTGGACGAAAATGAAGCGCTTGAGGTCGCTGCGATTCAATCGGTCGCCAGCTATGTGCCCTTGAGCCACTGGCCCCATCGACCGTTTCGCCAACCCCATCATTCGGCCTCCGGTCCGGCATTGGTGGGCGGTGGCTCGAAACCACAGCCGGGGGAAATCACCCTCGCCCACCATGGCGTGCTGTTTTTGGATGAGTTGCCGGAATTCGACAGAAAGGTTCTGGAGGTTTTAAGAGAGCCGCTGGAGTCCGGCCATATCGTAATCTCCCGGGCCCGCGATCGAGTCAGTTTCCCGGCGCGCTTCCAATTGGTCGCGGCGATGAACCCCTGCCCTTGCGGTTACCTCGGCGACCCCAGCGGCCGTTGTCGTTGCACGCCGGAACAAATTCAGCGCTATCGCAACAAACTCTCCGGCCCCCTGCTGGATCGTATAGACCTGCACCTGACCGTCGCCCGCGAAGCCACTGCGCTCACCCCCACGCCACAACCCGGGAATGACACCGCCAGCGCCGCCTTACTGGTCGCCAACGCTCGCGAGCGGCAGCAACGGCGCCAGGGCTGCGCCAATGCCTTCCTCGACCTGCCGGGGCTGTACCAATACTGCAAGTTATCCACAGCCGACGAAAATTGGCTTGAGACCGCCTGCGAACGTTTGACCCTGTCGTTGCGGGCGGCTCATCGGCTGCTCAAGGTGGCGCGAACATTGGCGGACCTTGAGCAGGTTGACATGATCAGCCGTGAACATGTGGCTGAGGCGTTGCAGTACCGGCCCACGAGTCAGTAAGCCGCTTGTAATCATTTCTTTAAGAAAACCTTCATTTCTAAGCGTTTTTCTCAACGAATAATCGATTTTTCAGGTTTTCCCCCACTCTTACTCCTTGCTCAGATCCACCAATGGCGTCAGCCGCACTTCAGTCTCACGCCCACCCTGAATCTCGCTGACCCGTTTCAGCGCTTTATCCACAGCCGGCTTATCGGCCAACAGGCTAAAGCTGATCTGGAACTGCTTCTGCTGTTTGGCACCAATGCTCGGTACCAGGTTCAACGGCCGCTGATACCGTCGGTTGTAGGAAAAGCTGGTGCCAGGTTCCAGGCCAGTGACGTAGCCCTGCCCTTGGGTGTCGGTATTTTTCCACAGGGAGAACACTGGTAATTGCTCGGTATTGAACCCGACCGCTACACCCAGGCTGCCCGCCTTGTTATGTAGAACGGTGAGCGTGTCGCCCTTGGCGTCGGCGTAGGGCACCACGTTGTAAACGGTTTCGTCGTAATCCTTGGTCGGGCCTCGGTAGGTTTGCCAGTCGGGCAGGTCCGCCTTGGCCTTGTCGTTGAACGGTGAGACTTGTTTCACTGGCGCGGCGAATCGCGCGCCCTGCTCGAGGAATGGCGTGCTGAAGTTGCTGTGATAGAGCGCTTGGTATTCCTTTGGATAGTCGCCGTTGTTGGTCAGGGTGTCATTGAGTGCAAAGCGCGCGCTGCCGGGTTCGGTCAGCAACTGCGTGACAACTGAAAAGTCGACTTTCTTGAAGGCTTGCTCTTTGAGTTCACCGAGCAGGCTGATGGCATAGGGCGGTTTTTCGTCGATATGCAGGGTAACTTTGTTGGCCGGGATGTTTGCGGCGCGGCCATGCAGGGTCAGCAGTTCGCCGTTGTCCATGCCGGGGTGGCCGACCCATTCGTAGCCGCAACGGGCGACCAGTTCGTTGAAGCCCTCCAGCCAGCCCAGGCCGCCACGACCGTTGAGTTCGATAAATGCAGGATTGACCACTTCCTTGACCGGCGAATCCCAGCCCATGCGCACCTCGCCCACCGACGCCTGCAGCACGTTCATTCCGCGAGTCGGCACCACCGACAATTTCATCACGCCATTGTCGATGTCAACGATGCTGACGCCCTCCTGGCGACCACCATGCAGTGTGCGCAAGGTCACGGAGAATGGCTGGGCGGTTTTTACCCCTAGCTGCTCGCTGGTGATCTGGAAGTTTTGTGCAGCTTTGTCGGTATCGAGCAGTACGTAGTCCCACGCCATGGTGTGGGATGCAGCAGTGAGTGTGCTGAGGGCAAGCATCAGTTTGAACGGGATCATTGGGAAAGCCTTTCTTGGAGTTGTGCAATTTTTATAGCGCTGATGAAACGATTCAGCAAGGATAAAAAAGCGCTAATTAGCACCAAGATCGGCGGATCATCATTTTTAAGGAATGTGAGACCCGTAGGAGCGAGCTTGATCGCGATAGACGTTAACGATAACGCGTGTTTTCTGAATAAACGCGCCGCCCTTAAGTCCATCGCGAGCAAGCTCGCTCCTACAGACGCTCGACGTCCGGCAAAACCATCGCCTGGACTTCGCTCTGGAGAAAATCGCTGAGCCGGCGCAGGCGTTCGCCGCCGGGGCGGGTTTTTGGCCAGACCAGGTAATAGTTTTCGCCACTGGCCACCGCCGTCGGCCACGGCAGGCTCAAGCGCCCTTGCGCGACGTCTTCGGCGACCATCAGCAGGTCCCCCATGGAAACCCCATAACCACGGGCGGCGGCGATCATACCCAGCTCCAGAGTATCGAAAACCTGTCCGCCCTTGAGCGACACCTGCCCCGACAGACCCATGCGCTCCAGCCAGTTACGCCAATCACGACGGTCAGGTGTCGGATGCAGTAATTCGGCGCTGGCCAGCCGCGCGACGTCCCACGGCTTATCGCTCAACAGGTTCGGCGCACCCACCGGGATCAACAGTTCGGGAAACAAGTAGCTGGCCTCCCAATCTGGCGGAAAGTGCCCGTTGCTGAGCAGCACCGCGCAGTCGAACGGCTCCTGGTTGAAGTCGACCGAGTCGACGTCCATCCAGGCGCTGGTCAGTTGCACTTCGTTTCCCGGCTGCAAATGCCGGAAACGGCTGAGGCGCGCGAGCAGCCAGCGCATGGTCAAGGTCGAAGGGGCTTTCATGCGCAGGATGTCATCTTCGGCGCGCAAGGTATTGCAGGCCCGTTCCAGTGCCGAGAAGCCTTCACGGATGCCGGGCAGTAGCAGGCGCGCGGCTTCGGTCAGTTGCAGATTACGGCCACTGCGCTGAAACAGGCGGCAGGCAAAGTGATCTTCCAGAGTGCGAATGTGCCGGCTGACCGCACTCTGGGTAACCGACAGTTCCTCAGCCGCACGGGTGAACGAGCTATGCCGCGACGCCGCTTCAAAAGCGCGCAAGGCGTAAAGAGGAGGAAGACGACGGGACATCAGGAAAGCTCCTATAGCGTAATGTGAAAACCCCAGCATAATTTCTTAAGCATGAGTTTTAATCATGCTACCGATCGTTTTTATCCCTTTGTGCCAACCGCTGCAAGCGCCGAGAATCAACCCTTCCAAGCCCCTTTGCCGAATTGAGCCTGATGACCATGCAGCATCCAGCACGTATCGAACTCTGGGCCATCCTGCGGCTGGCCGGGCCGCTGATCGCCTCGCAGTTGGCGCATATGCTGATGGTGCTCACCGACACCCTGATGATGGCCAAACTGAGCCCCGAAGCCCTTGCCGGTGGCAGTTTGGGCGCGGCCAGCTATATGTTCGTGTCGATTTTCTGCATCGGTGTAATTGCCGCGGTTGGTACTCTGGTGGCCATTCGCAAGGGCGCTGGCGACATCGAAGGCGCCGCCCGTCTGACCCAGGCCGGACTATGGCTGGCCTGGCTGATGGCGCTGGTGGCCGGGTTGCTGCTGTGGAACCTCAAGCCGGTGCTGCTGCTGTTCGGTCAGACCGCAAGCAACGTCAACGCGGCCGGCCAGTTCTTGCTGATCCTGCCGTTTGCCCTGCCCGGCTACCTGAGTTTCATGGCCTTGCGCGGGTTCACCAGCGCCATTGGCCGCGCGACTCCAGTCATGGTCATCAGCCTCGGCGGCACCGTGGCCAACTTCTTGCTCAACTATGCGTTGATCACCGGCATGTTCGGCCTGCCGAAGCTGGGGCTGATCGGAATCGGCCTGGTCACCGCAATCGTTGCCAACTGCATGGCCCTGGCGCTGGCCTGGCATATCCGCCGGCATCCGGCCTACGACGCATATCCGCTGCGCCAAGGCCTGTCGCGGCCTAACCGCCAGTACCTGCGCGAGCTGTGGCGCCTGGGTCTGCCCATCGGTGGTACCTATGCGGTGGAGGTCGGCCTGTTTGCCTTCGCCGCGCTGTGCATGGGCACCATGGGCAGCACGCAACTGGGGGCGCATCAGATTGCCCTGCAGATCGTCTCGGTGGCCTTCATGGTTCCGGCGGGTATTTCCTACGCGATCACCATGCGTATCGGTCAGCATTACGGCGCCGGGCAATTGCTCGATGCGCGCCTGGCCGGTCGGGTCGCAATTGCCTTCGGTGGGGCCGCGATGCTCGTTTTTGCCATGGTGTTCTGGCTGCTGCCGAACCAGCTGGTCGGGCTGTTCCTCGACCACAACGACCCGGCCTTTCGCGAGGTGATCAATCTCGCTGTGAGCCTGCTGGCGGTGGCGGCCTGGTTCGAGTTGTTCGACGGCACGCAAACCATTGCCATGGGTGCGATCCGTGGACTCAAGGATGCCAAGACCACCTTTCTGGTGGGGCTGGGCTGCTATTGGTTGATCGGCGCACCTGCCGCATGGCTGATGGCCTTTACCCTTGACTGGGGGCCGACGGGCGTCTGGTGGGGGCTGGCGCTGGGTCTGGCCTGCGCGGCGGTAAGCCTGACGCTGGCGTTTGAATGGCGGATGAAGCGGATGATCAAAAGCGAGCCGCCCGGACAGCAGCTGCAATTTCGGACGGCTCAGCCGGATTAGATCGGTGGTGAAGCCATAAAAGATCGCAGCCTGCGGCGGCTCCTACGCTGACCGGGTGTGAACCCAATCCTGTAGGAGCTGCCGCAGGCTGCTATCTTTTATGCTTGGGTCACCACCTGCTGACTGGTGCCAAAGGTCAGGTATTCCACCAGTTCCGCCAACGGCAACGGCTTGCTGATCAGGTAACCCTGCACCTGATCGCAGCCAAACCCGCGCAGCAACGCAAGCTGCTCTGGAGTTTCGACACCTTCGGCCACCACTTCGAGATTGAGGTTGTGGGCCAGGTTGATCATCGCGTGCACCAGTTTGCGGTTCTCTTCCCGTTGTTCCATACCGCCGACGAAGCTTTTGTCGATCTTCAGCAACGCAATCGGCAGGCTATTGAGGTGGACGAACGAGGAGAAACCGGTGCCGAAATCATCCAGCGAGAAACGCACACCCAAACGACCCAGCGCGTCCATGGTCTGCTTGACCAGATCACTGCGACGCATCACCGCGGTTTCCGTCAGTTCGAACTCCAGCCATTGCGCCTCGACGCCACGCTCGGCAATCAGTCGGCTCAAGGTCGAGAGCAACTGACTGTCCTGAAACTGTCGGAATGACAGGTTGACCGCCATGTGCAACGGCGGCAGGCCGCGTTCACGCAAGGCCTGCATATCGCGCAAGGCGCGGGAAATCACCCAGTAACCGAGCGGCACGATCAAGCCGCTCTGCTCGGCCAGCGGCACGAACTCGCTCGGCGGTAACAGCCCGCGCTCGTTATGACGCCAGCGCACCAGAGCCTCGAGGCCGACAATCTGCCCGTCTTCCAGGTTCAGCCGCGGCTGGTAATGCAATTCCAACTCGTCGCGACGCAAGGCCCGGCGCAGCTCGCTTTCAAGATCGGCGAGGCTGCGGGCGTTACGATTGATGCGCTCGTTGAAGATGTGGAAGGTGCAGCCCTGAGTGCTTTTGGCCTGTTGCATGGCGATATGCGCATGCCACATCAACGGATCGGCACCGGCCCGAGGGCGTGCATGGGCGACGCCCAGGCTGCAGCCGATCAGCAAGCTCTCGCCATCGACCCAGTAAGGTTCGGACATTGCCTCGATAATCCGCTCAGCCATCCACTCGGCACGCTGCGGTGCCCGACGGGTGTCGATCAGCAAGGCAAACTCATCGCTGCCCAGGCGCGCCAGTTGATCGCCGGCCTCCAGCTGGCTTTTGAGCCGCGAGACCACTTGCAGGATCAACCGGTCACCGGCCTGGTGCCCAAGAGCATCGTTGGCATGGCGAAAATTATCGAGGTCCAGATGGCCCAGTGCGAGGCCACGCCCTTCATTCTCGGCAAGACGGGCCGCCAACAAGGTCTGAAACCCCTGGCGATTGGCGATGCCGGTCAACGGGTCCTGTCTGGCAAGGCGTTGCAAGGTGTTTTCCAGCACACCCCGTTCACGAACATGGCGCAGGCAGCGGCGCAAGGTGGCGATATCCAGGGTATCGCGGACCAACCAGTCGCTGACACCGTCCGGCGCTACACTCGGTTCACGCTCGAGCAGCAATACCGTCGGCAAACTGCAGCGACCCGGAGCGGGCTGCAGGGCTGGAATGGTCAATAACACCGCGCTGCGGTCGTCATCGAACATACTACTGACCGACTCCCAGGTCGGCGCACTGATCAGCACAGCCGAGCTCCCCATTGGAGCCAGACACTCGCGCAACAACGCTGCCCACGCCGGCTCTTCGGCCAGCAGCAGCAAACGCAAGGGTTCGACAGGCGTAGACAAGCTAGCTCCCTAGACTCTGCAATAGATGTTGGCGGCGGGCATTATGCCGCGCAGATAACCAACGACCAACGCTATTGATAATCAAACACGATGTGGTACCACTCAAGCACGAACAGTAGACGCAATATCAGCGCGCATCCTGCGGGAAAGTAGCAAAACCGGCAAATTTAGATCGAGTGCTACGTCACAAGTCGCACAGAGGCAGCAGAATCTTTCCAGCCTGTTAAAATGCCCGCCCATTTCGCAAGCGACTTCTTTCTTCGTCATGTCCCGACTCAATCCCCGGCAGCAAGAAGCCGTGAACTACGTCGGCGGCCCTCTTTTGGTGCTCGCCGGCGCTGGCTCCGGCAAGACCAGCGTAATCACCCGCAAAATCGCCCATCTGATCCAGAGCTGCGGCATCCGTGCCCAGTACATCGTCGCCATGACCTTTACCAACAAGGCCGCGCGGGAGATGAAGGAGCGGGTCGGCACATTGCTCAAGGGCGGTGAAGGCCGTGGCTTGACCGTGTGTACGTTCCACAATCTGGGGCTGAATATCATCCGCAAGGAGCATGCACGGCTGGGCTACAAGCCAGGTTTCTCGATTTTCGACGAGACCGACGTCAAATCCCTGATGACCGACATCATGCAGAAGGAATACGCGGGCGACGACGGCGTCGACGAGATCAAGAACATGATCGGCTCGTGGAAAAACGACCTGATCCTGCCGCCCGAAGCCCTGGAAAACGCGCGCAACCCGAAGGAACAGACCGCCGCCATCGTCTACACCCATTACCAGCGCACGCTCAAGGCGTTCAACGCGGTGGACTTCGACGACCTGATCCTGCTGCCGGTAAAGCTGTTCCAGGAACACGCCGACATCCTCGACAAGTGGCAGAACAAGGTCCGCTACCTGCTGGTAGACGAATACCAGGACACCAACGCCAGCCAGTATCTGCTGGTGAAGCTGCTGATCGGCAAGCGTAATCAGTTCACCGTGGTGGGCGACGATGATCAGTCGATCTACGCCTGGCGCGGTGCCCGCCCGGAAAATCTGATGCTGCTCAAGGACGACTATCCGTCCCTGAAAGTGGTGATGCTCGAGCAGAACTACCGCTCCACCAGCCGCATCCTGCGCTGCGCCAACGTGCTGATCTCGAACAATCCCCACGAGTTTGAAAAACAGCTGTGGAGCGAGATGGGGCACGGCGACGAGATTCGCGTGATCCGCTGCCGCAACGAAGACGCTGAAGCCGAGCGCGTGGCCGTCGAACTGCTGACCCTGCACCTGCGCACCGATCGGCCCTACAGTGATTTCGCGATTCTTTATCGCGGTAACTACCAGGCCAAGCTGATTGAGTTGAAGCTACAGCATCATCAGATTCCTTATCGCCTATCCGGCGGCAACAGCTTTTTCGGACGTCAGGAAGTCAAAGACCTGATGGCCTACTTCCGCCTGCTGGTCAATCCGGACGACGACAACGCCTTCTTGCGGGTGATCAATGTCCCACGCCGGGAAATCGGTTCGACTACCCTGGAAAAGCTGGGCAACTACGCTACCGGGCGCAAAGTCTCGATGTACGCTGCCACCGAAGAAATCGGCCTCGGCGAGCATCTGGACAGCCGCTTCACCGATCGTCTGGCGCGCTTCAAGCGTTTCATGGACCGCGTACGCGAACAGTGCGCGGGCGAAGATCCGATCTCCGCCCTGCGCAGCATGGTCATGGACATCGACTACGAGAACTGGTTGCGCACCAACAGCTCCAGTGATAAAGCCGCGGACTACCGCATGGGTAACGTCTGGTTCCTGATCGAGGCACTGAAGAACACCCTGGAAAAAGACGAAGATGGCGAGATGACCATCGAAGACGCCATCGGCAAACTCGTCCTGCGGGACATGCTGGAGCGTCAGCAGGAAGAGGAAGACGGTGCCGAAGGCGTGCAGATGATGACCTTGCACGCCTCCAAGGGTCTTGAGTTTCCCTACGTGTTCATCATGGGCATGGAGGAGGAAATTCTCCCCCATCGCTCGAGCATCGAAGCCGACACCATCGAGGAAGAACGCCGTCTGGCCTACGTCGGGATTACCCGCGCGCGTCAGACCCTGGCCTTCACCTTCGCTGCCAAGCGTAAGCAATACGGCGAGATCATCGACTGCGCACCCAGCCGTTTCCTTGATGAACTGCCGCCGGACGACCTGGCCTGGGAAGGCACCGACGATATCCCGACCGAAGTCAAAGCCGTTCGCGGCAACACTGCGTTGGCGGATATACGCGCGATGTTAAAGCGCTAGAATCGACTACTTTTTAACCGAACACTTTTTATCAGAGCTTAGGCGCACAAAGCGCTAATAGAGGACGTTCCGTGGAAGCCCTGCACAAGAAAATTCGCGAAGAAGGCATCGTGCTTTCCGATCAAGTCCTGAAAGTCGACGCCTTTCTGAACCACCAGATCGACCCGCAGCTGATGAAGCTGATCGGCGACGAGTTCGCCACGCTGTTTGCCGACTCGGGCATCACCAAGATCGTCACTATCGAAGCCTCGGGCATTGCGCCGGCGATCATGACCGGCCTGAACCTCGGCGTGCCGGTGATTTTCGCCCGTAAGCATCAGTCCCTGACCCTGACTGAAAACCTGCTGTCGGCGACCGTGTACTCGTTCACCAAGCAGACCGAAAGCACCGTAGCGATTTCCCCACGGCACCTGACCAGCAGCGACCGGGTGCTGATCATCGATGACTTCCTGGCCAATGGTAAGGCTTCGCAGGCGCTGATCTCGATCATCAAACAAGCCGGCGCCACTGTGGCGGGCCTGGGTATCGTGATTGAGAAGTCGTTCCAGGGTGGCCGCGCGGAGCTCGACGCCCAAGGCTATCGCGTCGAATCCCTGGCCCGGGTGAAATCCCTGGCGGGTGGGGTCGTGACCTTTATCGAGTAATCCGCCACACCACACACCACACACCAATGTGGGAGCGAGCTTGCTCGCGATGAGGCCATAACATTCAACATCTATGTTGAATGTGACACCGCCATCGCGAGCAAGCTCGCTCCCACAGTGGATCGTCGTCGGTCGTTATGACGCGGTAGCTTTCAGACCCGCCAGCAGCAACCGCTGATACAGGTCCTCGCGCAGGCCATCCGGCTTCGTCAGCTGCATCCGCTCCAGATGTACGGGAAACTCCGACGGCTCCGGCGCATCCAGCGCCGCCTTGCCCAGCTCAAGCATCTCGGTGAGCTTGAACTTGCTCTTCAGCCAGTTCAGCGCCCGCAGTAAGTCCCGCTCTTGCGGACTGAAATCACTCCCCAACGGATACTCCGGGAACAGCTGCGAATGCCGTGCCTGAATTTCCTGCAAACGCTGTGGGCTGTTGTCGGCAAAGCGCGGATCGAGACGGAAGTCCTTGGGCAACTTGCCGACTTGCTGCGCCTGCTCGATCAGGCCCTGCTGGAAGCGTGAGTCGCTGATATTGAGTAACGCTTCGATCACCGCCGCATCGGTCTTGCCACGCAGGTCGGCGATGCCGTACTCGGTCACTACGATATCGCGCAGGTGCCGCGGGATCGTGCAGTGGCCGTACTCCCAGACAATGTTAGAACTGACCTCGCCACCCGCCTCTCGCCAACTGCGAAGGATCAGAATCGAACGCGCGCCCTCCAGCGCATGGCCCTGAACGACAAAGTTGTATTGCCCACCGACCCCGCTGACTACCCGCCCGTCTTCCAGTTGATCCGCCACTCCGGCCCCCAGCAGAGTCATGGTGAAGGCACTGTTGATGAAACGGGCATCGCGCCGCTGCAAACGCTTGAGCTGCTCGCTGCCGTACAACTCATTGATGTAGCTGATGGCGGTCATGTTGAATTCGGCCAGTTTGCTCAATGGCAGCTCGCGCAAGCGCTGGTAGAAACTGCGCGGCCCGAGAAAGAACCCGCCATGCACCGAGATACCGCCAGGTTGCGTGGCCTCATCCAGCGTTCCGGCATTCGCCTGCTCCTGCAGCGCGACATCTGCGTAAACCTTGCGCCGCACGATTCCCGCGTCGACCAGAACCAGCAACCCGTTGACGAACATCTCGCTACAGCCGTAAAGCCCTTCAGCGAACGGCTCGATGCCGCCTTCACGTTCGATCAGGCGCTGCCAGTGAGTGAGGTCGATATCCGCCAACAGCGCACGATATCCATCGTTATCCGCCTGCCGCGCCAACAACGCGGCAGTCAGTGCATCGCCCATGGAGCCGATGCCGATCTGCAAGGTGCCGCCATCGCGCACCAGCGTGCTGGCATGCAGACCGATGAAATGGTCCTGCAGGCCCACCGGCATATTCGGCGTGGAAAACAGCATTGTGCGGTCCTCCTCATCGATCAACAGATCGAAGGCGTCACTGCCGATTTCTGCATGGCCCGGCATATAGGGCAGGTCGCGGTGCACCTGGCCGAGCAGCAGAATGGTTTCTCCTGCGGCGCGGCGCCTGGCGATCATCGGCAGCAAGTCGAGGGTAATGTCCGGGTTGCAGCTCAAACTCAGACGATCGGCCTGCAATGGATCACGCGCGACCAGTTGCGCGACCAGGTTCAAGCCAGCGGCGTTGATGTCCCGGGCGGCATGGCTGTAGTTGCTGCTGACATAGTCCTGCTGAGCGGCTGGGCTGTTGAGCAGGCTGCCCGGCAGCAGGAAAAACTGTTCGACCCGGATGTTGGCTGGCAGGCTATTGCCGTGCAGATCGGCGAGGAAATCCAACTCGGGATAATCGCCGAATACCCGCTCGATAAAAGGTTCGAGAAAGCGCCGTTGCAAGCCATCGCCCAGCGCTGGGCGGCCGAGGCTCAAGGCGGTATAGATCGTCAGTTGTCGCTCGGGCAACTGCGCAATTCGCTGGTATAGCGCGTTAACAAAAGCATTGGGTTTACCCAGCCCCAGTGGCAAGCCCATATGGATATGCGCCGGCAAACGCGCGAGCACGTCATCGACGGCATGCTCGATTGAACAGGACTGTACCATCTGACTCTCCCTGACCTTCCTTGAATTAAGGTTAGCCCGAGCTTGCCGGGTCTGGCCCGCAAAGAACAGTCTCAGGACGAGTCACCGGACACAAAAAAGCCGCTCGTAAGCGGCTTTTTTTAGAAGATCGAGCTTATTACAAGCCAGACATCTCCTTGATTGCGCCTTTCAAGTCGTCATCCGAGCAATCTGCGCAGGTGCCTTTTGGCGGCATCGCGTTCACACCGGTAATGGCTTTGGCGAGAACCCCGTCCAGACCACCTTCCTTGTCGGCGCGTGCTTTCCAGGCGGCTTTATCACCGATTTTCGGAGCGCCCAACAGGCCGGTGCCATGGCAAGCATTGCAATGCTTGGCAATCACGTCTTTCGGAGTTTTCGCACCGCCAGCGCCGCCAGCCGAAGCCGCGACTTCCATCCCCTTGCACTCTTTACCTTGTACACAGACCTGGCCGACCGGTTCAAGTCGCTTGGCAATATCGTCGGTAGTCGCAGCTTGAGCGCTGACTGCCCAAAGGGCCAATACGGTTGCTGGTGCAGCCAGCATTTTCATAATTAGGTTCACGCGTACACCCTCAATGGTGGCTAGTCACGCCCACGGCCACGGTTCGCAGGCGGGCGCAAGTATAACGGTTAGCCGGCCACACTGAAACAACCCTAAAGTCGAAGGGGGATTAGTAGTGGCAGGAAAGTAACCAGGACGCCTCCGCAAACCTTGCTGGACGCCTCTTCTGTCAGAAATTCGCTGGTGTGGCTGCGCTGATTAGTCGCGCCGGCGCATCGAACGGATTACGGAAACGGTGCGGCTTGGTGCTTTCAAAGTAGTAACTGTCACCGGCTTCGAGCACGAATGTCTCGAGACCGACCACCAATTCCAGTCGCCCTTCCAGGAGAATCCCGGTTTCCTCGCCCTCATGGGTGAGCATTTCGCCACCGGTATCGGCGCCTGGTGGGTAAATTTCGTTGAGAAACGCAATCGCCCGGCTCGGATGTGCCCTGCCGACCAGCTTCATGGTCACTGCACCATCGGAAATATCGATCAGTTCGTGAGCTTTGTAGACGATCTGAGTCGGTTTTTCCTGGAGGATTTCTTCGGAAAAGAATTCCACCATGGACATGGGGATACCGCCAAGAACCTTCCTCAGCGAACTGATCGAGGGGCTGACGCTGTTTTTCTCGATCATCGAAATGGTGCTATTGGTGACGCCCGCACGCTTGGCGAGTTCACGCTGGGAAAGACCTTTCAGTTTACGGATGGATTGCAGTCGTTCACCGACGTCCAATGCATTAGCCTCCCAGGATTCAGGTTGTATGGATACTAAGCGTTATCATGGCGACAGCGTTCAGTATTTACAACACTTCGGGTTGAATCCTGTTCGGCGAGGCGACTTCCGGTACGGTCCGCTTGCCATCAGCTCCCGGAATAGAGCAGTGGCACTCGGCGCAGGTTGCAGAAAATCTGATAGGGGATCGTGTCGGCGGCCATCGCTACGTCACTGGCGAGGATGTTTTTACCCCACAGCTCGACCGTAGAACCGAGGCCCGCTTGCGGTACATCGGTCAGATCGACGCACAACATGTCCATCGATACCCGCCCGAGCAGCTGGCTGCGTTGACCCGCGACCAACACCGGAGTGCCTGTAGGCGCCTGGCGCGGATAGCCATCGGCATAGCCCATCGCAACGACGCCGATGCGCATCGGTTTCTGAGTGATGAATTTCGCGCCGTAACCCACCGGCTCACCGGCCGGTAGTTCACGTACGCAGATCACTTTCGATTCCAGGGTCATCACCGGCTCAAGACGCGCGGCCAGCGCAGTGGTTTCTTCGAACGGGGTCGCGCCGTAAAGCATGATGCCTGGACGCACCCAGTCACTGCGAATGTTCGGCCAACCGAGAATGGCTGGCGAGTTGCGCAGGCTGACCTGAGCCGACAAACCCTGGCGGGCCGCCTCGAACACCGCAACCTGCTCCTCACTGCGGGTGCAATGGAGCTCGTCGGCGCGGGCGAAGTGGCTCATCAAGACGATCTTTGCCACTTTGCCGCTGGCCAGCAGGCGTTGATAGGCCGCCTGATAATCCGCCGGATGCAAACCGACGCGGTGCATGCCCGAATCGAGCTTGAGCCAGACGGTCAGCGGTTTGGCCAGTGTGGCTTTCTCGATCGCCTCGAGCTGCCATAACGAATGCACCACGCACCAGAAATCATGCTCGACGATCAATGCCAGCTCATCGGCTTCGAAAAAGCCTTCAAGCAGCAATACCGGCGCACGAATGCCGGCGGCACGCAGTTCCAGCGCTTCTTCAATGCAGGCGACGGCAAAACCGTCTGCCTCAGCTTCCAGAGCCTGGGCGCAACGCACCGCGCCATGGCCATAGGCATCGGCCTTGATCACGGCGAGAGCCTTGGCTCCTCCCGATACTTCGCGGGCCAATTGATAGTTGTGACGCAGGGCTTGAAGATCGATCAGGGCACGGGCAGGACGCATGGCGGCAGACTTCTAGGCGGTCATGGGGAAGAAAAAACCGGCGCTGGCTGACGGCGTGAACCGCCAACAGCGCCGGGAGAGGGATCTTTCTTGCTTAAGGCAGAGCGGCCACAACCGACAGCTCGACCAGAATTTCCGGTTCGCAGAGTTTCGACTCTACGGTTGCGCGGGCAGGTGCCACACCTTTTGGTAGCCACTTGTCCCACACGCTGTTCATGCCGACGAAATCAGCGTCGATGTCTTTCAAGTAGATCGTCACCGACAACAAACGGCTCTTGTCGGTACCCGCCAGATCCAGCAAACGCTCGATGTTGGCCAGGGTTTCACGGGTCTGCTGTTCAATCCCGGCGTTCATATCGTCGCCGACCTGCCCTGCCAGATACACGGTACCGTTATGAACAACGATCTGGCTCATGCGCTCATTGGTGAGCTGGCGCTGGATTGACATGTTTAGCTGACTCCTTGGGGCTATTACCGTAACGAGAAATATCGAGGCCTTCGGCGCTGATCTGTGGCGATTTCTTCGCCATCAGGTCAGCCAGCAAGCGACCAGAGCCGCAGGCCATGGTCCAGCCGAGCGTGCCGTGGCCGGTGTTCAAGAACAGATTGCGGAACGGCGTGGCACCGACAATCGGTGTGCCGTCCGGGGTAGTCGGACGCAGGCCGGTCCAGAAGCTGGCCTGGGACAAATCACCGCCCTGAGGATAAAGGTCGTTGACGATCATCTCCAGGGTTTCGCGACGGCGTGGATTGAGCGACAGGTCAAACCCGGCGATCTCGGCCATGCCACCGACCCGAATACGGTTGTCGAAACGGGTGATCGCTACCTTGAAAGTCTCATCGAGGATAGTCGAAGTCGGGGCCATTGCCGGGTTGGTGATCGGCACGGTCAGCGAGTAACCCTTGAGCGGGTACACCGGCGCCTTGATACCCAACGGTTTGAGCAACTGCGGCGAGTAGCTGCCGAGCGCCATCACATAGCGGTCAGCGGTTTCCAGCTTGCCATCGATCCACACGCCATTGATGCGCTCGCCGGCGTAGTCGAGGCGCTGAATGTCCTGGCCAAAGCGGAACTCCACGCCCAGTTTCACCGCCATTTCGGCCAGGCGGGCGGTGAACATCTGGCAGTCGCCGGTCTGGTCGTTCGGCAGGCGCAAGGCACCGGCAAGAATATCGGTGACGCTGGCCAGCGCCGGCTCGACGCGGGCAATGCCGGCGCGGTCGAGCAGTTCGAAAGGTACGCCGGACTCTTTGAGTACCGCGATATCTTTCGCCGCACCGTCGAGTTGCGCTTGAGTGCGGAACAACTGGGTAGTCCCCAGGCTGCGACCTTCGTAGGCAATGCCGGTTTCGGCGCGCAGTTCGTCGAGGCAGTCGCGGCTGTACTCGGACAGACGGACCATGCGCTCCTTGTTCACCGCATAACGGCTGGCGGTGCAGTTGCGCAGCATTTGCGCCATCCACAGGTATTGATCGATATCGGCGGTCGCCTTGATCGCCAGCGGCGCATGGCGCTGCAACAGCCACTTGATGGCTTTGAGCGGTACGCCCGGCGCGGCCCACGGCGAGGCATAACCAGGGGATACCTGCCCGGCGTTGGCAAAACTGGTTTCCATGGCAGCAGCCGGTTGACGGTCAACCACAACCACTTCGAACCCGGCCCGAGCCAGATAGTAGGCACTGGCGGTACCGATGACGCCGCTACCCAAGACCAGAACGCGCATTTTCATATCCCTCATCGCGGCTTACCGCTGACATTTATTGTTCAGAGCATTGATGTGCGCAGTGTAAAAAACATTAGCCAGTGCTTTTCACTATATAAGTGCCTATATTTGGCGAGAATTCTCGGTAAAAACCCTTTTCACGGAGGCGCATCCCCTATGCGTACCAACACCCAGACCAAGCGTGAGCTGGACAAAATCGACCGTAATATCCTGCGCATCCTGCAGGCGGACGGGCGTATTTCCTTCACCGAACTGGGGGAAAAGGTCGGCCTGTCGACGACACCCTGTACCGAACGGGTGCGGCGTCTGGAACGCGAAGGGATCATCATGGGCTACAACGCCCGGCTCAACCCTCAGCACTTGAAGGCCAATCTGCTGGTGTTCGTCGAAATCAGCCTCGACTACAAGTCCGGCGACACCTTCGAAGAGTTCCGCCGTGCCGTGCTGAAACTGCCTCATGTGCTGGAATGCCATTTGGTGTCAGGGGACTTCGATTACCTGGTCAAGGCACGGATTTCCGAGATGGCCTCGTACCGCAAATTGCTCGGCGACATCCTGCTCAAACTGCCCCATGTGCGGGAGTCCAAGAGCTATATCGTGATGGAAGAGGTGAAGGAGAGCCTGAATCTGCCGATTCCGGATTAAGGGTTACCCGGAAGTAGTGGTCGCCTGTGCGGGCCCTATCGCGAGCAAGCTCGCTCCCACACTGGACCTCTGTCGTACACAAATCTTTGCCCACTAAAGATCTAATGTGGGAGCGACGACGCGGCGATCCGACTTGCTCGCGATGGGGACGACTCGATGGACTAGGATAGCAACGCTATTAGACCAACACCTGCCGCGTACTGGCCATGTACTCATGAATCTGCTTTTCGACCCGCGGATGAATCATCTCCACCGGGCGGCGGCCATTGGGGCATGGCAAGGTCGGCGTGGTGCCGAACAGCCGGCAGATCAACGGACGCTCGTCGTACACCGTGCAACCGTTCGGGCCCAGGTGGACGCAGTCCAGCTCATCCATCGCCGCTTCTTGTTCGGCTGCAGTCTTGCGCGGCAAGCGGGACATTTCTTCGGTCGAGGTGGTCACCGGCCCACAGCAGTCATGGCAACCGGGCACACACTCGAATGACGGAATCTGCTGCCGCAGCGTGCGGATTTTCTGACTGTTGCAGCTCATCGAAGCGATTACCGAAAAGGTGATGGACTGGGATTCTGCCTTAAAACCCATGTTCCAGACAGCGCCAGCCGACCAGTGTTGCCGAGACTGAAAGGTCCGGCTTATGCTCCGTAAAGTTTTTCAAACACAACAATCAGGATTACGCACATGAACGCCCGTGCTCAGCAACCTGTCCCGAGCCATCAGCATACCGCCTCTTACTACGCCGCCAGCAGCCTGCCGCAGCCCGACCACCCGGTGCTCACAGGTGAGTCAGTGGCCGATGTATGCGTGGTCGGCGGCGGTTTCTCCGGGTTGAACACGGCGATCGAACTGGCTGAACGCGGCCTCAGCGTCATACTGCTGGAAGCGCACAAGATTGGCTGGGGTGCCAGCGGACGTAACGGCGGACAGCTGATTCGCGGTGTCGGCCATGGCCTTGATCAGTTCACTAATGTGATCGGCGCGGACGGCGTGCGCCAGATGAAGCTGATGGGCCTGGAAGCGGTGGAGATCGTCCGCCAGCGGGTTGCACACTTCCAGATTCCTTGCGACCTGACCTGGGGTTATTGCGATCTGGCCAACAAACCTCGCGACCTTGAAGGATTCGCCGAAGAGGCCGAAGCGCTGCGCAGCCTCGGCTATCGCCATGCAACCCGCCTGCTGCAAGCCCACGAAATGCGTACTGTGGTCGGCTCCGACCGCTACGTCGGCGGCTTGATCGATATGGGCTCGGGGCATCTGCATCCGCTGAATCTCGCGCTGGGCGAGGCCGCCGCCGCGCAGCAACTGGGGGTGAAGCTATTTGAGCAATCGGCCGTCACCCGCATTGACTATGGTCCTGAGGTTCGTGTTCACACCGCTCAGGGTTCGGTCCGGGCCAAGACCCTGGTGTTGGGCTGCAACGCCTACCTGAACGAACTCAACCCGGAACTCAGCGCAAAAGTGCTGCCCGCCGGCAGCTACATCATCGCCACCGAACCCTTGAGCGAAGAGCTGGCTCACGCGTTGCTGCCGCAGAACATGGCGGTCTGCGATCAACGGGTGGCACTGGATTACTACCGCCTCTCGGCGGACCGGCGCTTGCTGTTTGGCGGAGCCTGCCACTATTCCGGGCGCGATCCCCAGGACATTGGCGCTTATATGCGACCCAAAATGCTGGACGTGTTCCCGCAACTGGTCGATGTGAAGATCGACTATCAATGGGGTGGCATGATCGGCATCGGCGCCAATCGCTTGCCGCAGATCGGACGCCTCAAGGACCAGCCCAATGTGTACTACGCCCAGGCTTATTCCGGTCATGGCGTGAATGTCACGCACTTGGCGGGGAAGTTGTTGGCTGAGGCAATCAGTGGTCAGCAGAGCGGCGGTTTTGATCTGTTCGCCAAGGTGCCGCATGTCACGTTTCCGGGCGGTAAACATTTGCGCTCGCCGTTGCTGGCGCTGGGGATGCTTTGGCATCGGTTGAAAGAACTGGCCTGAGTTGATTTACAGATCGCCACATGTCTCGTAGCAGCTGCCGCCAGGCTGCGTTCGGCTGCGCAGCAGTCGTAAAAGGGAAAGCCCGGTCTTACAGGAATACCGAGTTAACCGGGTTTACGACTGCTGCGCAGCCGAACGCAGGCTTCGCCAGCTGCTACGGAGATCTGTTTCACCCATCAAATCCACCAATACGGAATTTGTTTTGTGCCTCAAATCCGCCAATACGGGGATCTGTTTCACCCCCCAAATCCGCCAATATGGGGATCTGTTTCACGCGTCAAATCCGCCAAAAGGGTTTGAGCCCCTCCTCCCGCGCCTGCTCACGGCTCAAGCCGATATCGCGCAGTTGCTCGGCCGTCAGGTCGAGCAACGCCTTGCGCGTGTGCAGGCGATGCCAGAACAGACCCCAACGGCTCAGGCCGGACGGCGCTTTACGGGGCATCGCCGCAGGTGACCGGTTTTCCTGGCCTGCCGCCAGTTCCTGACTGTGTAACGCGAGCCGCACATCGCTCAAGCCGTTCATGTCTGTAGCTCCTGTTGCTTGGGTTGCCATGAGCACACATCATGCGCGGGCGTCAAAAACCGTTACAGATTCAAAATGCATGTATTATTTCCATACAGAATTTCCAATCGCGTCACTGAATCCTGTATTTTTGCTCCATCTGTACTGGTTAGCTGAATCAATCCCCACCGAGGCCTCGCCATGACCCTATACGTCAATCTCGCCGAACTGCTCGGCACGCGTATCGAACAGGGCTTCTATCGCCCCGGCGACCGGTTGCCTTCGGTGCGAGCCTTGAGTGTCGAGCACGGGGTCAGCCTGAGCACCGTGCAACAAGCCTATCGAATGCTGGAAGACAGCGGCCTGGCGACGCCGAAGCCGAAATCCGGCTACTTCGTCCCGGTCGGTCGTGAACTGCCGGCGCTGCCCGCAGTCGGACGCCCCGCCCAACGACCGGTGGAAATTTCCCAGTGGGATCAGGTACTCGAATTGATCCGGGCGGTCCCGCGCAAGGACGTGGTCCAACTGGGTCGCGGCATGCCGGACATCACCACGCCCACCCTCAAACCCCTGCTGCGCGGCCTGGCCCGGATCAGCCGCCGACAAGACATGCCGGGACTGTACTACGACAACATCTACGGCACCCTCGAACTGCGCGAGCAGATTGCCCGCCTGCTGCTCGATTCCGGCTGTCAGTTGAGCGCCAACGACCTGGTGGTCACCACCGGCTGCCATGAGGCGCTGTCCACCAGCATCCGGGCCACCTGCGAACCAGGGGATATCGTCGCCGTGGACTCGCCGAGCTTTCACGGCGCCATGCAAACCCTCAAGGGGCTGGGCATGAAGGCCCTGGAAATCCCCACCGATCCGCTGACCGGGATCAGTCTCGATGCCCTCGAACTGGCCTTGGAACAGTGGCCGATCAAGGCCATACAGTTGACCCCCAACTGCAACAACCCGCTGGGTTACATCATGCCGGAGTCGCGCAAGCGGGCGTTGTTGACCTTGGCACAGCGCTTCGACGTGGCGATCATCGAGGACGATGTGTATGGCGAACTGGCCTACACCTATCCCCGCCCGCGGACCATCAAGTCCTTCGACGAAGACGGTCGAGTCCTGCTCTGCAGTTCGTTCTCGAAAACCCTCGCGCCGGGCCTGCGCATCGGCTGGGTGGCACCGGGACGTTATCTGGAGCGGGTGCTGCACATGAAATACATCAGCACCGGCTCCACTGCACCGCAGCCACAGATCGCCATCGCCGAATTCCTCAAGGCCGGGCATTTCGAGCCGCACTTGCGGCGCATGCGCAGCCAGTACCAGCGTAACCGCGACTTGATGATCGACTGGGTCAGCCGATATTTCCCCGTCGGTACCCGTGCCAGCCGCCCGCAAGGCAGCTTCATGCTGTGGGTCGAACTGCCGGACGGCTTTGATACCTTGAAACTGAATCGTGCCCTGCTCGATCAAGGCGTACAGATCGCTGTCGGCAGTATCTTTTCGGCTTCCGGCAAATACCGCAATTGTCTGCGGATGAACTACGCTGCCAAACCAACGGCACAGATTGAAGAGGCAGTGCGCAAGGTCGGAGCGGCGGCGATCAAACTGCTGGCCGAAACCGAGGCTGCCATCGACTGACCTTTAACCGGAAACCAGCGTCCATATGCAGACAACTGCCGCCAATCGGGACGATCCGACTTGAGATTCAGACGGACTCTACCCTTGCTTCTGCTGGTCATCCTGACCCTGGGCAGTTGCGCCACGTTCAACACGCCGCGCGAGCCCAGCCAGGCGTTGCCTGCAACGGATTCGGCGTTTGGCCGCTCGATCAAGGCCCAGGCAGCGCTTTACAAGGGGCAGTCTGGCTTTCGTCTGCTGTCCGATAGCGGCGAAGCCTTTACGGCCCGCGCCGAGCTGATCCGCAACGCACAAAGCAGCCTCGACTTGCAGTACTACATCGTTCATGACGGCATCAGCACGCGGATGTTGGTGGAAGAACTGCTCAAGGCTGCCGATCGCGGCGTGCGCGTGCGCATACTGCTCGATGACTTGACCAGTGACGGCCAGGATCAGGTGATTGCCACGCTCGCCGCCCACCCGCACATCCAGATTCGCGTGTTCAACCCGCTGCACCTGGGCCGCAGTACCGATGTGACCCGGACCGCGGGCCGACTGCTCAACCTGTCGCTGCAACATCGGCGCATGCACAACAAACTGTGGCTGGCGGACAACAGCGCGGCCATTGTCGGCGGGCGCAATCTGGGCGACGAGTATTTCGATGCCGAGCCGGACCTGAATTTCACTGACATCGACATGCTTGGTATGGGCCCGGTGGCCGAGCAACTCGGGCACAGCTTCGATCAATACTGGAACAGCGCCCTGAGCAAACCGATCGATGAGTTTCTGGCCACCAAGCCGACGGCCAAGGATCTGGCCAACACCCGGACAAGGCTGGAGCAATCCCTGGAAGAAACCCGAAAACAGAACCAGGCGTTATATCAACAACTGATGACCTTTCGAACCGAACCGCGCATGGACATCTGGCGCAACGAGCTGATCTGGGCCTGGAGCCAGGCGTTGTGGGATGCCCCGAGCAAGGTGCTGGCCGATGGCGAGCCCGATCCGCAGTTGCTGCTCACCACCCAACTGGCGCCGGAACTCGAGGGTGTCAGCAAAGAACTGATCCTGATCTCGGCCTACTTCGTTCCCGGTCAGCCTGGCTTGCTGTACCTGACCGGACGCGCTGACGCCGGGGTCACGGTGAGCTTGCTGACCAACTCTCTGGAAGCCACCGATGTGCCAGCGGTACATGGCGGTTACGCGCCCTATCGCAAAGCCTTGCTGGAACATGGCGTGAAGCTGTTCGAACTGCGGCGCCAACCCGCAGAGCGTGGCAGCAGCGGACCCTACCTGTTCCGGGCCGGTTCTTATGGCGAATCCGACTCCAGCCTGCACAGCAAAGCGATCATCTTCGACCGTAAAAAATCCTTTATCGGCTCGTTCAATTTCGACCCGCGCTCGGTGCTATGGAATACCGAAGTCGGCGTAATCGTGGACAGCCCTGAACTGGCCGAACACGTCCGCGACCTGGCCCTGCAAGGTATGGCGCCGGCCCGCAGCTATCAGGTCCGGCTGGAGAATGACCAGGTGGTCTGGGTCACTGAAGACAACCAGCAACTGCACACCCTGACCCGTGAACCGGGGAGCTGGTGGCGTCGCTTCAATGCCTGGCTCAGCTCCACCGTGGGCCTGGAGCGGATGCTTTAGAACGCTTCGGCGACCGTACCGAAAGCTCCCTGACGCGACACCAGAATCACCAGGCCGAACGCGCCAGCCGCCATCAACAACGGCAGGGCATGCCCGCTGATCCACTGACTGCCCGCCCCTGCCACCAACGGCCCGATCAGGCAGCCGATACCCCACAGCTGCGCGACATGGGCATTGGCGCGGACCAGTGCGTCGTCGCGATAACGTTCGCCGATCAGAATCAACGACAGGGTAAACAAGCCGCCGGCACTGGCCCCGAACAGCACCCACAGCGGCCAGATCAGCAAGGTGTCGATCAGCAACGGAATCGCCAGGCTCGACAGCATCAGGATCACTGCACAGCCGGTAAACAGTGTGCGCCGAGAGAGCCGATCGGCCAGCGCGCCAATCGGCAATTGCAACAAGGCATCGCCGACCACCACGGTGCTGACCATTGCCAGGGCAATTTCGCTGGTGAAGCCCTGACGCAGGCAGTAGACCGGTAGCAAGGTCAGGATCATCGCTTCGAACGCGGCGAACAAGCGCCACCGCCCAGGCAATCGCCGGCAACCCGCGGCAAAAGCCCCACAAATCGCCCAAGGTCACGCCGAGCGCCTCGCTGGTTGGCGCCCCGCTACGTCCCAGCAGCAGGAACGGCGAGATCACCAGCAGCCCGACCCCGACCCAGAAACCGTAATCACCCTCGGTTCCCAGAGCGCCCAGCAGCAGCGGCCCGGACAGCTGGCTCAAGGCATAGCTGCTGCCGTACAGCGCCACCAAACGGCCACGCCATTGCTCCACCACCAACTGGTTGATCCAGCTTTCACCGAGAATGAAGACGATGGTCAGGATGATCCCGATCATCAAGCGCAACACCAGCCAGACCGGGTAGCTCGGCAACAGCGCCAGCAGGCCGATCGAAATTGCCCCGCCCCACAAGCACAAGCGCATCAAGGCCGCGGTACCGAAATAGGCTGCCAGACGGTTCGAGATTTTGGCGCCGAGGAGTACGCCCATCGCCGGCATCGCCGCCATCACGCCAATGGCGAACGAACCATAACCCCAGCCTTCCAGGCGCAACGACACCAACGGCATGCTCACGCCCAACGCCAGACCAACACTCAGGACAGACGCCAATACGGCGAAATAAGTCGCCCAACGCATTTCCACGCTCCTGTGGATGGTTTTTATTCGATGACTGAAACAACACAGCCGGACCTTCCTGGGGGGGAAAGTCCGGCTGCGAGATGGATCTAATGTGGGAGCAGCCGGTCGACGCTCGATTGCTCGCGATGGACACACTCTGTGACTGTCAGACCGCTATCGTCGGAACGCCGCCCGGAGCAAGCTCGCTCCCGGGGGGGTTAGAGCTTGATCCAGGTCGCCTTCAGCTCGGTGTATTTGTCGAACGCGTGCAGCGATTTGTCACGACCATTGCCCGATTGCTTGAAGCCACCAAACGGCGCAGTTATATCGCCGCCCTCGTACTGATTGATCCAGACGCTACCGGCACGCAATGCCTTGGCGGTCAGGTGAGCCTTGGAAATGTTCGAAGTCCATACCGCCGCGGCCAGGCCATAGGGCGTGTCGTTGGCAATCTGAATGGCATCCTCCACGGTGTCGAAGGCAATGACCGAAAGCACCGGGCCAAAGATTTCTTCCTGGGCGATTTTCATCGCATTGTTTACGCCATCGAAAATCGTCGGCTCAATGTAGGTGCCTCCAGTTTCCTCGAGGATGCGCTTGCCACCCGCTACCAGTTTGGCCCCATCGCTATGACCGGATTCGATGTACGACAGCACGGTATTCATCTGCTGGGTATCCACCAGCGCACCGACGTTGGTCGCCGGGTCCAACGGATTGCCAGGCTTCCAGCTTTTCAGGGCTTCGATCACCAACGGCAGGAAGCGGTCCTTGATCGAACGCTCGACCAGCAGACGCGAACCGGCGGTGCAGACTTCGCCCTGGTTGAATGCGATGGCACCGGCCGCGGCTTCGGCGGCGGTTTGCAGGTCCGGGGCATCGGCGAACACGATGTTCGGGCTCTTGCCACCGGCTTCGAGCCAGACGCGCTTCATGTTCGATTCGCCAGAGTAGATCAGCAACTGCTTGGCAATCTTCGACGAGCCGGTGAATACCAGGGTGTCGACGTCTATGTGCAAGGCCAGCGCCTTGCCGACGGTATGGCCGTAGCCAGGCAGCACGTTCAGCACACCCGCTGGAATACCGGCTTCAACGGCCAGAGCGGCGATGCGGATGGCAGTCAGCGGCGACTTTTCGGACGGCTTGAGGATCACCGAGTTACCGGTGGACAACGCCGGGCCAAGTTTCCAGCAGGCCATCATCAACGGGAAGTTCCATGGCACGATAGCGGCCACTACACCGACTGGCTCGCGGGTCACCAGACCCAGCTGATCGTGCGGCGTGGCGGCGACTTCATCGTAGATCTTGTCGATGGCTTCGCCGCTCCAGCTCAGCGCTTGCGCGGCGCGCGGAACGTCGATGCCCAGGGAATCGCTGATCGGCTTGCCCATGTCGAGGGTTTCAAGCAGGGCCAGTTCTTCGGCGTGCTTTTTCAGCAGGCCGGCGAAACGAATCATGGTGGACTTGCGCTTGCTCGGCGCCAGCCGCGACCAGACACCGGAATTGAAGGTGGTGCGGGCGTTTTCAACTGCGCGCTGGGCGTCGGCGGCGTCACAGCTGGCGATCTTGCCCAGCAGACGACCATCGACCGGGCTGATGCACTCGAACGTCTCATTGGAGACTGCTGCGGTGTATTCGCCATTGATGTAAGCGCGGCCTTCGATCTTCAGATCGCGGGCGCGTTGTTCCCAATCGGCACGAGTCAGGGTGGTCATACGAGTGTCCTCCTCTTATTGAATACAGGCGCTACGCGTTCTACGCAGGCACCCTCAGGAATTCTGCCCGGCCATCTTTCACTTCGGCCCAAGGCAACCATCACCCTAAACCAGCGGCACCTCAAGTTTCAATATATTTGACACAGAGCGCTCAAACGGCCTTGCGATGTTCATTTTAATAAACATAGACTTTGGGCTTACCAGCCACTCACGCCGCAATCACGGGGGACAACAAGAATGAGCATCCAGGACATCGTCGACTTCAACCAGGCCAACACTCAGGCAGAGCGCTTTCGCCCGGCCCAGGAAAAAGTCCTCAAGGGCGACCCGGAGCAAGCCATCTACAACCACTACAACAGCCCTTGTGGTCAGATGAGCGCCGGTGTGTGGGAAGGCGCCGTAGGCCAATGGACAGTCAACTATACCGAGCACGAATACTGCGAGATCGTCCAAGGGGTCTCGGTATTGCGCGATTACGAAGGCAATGCCAAGACTCTGCGCGCCGGTGACCGTTTTGTGATCCCGGCCGGCTTCAGAGGCACCTGGGAAGTGCTGGAGACCTGCCGCAAGATCTATGTGGTGTTCGAGCAAAAGGCCTGACGTACTGCCGCTTTTAAAAGGCAAAAATCCGGCACAAAGAAAAAGGCCCGTATCTCGCGATACGGGCCTTTTTCTTAAGAGACAAAACCAATTACTTGATTTTGGCTTCTTTGTAGATCACGTGCTTGCGAACCCGCGGATCGAATTTTTTGATTTCGATTTTATCCGGAGTGGTGCGCTTGTTCTTATCAGTGGTGTAGAAATGGCCTGTACCAGCGCTCGACACCAAACGGATCAATTCACGCATGATTAGCTCCCTTAGATCTTGCCAGCACGGCGGATTTCGGCCAGCACGACAGTGATGCCACGCTTGTCGATGATACGCATGCCTTTGGCAGATACGCGCAGACGCACGAAACGTTTCTCTTCTTCAACCCAGAAGCGGTGATGCTGCAGGTTCGGCAGGAAACGACGACGGGTTTTGTTATTTGCGTGGGAAATGTTATTCCCAGTCACCGGACCCTTACCGGTAACTTGACAGACTCTCGACATGCCTCAGCCCTCTAAAACCACATGCCCAACCCGGCATGGGTTGGCCGCTTAATCTCTCAGTCAATTTGGCGCCAGGCGCCGCGTTTCTTTAAGGGTCTTACCGGCTACACCTACAAGCGAAGGAACCGGGCCCCTAGAAAAGAGCGCTGCTTTATACCAGAAAGACCCCACTGCAACAACAGGCGATGTGATCTGCCTTTCTTGAAGCCCCGGTTTTCTTGCTCCGGGCGCCTCAGTCAAAGGCTGCCGACGCAGGTTACCGCTCGTCGCAGAACTTGCGCCTGGTTGCCATTACACACGACTCAGCTATACAGATTACCCGTAAATGACCTTGATCAAACGAGGCAATGGGGCTGTTTTTCAGAAAAAATGCTCTGGTTTTGTCAGAAATACCACTCATCTGGCCATTTCCCCCTTGAAAGACCACACGCCGCAAACGCCAATCTGAAAAATTGGATAGTCATTTTCAAACGAGGCCACTAGGGTAAGCCTTTTCCAGACTGCACTCGCAGATGGGCCTTCGATCTGCAAAGGAAACCGAATATGCGCCTCGCTGCCCTACCGCTACTGCTCATTCCCCTTCTGAGCCCGCTGGCCCATGCCGCCGCCCTCAGCGTCTGCACCGAGGCCAGCCCGGAAGGGTTCGACGTGGTGCAATACAATTCGCTGACCACCACCAATGCGTCCGCCGACGTACTGATGAATCGCTTGGTGGACTTCGACACCACCAGCGGCAAAGTGGTACCCAGCCTCGCTGACAGTTGGGAAGTTTCCACGGACGGCCTGACGTATGTCTTCAAGCTGCATCCGCAGGTGAAATTCCATCGCACCGAGTACTTCAGCCCCAGTCGCGAGCTGACTGCAGAAGATGTGAAGTTCAGCTTCGAGCGGATGCTTGACCCCGCCAACCCATGGCATAAGGTCGCCCAGAGCGGTTTCCCCCATGCGCAATCGATGCAGTTGCCGGCGCTGATCAAAAAAATCGACGCGCTCGACCCGCTGACTGTGCGGTTCACCCTCGACCACCCGGATTCGACCTTCCTCGCGACCCTGAGCATGGGCTTCGCCTCGATCTATTCGGCAGAGTATGCCGACCAGCTACTCAAGGCCGGCACCCCGGAGAAGCTCAACAGCCAGCCGATCGGCAGCGGCCCGTTCATCTTCGGGCGCTTCCAGAAGGACGCGGCGGTTCGCTACAAGGCCAACCGCGACTACTTCGGCGGCAAGCCTGCGGTGGACACCCTGGTGTTCGCCATCACCCCGGACGCCAACGTGCGCCTGCAAAAATTGCGGCGCAACGAGTGCCAGATCGCCCTGTCGCCCAAACCCCTGGACGTGCAAGTCGCCAGCAAGGAATCGACGCTTAAAGTCGAGAGCACCGCGGCCTTCATGACGGCGTTTGTCGCCATCAACAGCCAGCACCCGCCGCTGGACAAGCCTGAAGTCCGCCAGGCAATCAACCTCGCTTTCGACAAGTCCAGCTACCTCAAGGCCGTCTTCGAAGACACTGCCGAACCCGCTAATGGCCCTTACCCACCCAACACCTGGAGCTACGCCCAGGAACTGCCAGGCTACTCCCATAACGTCGCCAAGGCGCGGGAGCTGCTGGCCAGGGCCGGGCTCAAGGACGGCTTCAAAACCACCCTCTGGACCCGCCCCTCGGGCAGTCTGCTCAACCCCAACCCAAGCCTGGGCGCCCAGCTGTTGCAGGCGGATCTGGCCGAGGTCGGCATTCAGGCCGAGATTCGGGTTATCGAGTGGGGCGAGCTGATTCGCCGGGCCAAAGCCGGTGAGCACGACCTGCTGTTCATGGGCTGGGCTGGCGATAACGGCGACCCGGATAACTTCCTCACCCCGCAGTTTTCCTGCGCCGCGGTGAAATCCGGGACCAACTTCGCCCGCTACTGCGACCAGGGCCTGGACAAACTGATCAGCGCCGGCAAGACCACCAGCGAGCAAGGTGTGCGCAGCAAGTTGTACCAACAGGCTCAGGCGCAAATCCAGCACCAGGCGCTCTGGCTGCCCCTGGCGCATCCGACCGCCTTCGCTCTGACGCGCAAGGAGGTGCAGGGCTACCAGGTCAGCCCGTTCGGTCGCCAGGACTACTCGAAGGTCAGCGTCAAGTAGCCAGCTGCAAGCCGCAAGTTCAGAGCGCTACGCGTACCGCTCTGTCTTGCCGCTTGCAGCTTGAGGCTTGCCGCTGCCTCTCTACATCCACCCATACTCGGACATCGACAGCGGATCGCCGTCACCGATGATGAAATGGTCGAGCACCCGGACATCGATCAGATCCAGCGCCTTCTGCAGGCGCTTGGTCAGTACGCGATCGGCCTGACTCGGCTCGGCGATGCCCGAAGGGTGGTTGTGACACAAAATCAAGGCCGCCGCATTGTATGCCAACGCGCGCTTGACCACCTGCCGGGGATAGACACTGGTCGTGTCGATCGAGCCTCTGAACAGCGCCTCGAACCCCAGCACGCGATGCTTGGTATCCAGAAACAGACACCCAAACACTTCATGGGGCTCATGCCGAAGCAACGCCTTGAGGTAGTCGCGCACGACTAACGGACTTTCCAGCACTGAGCCCCGCCGTAACCTTTCGGCCAAATGCCGCCGAGCCATCTCCAGCACCGCCTGCAATTGAGCGAATTTCGCCGGACCCAACCCCAACTGGCGATTGAACGTTGGCTGATCCGCCTCCAGCAACGCCCGCAGGCTGCCAAACTGAAGCAGCAAGTGCCGGGCAAGATCCACCGCACTTTTACCGCTGACCCCGGTTCGTAGAAAGATCGCCAGCAACTCGGCGTCGGAAAGACTGGCCGAACCCTGCTCCAGAAGTTTCTCCCGCGGACGCTCCGCCGCAGGCCAATCGCGAATGCTCATAGCACCTCCATGTGTGTGGGCGCCGCTGTTCCGTGGCGGTCGCTGTGCTATCTTAGCCCATCTTTTTTGCGTGCGATTTCACCTGGGGAGGGGTATTGCGCGCAGTCATCACTGAACAGAAAGGCAAGCCTATGCAGCGTCTGTATCGGAAACGCATTGTTCTCGGCGTCGGCGGTGGCATTGCCGCTTATAAGAGCGCCGAACTGGTTCGCCGACTCCTCGATCAGGGCGCCGAAGTGCGCGTGGTCATGACCCGTGGTGGCAGCGAGTTCATCACCCCGCTGACCATGCAGGCCCTGTCGGGGCACCCGGTCCATATGGACCTGCTCGACCCGGCGGCCGAAGCCGCGATGGGCCATATCGAGCTGGCGAAATGGGCCGATCTGGTATTGATCGCCCCTGCCACCGCGGACCTGATCGCCCGCCTGGCCCAAGGCATCGCCGATGACCTGCTGACCACCCTGGTCCTGGCTACCGACGCCACCGTCGCTATTGCCCCGGCCATGAACCAGGCCATGTGGCGCGATCCGGCCACCCAGGCCAACACCCAGTTGCTCGAAAGCCGTGGCCTGCGGGTGTTCGGCCCGGCCTCCGGGAGCCAGGCCTGCGGCGACGTCGGCATGGGCCGCATGCTCGAAGCCGACGACCTGGCGCTCTGTGCTGCCGAGTGTTTCAAGCGCCAGTCGTTGACCGGCAAGCACGTGCTGATCACCGCCGGCCCGACCCAGGAAAACATTGACCCGGTGCGCTACATCACCAACCACAGCTCCGGAAAAATGGGCTTCGCCCTGGCGGAAGCAGCTGTCGAGGCCGGCGCCCGCGTGACCTTGATCACCGGCCCGGTACATTTGCCGACCCCGGATCGGGTAACCCGAATCGATGTGGTCAGCGCCCGGGACATGCTGGCCGCCTGCGAAGCAGCGATCCCCTGCGACCTGTTCATCGCCTCCGCGGCGGTCGCCGACTACCGCCCGGAAGTCGTCGCCCCACAAAAACTCAAGAAAGACCCTACGAACGGCGACGGCTTGTTGCTACAGATGGTGCGCAACCCAGACATTCTGGCCACCATCGCCACCCGTCCCGACCGTCCGTTCAGTGTCGGCTTCGCTGCTGAAACCGAACATCTGCTCGACTATGCTGCACGCAAATTGAAAGACAAAAACCTCGATCTGATCGTTGCCAACGATGTCGCCAACCCGAGCATTGGCTTCAATAGCGAGGAAAACGCCTGCAGCGTGATTGACCGGGAGTTGCACGCAACGCTCTTTGCCCAGACCAGCAAGGGCAAGATTGCCCGCCAGCTGATCACTTTTATCGCCGAACGTCTGAACCAGGTTTAACTCGCATGCACACCTTACAAGCCAAGATCCTCGACCCACGCATTGGTACTGAATTCCCGCTGCCGCAGTACGCCACACCGGGTTCCGCCGGCCTCGACCTGCGCGCCATGCTGGAAAAAGACACTACCATCAAGCCAGGCGAAACCCTGCTGATCCCTACCGGCCTGTCGGTTTACATCGGCGATCCGGGTTTAGCGGCACTGATTCTGCCGCGCTCAGGCCTGGGCCATAAGCACGGCATCGTGCTGGGCAATCTGGTCGGCCTGATCGACTCCGATTACCAGGGCCCGCTGATGGTGTCGTGCTGGAACCGTGGCCAGACCGATTTCACCATCGTGATTGGCGAACGTCTGGCCCAGTTGGTGCTGGTTCCCGTGGTTCAAGCGCACTTCGAGCTGGTCGAAGAGTTTGATGAATCCCAGCGCGGCACCGGCGGTTTCGGGCACTCCGGCAGCCACTGATCATAGGACGGCCGGGGGCCCTGCCCGGCCTGAAACCCGCACTTTGTATTTCAGGGACGAAAAAATTGCGCAGCCTTCATTGGAACCTTTACCGCCGAAAATCAAGGCATTGACCAGCCATTCGGTTACGGACTTTGGTGGCATGGCCTTTGCACACCACGAACTCTCTGCCGAATACGCCGTCATATCCTTCAGTTTGAGACTGCCGACGAGTTTTTCGCAGGCAGGTCCAGCCACTTTCGAGATGGAGCATTTCCAGAAATGAGCACCCCAGCCCAAGTCGCACCGAACTTCCCTGACAGCATTTTCCGCGCCTACGACATCCGCGGCACCGTCCCGGAATTCTTGAACGCTGAAACCGCTTACTGGCTCGGACGCGCCATCGGCTCCCAGAGCCTGGCCCAGGACGAACCAAACGTTTCCGTTGGCCGCGACGGCCGCCTGTCCGGTCCAGAGCTGGTGGAACGTCTGATCCAGGGCCTGGCCGACAGCGGTTGCCACGTCAGCGACGTCGGCCTGGTGCCAACGCCTGCGCTGTATTACGCCGCCAACGTACTGGCCGGCAAATCCGGTGTGATGCTTACCGGTAGCCACAACCCGTCGAACTACAACGGTTTCAAGATCGTCATTGCCGGTGACACCCTGGCGAACGAACAGATCCAGGCCCTGCACGAACGCCTCAAGACCAATAACCTGAGCAGCGGCAAGGGCAGCATCACCCAGGTCGAGATACTCGAGCGCTACAACACCGAAATCGTCCAGGACATCAAACTGGCTCGCCGCCTGAAAGTGGTAGTCGATTGCGGCAACGGCGCCGCCGGCGTGATCGCCCCGCAACTGATCGAAGCCCTGAACTGCGAAGTCATCCCACTGTTCTGCGAAGTCGACGGCAACTTCCCGAACCACCACCCGGATCCGGGCAAGCCTGAAAACCTGGTGGACCTGATCGCCAAGGTCAAGGAAGTGAACGCCGACCTGGGCCTGGCCTTCGACGGCGATGGCGATCGCGTCGGCGTGGTAACCAACACCGGCAACATCGTCTTCCCGGACCGGCTGTTGATGCTGTTCGCCCGCGACGTTGTGGCACGCAATCCGGACGCAGAGATCATTTTCGACGTCAAATGCACCCGTCGCCTGACGCCACTGATCAAGGAGTACGGTGGTCGTCCTCTAATGTGGAAGACCGGTCATTCGTTGATCAAAAAGAAAATGAAGCAAACTGGCGCGCTGTTGGCCGGTGAAATGAGCGGGCATATCTTCTTCAAGGAGCGCTGGTTCGGTTTCGACGACGGCATCTACAGCGCCGCGCGACTGCTGGAGATCCTCAGCAAGGAAAAATCCACTGCGGAGGAGTTGTTTGCGACCTTCCCGAACGATATTTCTACGCCGGAAATCAATATCCATGTGACCGAAGAGAGCAAATTCAGCATCATTGATGCATTGCACGACGCGCAGTGGGGCGAAGGCGCCGACCTGACCACCATCGATGGTGTGCGGGTCGACTACGCCGAAGGCTGGGGCCTGGTTCGCGCTTCCAACACCACGCCGGTGCTGGTACTGCGTTTCGAAGCCGATACCGAGGCCGAGTTGCAGCGCATCAAGGACGTGTTCCACGCTCAGCTGAAACGTGTTGCCCCTGATCTACAACTACCGTTCTGATTCACTAAACAGTTTCACCGGAGCCCTGAATGACCCTCGAACGCGATGCCGCCGCCAACACCGCCAAGGTTCTATCCGAAGCGCTGCCTTATATTCGCCGCTACGTCGGCAAGACGCTGGTGATCAAATATGGCGGCAACGCTATGGAAAGTGACGAGCTGAAAACCGGCTTTGCTCGCGATATCGTGCTGATGAAGGCCGTGGGCATCAACCCGGTGGTCGTTCACGGCGGCGGCCCGCAGATCGGTGATCTGCTCAAGCGGCTGTCGATCGAGAGCCATTTCGTCGACGGTATGCGCGTCACCGATTCGCAGACCATGGACGTCGTGGAAATGGTCCTCGGCGGCCAGGTGAACAAGGACATCGTCAACCTGATCAACCGTCATGGCGGCAGCGCCATCGGCCTGACCGGCAAGGACGCCGAGCTGATTCGCGCGAAAAAGCTCACCGTCACCCGCCAGACGCCGGAAATGACCACCCCGGAAATCATCGACATCGGCCACGTTGGCGAAGTTGTCGGGATCAACACCGACCTGCTGAACCTGCTGGTCAAAGGCGATTTCATCCCGGTCATCGCCCCTATCGGTGTCGGCGCCAATGGCGAGTCGTACAACATCAACGCGGACCTGGTGGCCGGCAAAGTCGCTGAAGCCCTCAAGGCCGAGAAGCTGATGCTGCTGACCAACATCGCGGGCCTGATGGACAAGCAAGGCCAGGTCCTGACAGGCCTGACTACCGAGCAAGTCAACGAGCTGATCGCTGACGGGACCATCTACGGCGGCATGCTGCCGAAGATCCGTTGTGCACTGGAAGCGGTGCAAGGCGGCGTGGCCACTTCGCACATCATCGACGGTCGCGTTCCGAACGCGGTGTTGCTGGAAATCTTCACCGATACAGGTGTGGGTACGCTGATCAGCAATCGCAAGCGTCACTAAGCAACGCATACCAAAAGACCCCGCTCAGCCTGGCTGAGCGGGGTCTTTTTTTGTCTGCGATCCCTGTGGGAGCGAGCTTGCTCGCGATAGCGGTCTTTCAGTCACATCAATTTTGAATGTGAAGGCCTCATCGCGAGCAAGCTCGCTCCCACAGGGGATTTGTGGTCAGACGCCGAACTGTGCGCGGTAGGCTTCAACTGCCGGCAGGTGTTGCTTGAGCTGCGGATCGTCAGCCAGGAACTCGAGCACCTGGTTCAGCGAAACAATGCTGATCACTGGAATGCCAAAGTCACGCTCCACTTCCTGAATAGCCGACAATTCACCGGTGCCACGCTCCTGACGATTCAGGGCGATTAACACACCGGCAGCCTTGGCGCCGTCCTGGGAAGCGATGATTTGCATCACCTCGCGGATTGCCGTGCCGGCAGTGATCACGTCGTCGATGATCAACACATCACCCGCCAGCGGAGCGCCGACCAGGCTGCCGCCCTCACCGTGAGCCTTGGCTTCCTTGCGATTGAAGCACCATGGCAGATCGAGCAGGTGGTGCTCAGCCAGGGCCACAGCAGTGGTCGCCGCCAAAGGAATGCCTTTGTAGGCCGGGCCGAACAGTACGTCGAAAGAAATTCCGCTTTCAACAATGGCTGCCGCGTAGAAGCGACCGAGCTGCGCCAGGGCCGAACCGCTGTTGAACAGACCGGCATTGAAGAAGTAAGGACTGGTACGCCCGGACTTCAGGGTGAACTCACCGAAGCGCAAAACGCCGCGATCGATGGCAAAACGAATGAAATCGCGCTGATACGCCTGCATGAAAAAAGCCCCAATATCACGGATTTAGCTAATTAGGTAGACCTCGGGTATCATACACGCACGCGATTTTTGGGGCCATTTATGCGGATCATCAGTGTGAACGTCAATGGTATTCAGGCTGCAGTCGAGCGTGGTTTGCTCAGTTGGCTGCAAGCACAGAACGCCGACGTCATCTGCCTGCAGGACACCCGCGCCTCCGCCTTTGAACTGGACGACCCAGCCTTCCAACTGGATGGCTACTTCCTTTATGCCTGCGAAGCCGAAGTCCCCGCCCAAGGTGGCGTGGCTTTGTATTCGCGGCTGCAACCGAAGGCTGTCATCAGTGGTCTCGGTTTCGAGACGGCAGACCGCTACGGGCGCTACCTGCAAGCCGATTTCGATAAGGTCAGCATCGCGACCTTGCTGCTTCCATCAGGGCAGAATGGCGATGAAGACTTGAACCAGAAGTTCAAGTTTATGGACGACTTCGCCCGCTATCTGGATAAACAGCGGCGCAAACGGCGCGAGTACATTTATTGTGGCTCGCTCTACGTGGCCCAACAGAAGCTGGATATCAAGAACTGGCGCGACAGCCAGCAATCTCCGGGCTTCCTGGCGCCTGAACGGGCCTGGATGGACGAGATTGTCGGCAACATGGGTTATGTCGATGCCCTGCGTGAAGTCAGCCGTGAAGGTGACCAGTACAGTTGGTGGCCGGACAACGAACAGGCCGAGATGCTCAACCTGGGCTGGCGTTTCGACTACCAGCTGCTGACTCCGGGCCTGCGTCGTTTCGTCCGTAGTGCACGCCTGCCGCGTCAGCCGCGTTTCTCGCAGCATGCGCCACTGATCGTGGACTACGACTGGACGCTGACCATCTAAGCGTCGTTTCACAGCCACAAAAAAGCCGACAGCGATGTCGGCTTTTTTGTGTCCGCTGATTCCATGTAGGAGCGAGCTTGCTCGCGATAGCGATCTGTCAGTCAACATCTCAGTTGCCTGTGACGGCCTCATCGCGAGCAAGCTCGCTCCTACAAGGGATTGCGGTGAGCGCTTACTTGATCAACCGCCAGGTGAACGGATAGCGATACGGCTGCCCTTCATTGGCCTTGACCCCGGCAATGATCGTCAGCACCAGAGCGCCGATCGCCACCAGCCCGAACAGGAAGAACCCGATCACTATGATCATCAGCAAGAAGCAGATCGCCGAGGCAATGGCGACGGTGATCTGGAAGTTCAGCGCTTCCTTGCCCTGGGCATCGATGAACGGGTCGGTCTCGCGCTTCCACTGCCAGAGAATCAGCGGCCCGATCAAGGTACCGAAAGGAATCCAGATCCCCAGCAATGCGGACAAGTGACAAAACATCGCCCACTGGCGAACCTCACGGCTCGGCGCAGGCAGTGGCAGTTGATCCTCACTCATGATGACGCTCTCCTTGCTGGAAATCGGGTCAATCAGTCAGCCAGAGCCGCTTTCTGCAACTCGAAAATCTCGTTCATGCCTTTCTTCGCCAACGCCAGCATCGCGTTCAGCTCTTCAGGCTGGAACGGTACGCCTTCGGCAGTGCCCTGAACCTCAATGAAGCCACCGGTGCTGGTCATCACGACGTTGAGGTCAGTCTCGGCAGCCGAGTCTTCCAGGTAATCCAGATCAAGCACAGGCTCGCCCTGGTACATACCCACCGAAACAGCCGCGATCATTTGCTTGAGCGGGTCACCGCCTTTCAGGCCGCCACGCTTCTTGATCACTTTCAAGGCATCGATAAGGGCAACCATGGCCCCGGTGATCGACGCGGTGCGAGTGCCGCCATCAGCCTGGATCACATCGCAATCGACGTACAGGGTGACATCGCCCAGCTTGGACATGTCCAGTGCGGCGCGCAGGGAACGGCCGATCAAACGCTGGATCTCCAGAGTGCGACCACCTTGTTTGCCACGGCTCGCTTCACGCTGGTTACGCTCGCCAGTGGCGCGCGGCAGCATGCCGTATTCAGCAGTCAACCAGCCCTGGCCCTGACCCTTGAGGAAGCGCGGCACGCCATTTTCGACGCTGACCGTGCAAATCACCTTGGTGTCACCGAACTCGACCAGTACAGATCCCTCGGCGTGTTTGGTGTAGTTGCGGGTGATGCGGATCGAGCGGAGCTGATCGGCAGCGCGACCACTTGGACGTTTCATAGGGAATACCTGTACGAGGACGGAAATCTGCCGAGCATTATAGAGCCCGCAGCACCGACTGGGCACTTCTAAAAAACCTGCGTCGCGACCGAAGGCTCTGAACAAGGGCTTGAGGCCGACCGCCGGGCGCCCGCAGCGCTTTGTCACACGCCGGGTTTGGGGGCATTCGCTGCACTGCGTTACAATCCTGCGCCTTTACAGCCTGTCGGCTTTAATTTATCCATCAGGCCCGCGCAAACCCTTCAAGGTTGGTAGTGGGCCCGAATCGCGAGGTACCTCCATGGTGCACAGCATGACCGCCTTCGCCCGCGTCGAAAAAGCCGGCGCCCAAGGCACCCTGAGTTGGGAGTTGCGCTCGGTCAACAGCCGCTACCTGGAACCGCACCTGCGTCTGCCGGAGTCTTTTCGTGACCTTGAGGGCGCTGTTCGCGAAGCGCTGCGCCAGGGTTTGTCCCGCGGAAAACTCGAATGCACCCTGCGCTTTACCGAAGAAACCACTGGCAAGCCATTGCAGGTTGATCGCGAACGCGCCGCGCAGCTGGTTGCCGCGGCGGAGACCGTGGCCAGCCTGATCAAGCACCCGGCAGCCTTGAACCCGCTGGAAGTCCTGGCCTGGCCGGGCGTGCTGGTGGCCGACGCGAGCGACCCGCAAGCGCTGAACGCTGAAGCCTTGACCCTGTTCAACCAGGGCTTGAAAGAGCTCAAGAGTGGCCGCGAGCGCGAAGGCGCGGAGCTGGCCCGACTGATCAGCGACCGCCTGAGCTCCATCGAAGAAGACGTGGTAACCCTGCGTGAACTGGTCCCGCAGATGCTCGCGACCCAGCGCCAGAAAGTCCTCGACCGCTTCGCCGACATGAAGGCCGAACTGGACCCGCAGCGCCTGGAACAGGAAATGGTCATGCTCGCGCAAAAAAGCGACGTGGCCGAAGAACTGGACCGGTTGAGCACCCACATCATTGAAGTTCGCCGCGTGCTCAAGTCCGGTGGCGCTGCCGGTCGGCGCCTGGACTTCCTGATGCAGGAGCTCAACCGTGAAGCCAACACACTGGGCTCCAAAGCCTTCGACCCGCGTAGCACCCAGGCTGCGGTCAACCTCAAAGTGTTGATCGAGCAGATGCGCGAACAAGTGCAGAATATTGAGTAAGGCTATCCCGACATGACCCACAGCACCGGCACCCTCTACATCATTTCCGCGCCTTCGGGCGCGGGCAAGACCAGCCTGGTCAAGGCCCTGATCGACGCGCAGCCGCAAATCCGCGTATCGGTTTCCCACACCACCCGCGCCATGCGCCCGGGTGAAGTCGATGGCGTGAATTACAACTTCGTCGAGCGCGCCGAGTTCGTGCGAATGATCGAACACGGTGATTTCCTCGAGCGCGCCGAAGTTTTCGGCAACCTCTATGGCACCTCGCAAAGCCATTTGCAGCAGACCCTGGATGAAGGCCACGACCTGATCCTGGAAATTGACTGGCAAGGCGCCGAGCAAGTACGCAAGTTGATGCCCCAGGCCCGCTCGATCTTTATTCTGCCGCCGTCCCAGCAGGCTTTGCGTCAGCGCCTGACCAATCGCGGCCAGGACAGCGATGAAATCATCGAAGGCCGGATGCGTGAAGCGGTCAGCGAGATGAGTCATTACGTCGACTATGACTACCTGATCATCAACGATGATTTTGCGACTGCCCTGGAGGATCTGAAAGCGATTTTCCGCACCAACCAGCTCCATCAAAAACGCCAGCAGCAGCGTTTCGGCAAATTACTGGCTGAACTATTGGGCTAAAGAGCACTTCCCTAAACCGCTGCAAGGGCTTTACATTGGCCCTTGTAGCGTGTTGGAGAGTCAGTTGAAAAATCAGCGCTTCCCTAAACGCTGGTGTTTTTTTAAACTGTTCAGTCCGCTCGCCCATCCGGGCAGCGCGCATATTGCATTTGCTACGAGGAATACCATGGCCCGCGTAACCGTTGAAGACTGCCTAGATCACGTGGCTAACCGCTTTGAGCTGGTCATGCTCTCTACCAAACGTGCTCGTCAATTGGCGACCGGCGGCAAAGAGCCAAAGCTGGCTTGGGAAAACGATAAGCCTACAGTCATGGCGTTGCGCGAAATCGCGGCTGGCCTGATGAGCTATGAAGTTATCGCTGAAGCTGAAATCGTTGAAGACGAACCGCTGTTCGCGGCGTTCGAGGACGAGTCCAACGAGGCCGTCTAAGCCTATGCCTGGTCGACGTAGCACGGCGCAGGGTCACAGCCATCGGCAGGAGTCATCATGCCGAGCATAGACGCCCTCGCCGATCGCTTATCGACCTATCTCGGCACGGACCAGGTCAACCTGGTTCGCCGAGCGTACTTCTACGCCGAACAAGCCCACGACGGCCAACGCCGTCGTAGCGGTGAAGCCTACGTCACGCACCCGCTGGCGGTGGCGAATATTCTTGCCGACATGCATATGGACCATCAGAGCCTGATGGCGGCCATGCTGCATGACGTGATCGAAGACACCGGCATTGCCAAGGAAGCGCTCTCGGCGCAGTTCGGTGAAACCGTGGCCGAACTGGTCGACGGGGTCAGCAAACTGACCCAGATGAACTTCGAGACCAAGGCCGAAGCCCAAGCCGAAAACTTCCAGAAAATGGCCATGGCCATGGCCCGCGATATTCGCGTGATCCTGGTCAAGCTGGCCGACCGCCTGCACAACATGCGGACCCTGGAAGTGTTGTCCGGCGAGAAACGCCGGCGGATCGCCAAGGAAACCCTGGAGATCTATGCGCCGATCGCCAACCGCCTGGGCATGCACAGTATCCGCGTAGAATTCGAAGACCTCGGCTTCAAGGCCATGCACCCGATGCGTTCCGCGCGAATCTACCAGGCGGTCAAGCGCGCCCGGGGCAACCGCAAGGAAATCGTCAACAAGATCGAAGAATCCCTCAGCCACTGCCTGGCCATCGACGGCATACAGGGCGAGGTCAGCGGTCGGCAGAAACACATCTACGGCATCTACAAGAAGATGCGCGGCAAGCGTCGGGCGTTCAACGAGATCATGGACGTCTACGCGTTCCGGATCATCGTCGACAAGGTCGATACCTGCTACCGGGTGCTCGGTGCTGTACATAACTTATATAAACCGCTGCCGGGGCGCTTCAAGGATTACATCGCGATCCCCAAAGCCAACGGCTATCAGTCACTGCATACCACGCTGTTCGGCATGCACGGCGTACCGATCGAGATCCAGATCCGCACCCGTGAAATGGAAGAGATGGCCAACAACGGCATCGCCGCCCATTGGCTGTACAAATCCACCGGTGACGAGCAACCCAAAGGCACCCATGCCCGCGCCCGCCAGTGGGTCAAAGGCGTGCTGGAAATGCAGCAGCGCGCCGGCAACTCCCTGGAATTCATCGAAAGCGTGAAGATCGACCTGTTCCCTGACGAGGTCTACGTCTTCACGCCCAAAGGCCGGATCATGGAGCTGCCCAAAGGCTCCACGGCGGTCGATTTCGCCTACGCGGTCCACACCGACGTCGGCAACAGCTGCATCGCCTGTCGGATCAACCGTCGCCTGGCACCGCTGTCCGAACCGCTGCAAAGCGGCTCGACCGTGGAAATCGTCAGCGCTCCGGGCGCGCGGCCAAACCCTGCGTGGCTCAACTTCGTGGTCACCGGCAAGGCCCGCACGCATATTCGTCACGCCCTGAAACTGCAACGCCGCTCCGAGTCCATCAGCCTCGGCGAACGCTTGCTGAACAAGGTGCTCAACGGGTTCAACAGTTCGCTGGAAAGAGTTCCGGCCGAGCGCATCCAGTTGATGCTCCATGAATATCGCCTGGAGCTGATCGAAGACCTGCTGGAAGACATCGGCCTGGGCAATCGCATGGCCTATGTCGTCGCTCGCCGCCTGCTCGGCGAAGGCGAACAGCTGCCAAGCGCCGAAGGCCCGCTGGCGATTCGCGGTACCGAAGGCCTGGTCCTGAGCTACGCCAAATGTTGCACACCGATCCCTGGCGACCCGATCGTCGGCCACCTGTCCGCAGGCAAAGGGATGGTGGTGCACCTGGACAACTGCCGCAACATCAGTGAAATCCGCCATAACCCGGAAAAATGCATCCAGCTTTCCTGGGCCAAGGATGTCACCGGCGAATTCAACGTCGAACTGCGCGTCGAACTGGAACACCAGCGCGGCCTGATCGCCCTGCTGGCCAGCAGCGTCAATGCCGCCGACGGCAATATCGAAAAAATCAGCATGGACGAACGCGATGGTCGCATCAGCGTGGTCCAACTGGTGGTCAGCGTGCACGACCGCGTGCACCTGGCCCGCGTGATCAAGAAACTGCGTGCCCTGACCGGGGTCACCCGCATCACTCGCATGCGTGCGTAGCCTGCCCATTACAAGGAGTCATTCATGACCAAAACCGTTATCACCAGCGACAAGGCACCTGCTGCCATCGGCACTTATTCCCAGGCAATCAAGGCTGGCAATACTGTCTACATGTCCGGCCAGATCCCGCTGGACCCGAAAACCATGGAGCTGGTCGAAGGCTTCGAAGCCCAGACCGTTCAGGTGTTCGAGAACCTCAAGGCCGTGGCTGAAGCCGCCGGTGGTTCGTTCAAGGACATCGTCAAACTGAACATCTTCCTCACCGACCTGAGCCACTTCGCCAAGGTCAACGAAATCATGGGCAAATACTTCGACCAGCCTTACCCTGCTCGCGCCGCTATCGGCGTTGCGGCACTGCCAAAAGGCTCGCAGGTCGAGATGGACGCCATTCTCGTCATCGAGTAATTCGGGCCACAAGTTCTGGCGCAGCCATGGTGCTGCGCCATTTTCGTTTTGAAAGGATTCCCTCATGCGCAAAGCGCTTGCTCTCTCGCTGCTTGCCGTTTTTCTCGGTGGTTGTGCCAGCGATCCCGCCGACCGCGACATCGGCGGCACCTGGATCAACCAGGCGGCAATCGATGCTGCCGCCAAAGGCGGTCCCTTGCGTGAAGCCCTCCAGGCCTATGGTCCGAACCTGGAATGGGACATCAATACCAGAGCCGGTCAGGCGCGATACACCAACGGTTTCGAGAATGTCGATGGCAAGCTGCTGGGTGAAGAATCCGGAGCCTGGAAGATCGACTTCTATGGCAGCTCCGCCAGCGAACTCAGTCGCGACGGCAAACAGCTGCAACAAGCGGCAACCGACTCCGAACCGGAACAGGTTTTCCACCGCGCACAAGGCACGGTTCCCGAAGGCGCACCGGTCGGCGCCAGCTTTGAACGAGCCTTGTACTCCGCTTACATGGGTGGCGGCTGGAAAGTGCTTAGCGGCCCAGGCGAAGGCAGCACCGTTCAGTTCCAGGCCGACGGCCGGATAGAAGGGCTGCCAGGCGCTGATCGCTACGCGTTGTGCCTCGCCGGCGATTGCGCATCCATGAGCGGCGGTTATGACAATCTCTGGCTGCAGCAAGGCGACCGGGGCAACCCGTGGATTTTCACCCGCAAGGGCAATCAACTGGAAATCTTCCAGGCAGTCAACGGGGCCCGGGCCGATGAAGTGCCATCGCTCTCTCCTGGCACTCGACAGTGGTTATTGGAAAAACAGTGATCCTAGCTGCAATAAAAATCCAATGTGGGATCGCCGCACCGTCGCTCCCACATTTGTATCGCGGTGATTGACCGTCAGCAACGCCCCTCAAGAATCGCCGCATACCCCTCACGAAAACTCGGATAGCGCGGTACCCAGCCCAACGCCCGGGCCCGGGCATTACTGCAGCGCTTGCTGCCGTTGCGGCGGACACTGGCATCGGCGGCCCATTCAGTGACCCCCAGATACTCGCGCAACCAGTCGAGCACTTCCGCCAGCGGCACAGGCGCATCGTCGACTCCGATGTAACAGTCCTGCAGCGCCGCCCCCCGATACTCCGCCTGGAGCAGGAACGCCAGCAGACCTGCAGCGTCATCGACGTGAATCCGGTTGCCATACAGCGGTGGGTCGATCGCCACGCGATAGCCTTGGCGCACTTGGGTCAACAGCCACTCTCGACCCGGCCCGTAAATACCGGTCAAGCGCACCAGACTCGCCGGTATGCCGCTGTGCAAAGCCACTTGCTCAGCCTCGAGCATCAAGCGCCCGGAGTAACCAGTGGCCTCGGTTGGCGAATTTTCATCGACCCATTCGCCGGTCTGCTGGCCATAGACACTACTGCTGGAGACAAACAACAGGCGCTTGGGCTGCTGCCCATGCTGCTTCAACCACCCCAGCACATGCTGCAGGCCTTCGACATAGGCAGCGCGATAGCCCGCCTCATCGTGCACCGTGGCCGCGGCGCAATACACCAGATAGTCCACCGATGCAGTCGGCCAGTCAGCCGGGCACTGCTCGCTGAACAGATCGCCCGCCACGCCTTCGACACCGCTCGGCAAGCCTGAAATGTTGCGCCGCAACCCGTAAACCCGCCAATTGTCGACCAACAGTTGCGTGGCCAGACGGCTACCGACATCACCGCAGCCGGCGATTAAAACAGAAGGGATGGGCATCACAAAACTCCTTTCAGAAGCACATTGCCTGGCGTCGAGAACAGACCGGCGGCTAGCAATCGAAGAAAAAAAGATACTGTATTACTTTTGTTAACAAGAATTACTTGCAATAATGCCTGCCTATTTTGTTCTCGGCCCTGCGAGGCCTGGAAGGACATCCACCCTCTTTTTCTCTCAGGTCCGGCCAGCATGACAAGCAATCGACTCCCCGCTTCGCCAACCAAACTTGCGAACCCGTCAGGCGCATGGCGCATGGTAACAGCGCTGCTGTTCAGCCTGCTGCTGGCGCCTACCGCCGCTTTCGCCGATGAGCCTGTGCCAGCCACCCCGCCTGCGGCCGCCGTTCAGGGCAGTGCCGAGCCTGCCGCTGCGGCTGTGACTCCGGTCGCCGCCGACCCGGCCCTGGCCGCTGAAGGCACACCTGCCGAAGACCTGCCTGAAGCACTTGAGGCGGATCACTCGCTGGGCATGGCCCACGATCTGTCGCCTTGGGGCATGTACCAGAATGCCGACATCATCGTGAAAGTCGTGATGATCGGTCTGGCCATCGCCTCGATCATCACCTGGACCATCTGGATCGCCAAGGGCTTTGAGCTGCTGGGCGCCAAGCGTCGTCTGCGCGCTGAAATCGTCCACCTGAAAAAAGCCATGACCCTTAAAGAAGCCAGCGTCACTGCCACCAAGGCAGGCACCCTCGCCAACCTGCTGGTCCACGATGCACTGGAAGAAATGCGCCTGTCGGTCAACAGCCGTGAAAAAGAAGGCATCAAAGAACGCGTCGCCTTCCGCCTCGAGCGTCTCGTTGCAGCCTGCGGGCGAAACATGAGCAGCGGCACCGGCGTGTTGGCAACCATCGGTTCCACCGCGCCCTTCGTCGGTCTGTTCGGTACCGTGTGGGGCATCATGAACAGCTTCATCGGCATCGCCAAGACCCAGACCACCAACCTCGCCGTGGTTGCTCCCGGCATCGCCGAAGCCCTGCTGGCAACGGCACTGGGCCTGGTCGCGGCAATCCCGGCGGTGGTGATCTACAACGTCTTCGCCCGCTCCATCGCCGGTTACAAGGCTCAGGTTTCCGATGCTTCGGCCGAAGTCCTGTTGCTGGTCAGCCGCGACCTCGACCACCTGCCTACCGAGCGCAGCTCGCAACCGCACATGGTGAAAATGGGGTAATCGGCCATGGGCCTGCATTTGAGAGAAGGCGCTGACGACGATCTCGCCGAGAACCACGAAATCAATGTCACGCCGTTTATCGACGTGATGCTGGTGCTGCTGATCATCTTCATGGTCGCCGCACCGCTGGCGACTGTCGACATCAAAGTCGACCTGCCCGCCTCGTCCGCCAAACCGGCGCCGCGACCAGAGAAGCCGGTGTTCCTCAGCGTCAAGGCGGATCAGCGCCTGTTCCTCGGTGAGGACGAAGTCAAAGCCGAAACCCTTGGCGCGACCCTCGACGCCAAAACCCAGGGCAAGAAAGACACGACGATCTTCTTCCAGGCCGATAAAGGCGTGGACTACGGTGACTTGATGAGCGTGATGGATGCCCTGCGGGCAGCCGGCTACCTCAAAGTCGGCCTGGTCGGACTTGAGACGGCAGCCAAGAAATGATCACGACGCGCCAAAAGCTGACGCGTTACAGCGGTAGCCTGGCCGTGGTGCTGGGCGTCCATGCGGTCGCGATTCTCCTCGCGCTCAACTGGTCGTCGTCGCCACAGCCGGTCGAACTGCCACCGCTGGCGATGGTGGTAGAACTGGCGCAGCTTCCGGCACCACCGCCACCTGCCCCACCCAAGGTCGTGACGCCGCCGCAACCACCGGCACCGGTGGAAGAACTGCCATTGCCAAAACTCGCGGAAGCGCCGAAACCGACCATCTCCGTGCCCAAGCCGGTCAAACCCAAGCCAAAGCCACAACCCCCCAAGCCGGTGGAGAAAAAGCCGGAGCTGCCAAAGGAAAAACCTTCCGAGGAAAAACCTAGCGACGCTCCACCGACGCCTGCACCGACGGAAAAATCCGCGGCGCCTGCACCCGGCCCTACCGCGGCGCAAAAGGCCGCCAAGGAAAGCTGGCAAGGCACGCTGTTGGCGCACCTGCAAAAGTACAAAAAGTACCCGGCTGGAGCTCAAGCACGCGGCAAGGAAGGTTTGAACCGTCTGCGCTTCGTGGTCGACGCTGAAGGCAATGTGCTGTCCTTTGAGCTGGTAGGACGTTCAGGCAATGCCGATCTGGACCGGGCCACCCTGGAAATGATTCGCCGCGCCCAGCCCCTGCCCAAGCCGCCGGCCGACATGCTGAGCAATGGTTCGATCGAAATCGTTGCGCCGTTCGTTTATTCCCTGGAAAAACGCCGACGCTAAGACAGAACCCTTGTGGCGAGGGGGCTTGCCCCCGCTCGGCTGCGCAGCAGTCGTAAAATCAGCGACCGCGGTACTCCTGATGGGTCGCGGTCGCCGGGTTTGGGGCCGCTACGCAGCCCAACGGGGGCAAGCCCCCTCGCCACAGGGGACAGCGGTCATAACAAAAGGCACCAAAAGGTGCCTTTTGCATGTCAGTCACCGCCAAACATGCATTGCAGAGTGTCGCTCTGCGCCTTCTCTCTGATAACGTGCGTCTATCGATTGCAGCCGGTATGCTTGGCTCGCAACCTCATGGACGCCACTATGACTCTCACAGAATTACGCTACATCGTTACCCTCGCCCAAGAGCAGCACTTCGGCCATGCGGCGGAGCGTTGCCATGTCAGCCAGCCGACCCTGTCGGTCGGCGTGAAGAAGCTTGAAGACGAACTCGGTGTGCTGATTTTCGAGCGCAGCAAAAGCGCAGTGCGCCTGACGCCGGTGGGCGAAGGCATCGTCGCCCAGGCGCAGAAGGTTCTTGAACAAGCCCAAGGCATCCGTGAACTGGCCCAAGCCGGGAAAAACCAGCTGACCGCGCCGCTGAAAGTCGGCGCGATCTATACGGTCGGCCCCTACCTGTTCCCGCACCTGATTCCGCAACTGCACCGGGTCGCCCCGCAGATGCCGTTGTACATCGAAGAAAACTTTACCCACGTACTGCGCGACAAACTGCGCAACGGCGAGCTGGACGCGATCATCATCGCCCTGCCGTTCAACGAAGCGGACGTGTTGACCCTGCAACTGTACGACGAGCCGTTCTACGTGCTGATGCCAAGCGGGCACCCCTGGACCCAGAAGAAGACCATCGACGCCAGCCTGCTCAACGACAAGAGCCTGCTACTGCTCGGCGAAGGTCACTGCTTCCGCGATCAAGTCCTCGAGGCCTGCCCGACCCTGAAGGGCAGCGAAGGCGCCAAGCACACCACGGTCGAGTCCAGCTCCCTGGAAACCATCCGGCACATGGTCGCATCCGGCCTCGGCATTTCGATCCTGCCGCTCTCGGCGGTGGACAGCCATCACTACGCCCCCGGGGTGATCGAAGTCCGTCCACTGACACCGCCGGTGCCCTTCCGTACGGTGGCGATCGCCTGGCGCGCCAGCTTCCCACGGCCGAAAGCCATCGAAATCCTCGCTGACTCGATCCGCCTGTGCTCGGTGGCCAAGCCACCAGCAGCGGCCTGAGCAGGCGCAATGACTGAGCTGTCGAAGGTGCCGGTCACTGCGCTCAAGGGCGTCGGTGAGGCCATGGCCGAGAAACTGGCCAAGGTCGGCCTGGAGAATCTCCAGGACGTCCTGTTTCACCTGCCATTGCGCTATCAGGACCGCACCCGCGTGGTGCCGATCGGTCAACTGCGGCCGGGTCAGGATGCTGTGATCGAAGGTACCGTCAGCGGCGCCGACGTGGTCATGGGCAAGCGTCGCAGCTTGCTGGTACGCCTGCAGGACGGTACCGGCGGGCTCAGCCTGCGCTTCTACCATTTCAGCAACGCGCAAAAGGAAGGCCTCAAACGCGGCACCCGCGTGCGCTGTTATGGCGAGGCCCGGCCCGGCGCGTCAGGGCTGGAAATCTACCACCCGGAATACCGCGCCATCAGCGGCGACGAACCACCACCGGTGGATCAAACCCTGACGCCGATCTACCCGCTTACCGAAGGCCTGACCCAGCAGCGGCTGCGCCAGCTGTGCCAGCAAACCCTGGCCCTGCTTGGTCCCCGCAGCTTGCCCGACTGGCTGCCGGAAGAACTGGCGCGGGACTATCAGCTGGCTCCGCTGGATGACGCCATTCGTTACCTGCACCATCCACCGGCGGACGCCGACGTCGACGAGCTCGCCCTGGGTCATCACTGGGCGCAGCACCGCCTGGCGTTCGAAGAGCTGTTGACCCATCAATTATCCCAGCAGCGCTTGCGTGAGAGCCTGCGCTCCCAACGTGCGCCGGCCTTGCCGAAAGCCAAGGTACTCCCAGCGAAATACCTGGCCAACCTGGGCTTCCCGCCAACCGGCGCGCAGCAACGGGTCGGCAACGAAATCGCCTACGACCTCAGTCAGCCCGAGCCGATGCTGCGCCTGATCCAGGGTGATGTCGGCGCCGGCAAGACCGTGGTCGCCGCCCTCGCTGCCTTGCAGGCGCTGGAGGCTGGCTTTCAGGTCGCACTGATGGCGCCGACCGAGATTCTCGCCGAACAGCACTTCATCAACTTCACGCGCTGGCTCGAGCCGCTGGGTATTGAAACTGCCTGGCTGGCCGGCAAGCTCAAAGGCAAAAACCGCGTAGCGGCGCTGGAGCAGATCGCCAACGGCATTCCAATGGTGGTCGGCACCCATGCGCTGTTCCAGGACGAAGTGCAGTTCAAGAACCTGGCGCTGGCGATCATCGACGAGCAGCACCGCTTCGGCGTGCAGCAGCGTCTGGCCCTGCGCCAGAAAGGCGTCGGCGGGCGGATGTGCCCGCATCAACTGATCATGACCGCCACGCCGATTCCGCGCACCCTGGCCATGAGCGCCTACGCCGACCTCGACACCTCGATCCTCGACGAACTGCCGCCCGGCCGGACTCCGGTGAACACCGTGCTGATCACCGACACCCGGCGCATCGAAGTCATCGAACGCGTGCGCGCTGCCTGCGCCGAGGGTCGTCAGGCGTATTGGGTGTGCACGCTGATCGAAGAATCCGAAGAGCTTACCTGCCAGGCCGCCGAAACCACCTATGAAGACCTGACCAGCGCCCTTGGCGAATTGCGGGTCGGACTGATTCACGGGCGCATGAAGCCCGTCGAGAAGGCTGCGGTCATGGCCGAGTTCAAGGCCGGCGCCCTGCAATTGCTGGTGGCGACCACGGTGATCGAAGTGGGCGTCGACGTGCCCAACGCCAGCCTGATGATCATTGAAAACCCCGAGCGCCTGGGTCTCGCCCAGCTGCACCAGTTGCGCGGGCGAGTCGGTCGCGGCAGCGCCGCCAGTCACTGCGTGCTGCTCTACCATCCGCCACTGTCGCAGATCGGTCGCCAACGCCTGGGCATCATGCGCGAGACCAACGACGGCTTCGTCATCGCCGAAAAAGACCTCGAACTGCGCGGTCCCGGCGAGATGCTCGGCACCCGGCAAACCGGTCTGTTGCAGTTCAAGGTCGCCGATCTGATGCGCGATGCCGACCTGCTTCCTGCAGTGCGCGACGCGGCGCAAGCCTTGCTCGAGCGCTGGCCGCAACATGTAAGCCCGCTGCTGGAACGCTGGCTACGCCATGGACAGCAATACGGCCAAGTGTGAGCAGCGTCCCGGTATTTGAACCAATGGCCTGACCAAGCTGGCTATACTCTTGAACTTGTTCGAAAACGGATACAGGCCATGATTGAAGTTGCCCTCGCTCCAGCAACCCCGCACACTCCGTCTGTTATCCGGTTGCTGCTCGGCAAGCTGGCCATCAGCTACAACGAAGTGCTCGACCATCCTGGCCTACCCGCCGCGCGCAAGGTTCAGGCGGTTCTGCTGGACGACGCCGTCGGCACCCTGATGGTGCTGTTTCCCCAAAGCCAATTGCTCGATCTCAACCGTCTCGCCGAACTGACCGGTCGCCGCCTGACAGCCGTGCCGGTGGAGCGCCTGGAGCGCATGCTGGGCAAAAACAATCTGAGCCTGTTACCCGGCCTGCCGAGCCTCACCAGCTCACCCTGTCTCTATGAAGAAAGCCTGCTGGGCGAACCGAGTTTACTGATCAACTCCGGCGAGCCGGAGTTGCTGCTGGAAGTTTCCAGGGAAGCCTTCAAAAGCATGCTGAACAAGGCCAGCGCCGCGAACTTCGGCGAGGCCCTGCAGGCAATCCGGCCGAACCTCGATCGCCCCCACGATGACCGCGAGGAAATCACCCAGGCGGTGCAGGCCTTTACCGCCAGACGGATTCAGCAACGCCTCGAAGAAACCATCGAGATCCCGCCGCTGGCCGAAACCGCGCAAAAAATCATCAAGCTGCGAGTCGACCCCAACGCCACCATCGACGACATCACTGGCGTGGTGGAAACCGATCCGGCCCTGGCCGCGCAAGTGGTGAGCTGGGCGGCATCGCCGTACTACGCCGCGCCGGGCAAGATTCGTTCAGTGGAAGATGCGATCGTTCGCGTACTTGGTTTCGATCTGGTGATCAACCTGGCGCTGGGCCTGGCCCTGGGCAAAACCCTGAGCCTGCCCAAGGACCATCCGCAACACACCACGCCCTACTGGCAGCAATCGATCTACACCGCCGCGGTCATCGAAGGCCTGACCCGCGCCATGCCCCGCGCCCAGCGCCCGGAAGCCGGCCTGACCTACCTGGCAGGCCTGCTGCACAACTTTGGCTATCTGTTGCTGGCCCACGTCTTCCCGCCGCACTTCTCGCTGATCTGCCGCCACCTGGAGGTCAATCCGCATCTGTGCCACAGCTATGTCGAGCAACACCTGCTGGGCATCAGCCGTGAACAGATCGGTGCCTGGCTGATGCGTTATTGGGACATGCCGGAAGAACTGTCCACCGCCCTGCGCTTCCAGCACGACCCGGGCTACGACGGTGACTACGCCGCGTACCCGAACCTGGTGTGCCTGGCCGTGCGCCTGCTGCGCAGCCGCGGCATCGGTTCCGGCCCCGACGAAGAAATCCCCGACGCCCTGCTCGAACGCCTGGGCGTGACCCGCGACAAGGCCGAAGACGTGGTCAGCAAAGTGCTCGAAGCCGAAGTCATGCTGCGGGAACTGGCTTCGCAGTTCAGCCGGCATTGATGCGGCGCCTGGAATACCGCTATCGCGAGCAAGCCCCACATTAGATTTTCAGTGAACACTAAATTTGTGTACGACTGCGATGTGGGAGCGGGCTTGCTCGCGATGGGATCAACCCGGTTGAACCGACTCGCCTCAAACCTTCGGCTTTTTCTTCGGCTTCAAATACTTGGTCAGCCCCTGGAACCAGATCACCAGCGCCGGGTTGCCCTTGATCTGGATCGATTTGTCCTGAATCCCCGTCATGAATGCCAACTGCTTGTTCTTCGCCTGCATCGTGGCAAAGCCGTACGCAGCATCTTTAAAGGCAATGGCAAATGCCGGCGTTGGGTAAACACCCGAACGGCTGGTAATGCGCTGGTCCTTGACGAAGAAATGACGGGCAACCTTGCCGTCGAGGGTCTGCAACTGGAACACCAGTTCTTTATCCGCCAGCTGCTGCTGAAACGCCAGGTTGTTACGACTGGCTTTGCCCATTAACAGACCCAGCATCCAGAGAAGAAAACGAAATTTCATGCACACAGCCTCAGTGGAGTTATTGAATGGCCGTGGGAGTTTAACGATTTAACGGTAGAACGCCACCGATCTCCTTCGTTAGGAGGAGATCGCCAGGTTTTTACTGCTTATAGCTACAAATTGCTACAAACCACGTGACGCTCAGGCATTCGGGCCAGCGTCCGGATCACCGCCTAGGTGTAGCGCGTGCCGGCCGCTCCGTGGTCGATGTAGTGCCCTTTTCGAAAAACGCCCAGCGCATCGAACCTTCGGTGGGCCGCTGCCAGAGCATCGCGCACAAAAAGTTATAAAGTCAGACCACATCGATATAAGTGGTTATAAAAAAAATCGTTATGCTGCCGGCCTGATATTTGTGTGGTCACGCTTGATTTGCAGGTTTTGATAATGGATTTCGGTAATTTGGGTTTTGTCGTTGCAGGCTTGATTGTCGGATTTATTGTCGGCATGACCGGCATAGGGGGTGGTTCTTTAATGACGCCCATTCTTCTATGGTTTGGCATTAATCCAGCCACTGCCGTCGGGACAGACTTGCTTTATGCAGCAATCACCAAATCTGGCGGTGTATTAGTTCATAAAAAAAACGACAACATTGACTGGAAAATTACTGGCTGGCTGACACTGGGCAGTGTGCCGGCGGTACTGCTTACACTGTGGTTTTTAAGAAGTCTGGATACTGACCCGCAAGCGATGAATTCAGTTATCAAACAGGCATTGGGCTTCGTTTTGCTACTGACCGCACTGGCCATTTTCTTCAAGAAGCAACTGCTGGCATTTGCCCAAAAGCATGCGGGCGACCACTATAAGCTCAGTGATTCGAGCCTGAACATGCTGACTGTAGTCACTGGCGTGATACTCGGCACAATGGTGGCACTCACCTCCATCGGTGCCGGCGCATTGGGGACTGTGGCGCTTTTTATCTTGTACCCTTTTCTTGCGACCAAACGTTTAGTGGGGACAGAAATCGCCCACGCAGTGCCCCTGACATTAGTCGCCGGTTTGGGCCATGCGAGCATGGGCAATATGGATTGGCATTTATTAGGCTACTTGCTGATAGGATCACTGCCGGGAATTTACATCGGCAGTCATTTATCTGGCCGCATTTCTGACGAAATATTGCGTCCTTGCCTGGCCGTAATGCTGATTTTCATTGGTTCCAGGTTGGCGTTTTGATCCAACTTTAATACGCCTGACATCGCCCAAGCGCCTGCTCTTCATTCATAACTTGTAGCCGATCTGTCGCAAGAAATTCTTGCGCCACAGAATATCTTCGTCGCCTTCAATATCAGTGGCACACGAGCCATCCACCACGCCAAGCACCGCCCGCCCCTGCGCGGTCTCAGCCAGAATCACTTCAGTGGGGTTGGCTGTTGCACAAAAGATCCGGCAGACTTCTGGAACCATTTTGACGGTGTTCAGCAGGTTCAACGGATAAAAACCGTCCCCGAGAAAAATGATGAAGCTATGGCCGGCGCCAATGGCTTTGGCATTTTTCTGGGCCAGTTCGATCATGGCGGTATCGGTGCCAGACCAGCGCACCAGGCATTTGCCAGAGGCTTCGCAAAAGGCCACGCCAAACTTGATACCGGGCACGGCACCGACCAAGGCTTCATGGATGTCCTCGACGGATTTGATGAAGTGCGTCTGACCGAAAATGAAGTTCGTCTCTAGCGGCTTATCGATTTTCACAGTGAACAGTTGCATCTCACTCTCCTTTCCCGAAGTTGCTTGACGGTGCGGAGTCAGTCGGCGTTTTCCCGGCCTGGCGTCTTGAAAAGAAGCAGAATTATTCAGCGAGAATAAGTCTGCCCCTTTTCCTCAATGCTTTTTCGGGCGCCGACTTTTACTTGCCGACCGCGCCTGCCAGTAGCGGCGCTATCTGCTCATCGGTCATCGCCGGGTGAATCTCCATGCTCATGAGGTCACTCCAGTCGAGCACCCATTTCTGGATCAGTGCCACATCACTGGCCTCGGCGACACCAAAGCCGCTGATGCGTCCTACCGCATGCCAGCGTCCCAGCATCTTCACACCTGCTGGTGGAGTTCCACCGGTTTTGAGAAAGCGCTCGATCGCGCTATTACGCCGTTCGGGACTGATTGACCAACTGACAATGAATAACATCTGCCACCTCCCAGAGGAATGGGCACCTGTTGTTCTGTTCGCGCACCTGGCTGGCGCCGCGGCCATGGCCACGCGTCTGTTTCCGGCTCGCCTGCTGGCCGGCCGCAAACGACTTCACCCATGGGAAGGAATAGCAGCCTCCCAACGTCTGCGTATGACCGCTGATCACGTTTTCCCCTCCTATACTCAAGACAGCGTCGTCGGACGCGCCAGACGTTCCATTCGGTATTTTTTGGGGGACTGCGATCTTGAATCTGCGCTCCCTGATCCTTGCCCTGCTCGTCGCCTTAATGGTGGCGTTGACCGGGTGCGCCACAAAAGAACGCCCCCCCGAGCTGAAGCCGCAGGTGCTGATCTCGGAAAACACCTGGCGGCAGGTCGATCAGGACATAGTCGCCGCCTCCAAAGACGCCACAGGCCAGGCCAAGCTCTACACCCGCGGCTCCATGGATCACTGGAGACTGCGCATCTACCAGCGCACCGAGGAAGACTTCATTCCGTGGTTCAGCAACTACTGGACCCAGGAATGGCTGTCCATGAAGGTGACCTGGTACAACATAAGCGCTGCAAAAGAAGAGAAAGACCGTTCGACAAAACGATTGGCGGCCTACCTGCAGGAGCAATACCACGATCGAGTGCTCGCCCCCGTCGCCGTGGAGATCGATCCCGATGCGATCATGGGGCAGGCGACGGAATTCTACGTTCAACTCCTGAGCACACAACTTCAAGCTATAGCCCGGCGCTATGGTGTCCCCGCGGAACAACTCAATCGCCGGCTTCAGGACATTCCGGCGATTACCCTGGCACCCCCGCCCGCCAACAACGCTTCGCTCTACCAGGTGCTCCACACCGAACCGATCGCCACGCTGCCAGCCTACGTGGCCCTGACCGATCAGATCCACACCGTCGCGGCTAAAACCGGCGCCAGTACATCGGACGCGGCTATATCGACGGTGGCGAAAAGCACCAGCGAAAGACTCGAGGCCCAATTTGCCAGCAGAGGTATCGCCAGTGTCGCCGCAGCGGCGGCCGGACGGGTGGCAGGCATGATGATTTCCATGGGCGCGGCAGGTATTCGCGCCATGGCCCACGAGAGCGACCGGCCGGAAATGGAAGCACAGGTTCGGCAAAATCTCGGCACCGCCTTTGACCAGGCGTGGCTCAAGCTGGTCAAGAGTCCCACCACCGGGGTCATGGCATCGGTTCTTTACCTGGCCGGGCAAATCGAAGGAAGTCTCAGCAAAGCCATTGAAATGCCGGTTCGATTCGGACCGGTACCCCGAGAAGTTCCTCTGCCAGGCCAGGAGTCAGTGCAGGACGAAAGAACTGAGGAGCAAGTTCCTGCCGACGATGGGGACGCGGCTGAACAACCCGACATGGGCGCTGGCAGCGCAGATCCCTCAGTGGACGAATGATGAGTGAGCCGCCTGCGGGCTGTGTTTTAACGGATCGGGCAAGGGAAATCTGTCCTACAGTTTATTGGCTATCGACTATCTGACACGACTCGCCCCCCGACCTTAAAACAAGAGAATCGACTCATGACCTTCGAGCCCTTCGCCAAATCTCTTATTGCGACGGTATTCGCCCTTGGTTTCACCTCTGTCCAGGCTGCTTCACAAGCCCCGGTCGCTGCCGAAAACGGCATGGTGGTCACCGCACAACATATTGCTAGCCGTATCGGTGTCGATATCCTCAAGGATGGCGGCAACGCGGTCGATGCCGCCGTGGCGGTCGGCTATGCACTGGCGGTGGTCTACCCTGCGGCAGGCAACCTTGGTGGCGGCGGCTTCATGACGATCCAGTTGGCCGATGGCCGCAAGACCTTCCTCGACTTCCGCGAGAAGGCGCCTCTGGCGGCCACACCGAACATGTACCTCGACAAGGATGGCAATGTCGTCCCGGACCTGAGCACCAAAGGGCACCTGGCTGTCGGCGTTCCGGGGACCGTGTCCGGCATGGAGCTGGCGCTGGAGAAATACGGCACGATGAAACGTGGTGACGTCATCATGCCGGCCATCAAGTATGCCGAGGACGGCTTCGTGCTCGACCAGGGCGACGTCGACCTGCTCGCAACCGCGACTGACGTGTTCAAGAAAGACATGAACGATTCGGGCTCGATCTTCCTGAGCAACGGCGAGCCGCTCCAGGTCGGCCAGAAGCTGGTGCAAAAAGACCTGGCCAAGACATTGCGGGAAATTGCCAGCAAAGGTGCTGACGGTTTCTACAAGGGTTGGGTGGCCGAGGCCATCGTCGCCTCGAGCCAGGCCGGCAAGGGCCTCATCACGCAGGCCGACCTGGACAAGTATCAGACCCGCGAGCTCGCGCCCATCGAGTGCGACTACCGCGGCTACCACGTCATTTCTGCGCCGCCGCCGAGCTCGGGTGGGGTGATTATTTGCGAGATCATGAACATCCTCGAAGGCTATCCGATGCCAAGCCTGGGCTATCACTCGGCTCAGGGCCTGCACTATCAGATCGAAGCCATGCGCCATGCCTATGTCGACCGCAACAGCTACCTGGGTGACCCCGACTTCGTCAAAAACCCGTTAGCGCACCTGCTGGACAAGGACTATGCGGCCAAGCTGCGCGCGGCCATCGACCCGCAAAAAGCCGGAGTTTCCCAAGCAATCAAACCCGGGGTCGCGCCTCACGAGGGCAGTAACACCACGCACTACTCGATCGTCGACAAATGGGGCAATGCGGTGTCGGTGACCTACACCCTGAACGATTGGTTTGGTGCCGGGGTCATGGCCAGCAAGACCGGCGTCATCCTCAACGACGAAATGGACGACTTCACCGCCAAGGTCGGCGTACCCAACATGTACGGGCTGGTGCAAGGGGAAGCGAACGCCATCGCCCCAGGCAAAGCCCCACTGTCCTCAATGAGCCCGACCATCGTCACCAAGGACGGCAAAACCGTGATGGTTGTCGGCACCCCAGGCGGCAGCCGGATCATCACCGCGACCTTGCTGACGATCCTCAACGTCATCGACTACGGCATGAACATCCAGGAAGCCGTCGATGCACCGCGATTTCATCAACAGTGGATGCCGGAAGAAACCAATCTCGAAACCTTCGCCGTCAGCCCCGACACCCAGAAAATCCTCGAAAGCTGGGGCCAGAAATTCACCGGCCCACAAGACGCCAACCACCTCGCGGCGATTCTGGTCGGAGCACCGTCGCTCGGTGGTAAACCGGTCGGCAAGAACCGCTTCTACGGGGCGAACGATCCGCGGCGTGGGTCGGGGTTGTCGCTGGGGTATTGAGAGAGGTGAAGTCCTGATTCAGGGCTTTTGTTGAGCGGCGCAGGTTGAAACTGCGCCGCTCAACAAAAGCCCAAACCCTGCGTATGACAATTGGCCCTCTTTCCTCGCAGCTAATAAATCCCGAGCACAATCATTTGACCCAATGGTGGCATTTGGTTGAGTGGCAGAAAACAAAACTGTTCCCTCGCTACTAAATTGTTGCCTGAGCAAAACGACGAACAGTCGCGCCTTTCTTGCCCACTTGAATGCCCGTAGAATCGCAATCCTTCTCAACGGGCATAGCAGCGGCTCATCCAGCTAAAGGCACATGCATGAAGCTCGAAACATTGACTTTGCAGAATTTCCGCTGCTTCGATCAGATCGAGGTTGAACTGCATCCCTCCGTCACCGTATTAGTGGCCGAAAACGGACAGGGGAAATCGACCCTGCTCGATGCTATTCGTATTGCTCTGTGGCCATTTGTCAGCAGCTTTGACTTGGCCCGCAATACCTTCAATGACCCCGGCAATGGCATCGCAATCGACGACGTGCGGTTATTGAAGCTGGGCAGCGGTGACATGGCCCGTCAGTTGCCGTCTCGGGTCTCGATGATGGGCGACTACGGTGTTGGCCCCGAAACGATATGGGCCCGTTATCGCGACAGCGAGACCAAGTCCACCAAAACCAAGGACGAGGCCAGCGCGGTCCTTTTAAAGCGCTATGCGGCTTCTTTACAGGATGAAGTGCGCAAACCTGGCCGTCCACCCACCAGCCTGCCTGTGTTCGGTTACTACGGCACAGGTCGTCTGTGGTCGCAAAAACGTCTGATGGAGACGCAAAAAGGCAAGGACGACACCCAGGCCGCGGATTTTTACGTGCGCACCTTTGCCTACGCTAATTGCCTCGACCCCGCGTCTTCGTACAAGCATTTCAAGGAATGGTTTATCTGGGCATTCGAAAGCTATCGAGAGCAGCAAATCAAACAGCTCGAGAATCACGGCGCTCAGCAAGACCTGGATATCGCCAGGCAGCGGGTAGAAGTGGTTCAGCAGGCCATTGATTGTTTCTTAGAGCCGACCACGGGCTGGTCTTCGCTGGAGTACAGCGTCAGCCAGCAAAAATCCTTGATCCTTCACCATGAACAGCACGGCATTCTGGACGTCGATCTACTAAGCGATGGCATTCGCAGCGTGCTTGCAATGGTCGGGGACATCGCCTATCGCTGCATCAAGCTCAATCCCCACCTGGGTCTAAATGCGGCCAGGGAAACGTCCGGGGTAGTATTGATTGATGAGGTGGACATGCACCTGCACCCCAGTTGGCAGCAGAAGGTGCTCGGGCAGTTGAGTGAAGCGTTCCCCTGCGTCCAGTTTATCGTTACGACCCACAGCCCTCAGGTGTTGACCACGGTTCCAGCCGAATGCATCAGGGTTCTGGCGTCCGAGGAGGATGAAGAAACAGGGTTGAGTCGAACCGTCGTTCGCCGAATCACTCAGCAGACGCAAGGTATAGCAAGTTCCGATGTGATGGCCGAAGTGATGGGCACCGATCCTGTGCCGGATCTGGAATCCGCGCAGCAATTGAGCACCTATAGGGCGCTGATCGAGCAGGGGCGCAAGGACACGGTTCAGGGCCTGCAACTGTGTGCTGCGCTTGAAAGGCATTTTGGGGGAAGCCATCCGCAAATGCTCGAATGCCAGCGGTTAATTCGCTTGCAAACGCTCAAGAGCAAGCTGCCTGCGCGCTCGCCGCGAACTCCAGATCCTCGGGGCTGAGCCATGCGTAAACTGCAACGGGGTAGCGGACCAGGTTGTTTGTCGCTCTATCAGCACGGGAGACACAACTGGGGTTGCGTGACATCCGAACACAGGGCCGAAATTTGGCGAGACCTGAACACAATGCAGGGCGGTCGTTGCGCATACTGCGAAGCGCCCATCAATGAAAGCGATCGTCATATCGAGCACTTCCGACAGAAGGGCCGCGATCCCAGAGTGACGTTCGAATGGGAAAACCTGTTTGGCTCGTGCAATCGTCATGAGTCCTGCGGCAAGCACAAAGACCGCTGCGCCTACGCCCCCCTCGTACTGATCAAACCGGATTGTGACGATCCAGACGATTACTGGGTGTTCGTGAGCGATGGCACAATCAGGCCGCGTGCAGATCTGAGCACGCCGCAACAAAGTCGTGCCGAGGAAAGCCTACGCATCTTCAATCTTGACGCCCGAAACGGCAGATTGCGACACATGCGACGAGAGGCGGTCAGGCAATACCTGGATACGGCAGAAATATTGGCCTAATTGGCCGAGCAAACAAGTGAAGACGAATGGTTGCAGATTGTGATGGAGGAAGTGAGCGCCACTGCACATCATCCGTTCTCGACCGCCATCAGGCATGTGCTGGTAGGGAACTGGAGGTAATTGAACCCGGTCTCTGAGCTAGCTGAGAACTACTAAAAACCCGCATCACTGCGGGTTTTCTCTATTCATGTTCACTAGAAGCGATATCAGTTTCCTCCCATCCCTCGCCTCTCAATCACTCCGAACACATCTGTGACGTCCTGAATCATCAGGCGAGCGACATTGACGACGGTGCTGATGTCGCGTTCAGCGTAGTCAGGGATATTGGTGCAGACCATCAGGGTCAGGTAGTTGAGGACGGTGTGCAGGCGTTCGCTGACGCAGGCGTGCAGGTCGCTTAGCGGGGCTTGGCTGTCGATCATCAGGACGGGTTCGTCGGTGACGATGTTGGTGAAGGGGATGAAGCGGTCGGGCGGAGTTTGGGTTGTCATAGGTGAAAACTCATTTCAAATTAAAGAAATGCCACCTTTCGCTGCGAAACAAATGGGTGGCAGCTGTGCGCGGGTTCGCAGACCGAGGAAATGAATAAACCCGGCAGACCCGAAGGTCTCCCACGCACAGCCGCCATAAAACGAAACGCAGGCGCAATCTGCCCATGTTGTCTTTTGACGGTGCTGGTAAAACATTTCTGTATGGGCTGCGAAACCCTGTCGCTGACCGGAGTCAGCAGACGGGCGAACTATAAGCGGCAGGCTTTGGTGTGTGCAACCAGGCACTAGGCGGGTGCGCTATTCCCTGTGGCGAGGGAGCTTGCTCCCGCTCGAGCGCGCAGCGGTCGCAATAGGGCTACTTCATTGTGTCAGGCAGCTCACCGTCGCAAGTTTTACGACTGCTTCGCAGCCGAGCGGGAGCAAGCTCCCTCGCCACAGAAAGCATCATTCCCACAGGTATTGCAGACCCTACGGGGAAATATGCGGAGTCAGAAACTCCGTCAGCAAAAACCGCCCCCACAAAAAATGGGCACCCAACCTGGTTGGCGCGCCCATCTTGGATACCGCTTTCCCCACTATTCGGGGAGTCCGTATCTGTTACGGATTGACGCTATCTTTCAGCGATTTTCCCGGTTTGAAGGCAACGGTGTTGCTTGCCTTGATTTTCACGGGTTCGCCGGTTTGCGGGTTTTTGCCAGTACGGGCGCCACGGTGGCGTTGCAGGAAGGTGCCGAAGCCCACCAGGGTGACGCTGTCTTTACGGTGCAGAGCGCCGGTGATTTCTTCGAGAACGGCGTTGAGAACGCGATTGGCCTGTTCTTTGGTGAGATCAGCTTTTTCAGCAATGGCGGCTGCGAGATCTGGTTTACGCATAGTGAAGCCTCTTTGACGGTTTTTTGTTGTTATGTCCGTGCTGTTCTTCCGGAACAGCGCCCAAAGCGCCGCAGGCTCTACTCTGCGGCAGACGGGAGTGAGGATGGCACGCCGACAGCAGTGGCGCCAGTCTCCCCGCGACCTTTGTAGGGGCAAAAGCGTGGTGTATCCGACAGAACGACCGGCATTTATGCCAGCAGTGCCGGAAGCTCCCTGTTTAGAGCGAGTTTTTCCATAACGGCACTGCCGGTCAGGGCATAACCCAGCAGTTTGCCGCTAGCGTCACGGCACAGCGCCTTGATATTGACGCCCTCGCCTTCGACCGTCCAGGTACCCTCCGAGCCCCGCGGCGGTGGCGAAACCACCAGAGGGCAGACCGGTGTTTTCACGGTAATCGGCATGGGGCCATAGTTGACGATTGTCGGGTTGCCGGCCAGGGTCTGGGCCAGCGCACGGGCGCAGCTCATCAACGGCATGACGTACAGCAGGTTCAGCCCGTCGACTTCGGCGCAGTCGCCCAAGGCGTAGATATTGGCGTGGGAGGTCTGCAGATGACGATCGACCACTACGCCGCGATTGACCACCAGGCCAGCTGCCGCCGCCAGATCGATGCGCGGGCGCAGGCCGATGGCTGACACGACAACATCGCAGGGGAGGACCTGACCGTCGGAGAGGTGAGCCTCAAGCCCGTCCGCGGTGCGCTGCAAGCTATTGAGCACCGGCCCGAGGTGGAAGCGCGCACCGATACTTTCCAGGCCGGCCTGGACCGCCGCAGCGGCAGCCGGATGCAGCAAGGTTGGCATCACCTGCTCGCAGGGTGCCACCAGTTGCACTTCATAGCCGCCGAGAATCAGGTCGTTGGCGAACTCACAGCCGATCAGCCCGGCGCCGAGCAGCAGCACCCGATGCTTGCCGACAGTCGCTGCGCGAAAGCGGGCATAGTCTTCGAGGTCGTTGATCGGGAAGATCGCCTCAGGCGCATCGCCTTGCACCGGCACTCGCACGGTCTCCGCGCCCCAGGCCAGGACCAGGTCACGATAGGCCACCGCCTCTTCACCGATCCACAGGCGCTTGTGGCCCGGATCAATGCCGCTGATGCGGGTATGGGTGCGGATCTCGGCCTTGAGCTGCTCGGCCATGGCGCCGGGTTCGGCCATACTCAGGCCGTCGGCGTCCTTGTTTTTGCCAAAGCCGGTGGACAGCATCGGCTTGGAGTAGGAACGACCATCATCTGCAGTAATCAGCAGCAGCGGGGTTTCGCCATCGAGTTTGCGAAACTCCCGGGCCAGGTTGTAGCCAGCCAGCCCAGTGCCGACGATCACCACAGGTGCGTTCATGCCTTTGTCCTTTTTATAGTGATTCGAAAGCTGCAATTAACCGATTTCGATCATTTCGAAATCCATTTTACCTACACCGCAGTCCGGGCACAGCCAGTCTGCCGGGACGTCTTGCCACAGGGTGCCGGGTGCGATGCCGTCGTCTGGCCAGCCGTCAGCCTCGTTGTAGATCAGGCCACAGACCACACATTGCCACTTCTTCATTACATGTTTCCTCAGGTTCTCAGGCTATCGCTGGCGCGGACAGTCGATGGGTCATTACCGATGACACTTGGGTTGCCGTCCGGCTCAGGGCGTTTTGTACTGATCGGGATCGACAGATGCAAGCTCGTTCGACGCATGGGCCGCAGCCGATCAGGCTAAATCGCCTGTCGACATGGTAAGCTCGCCGCCTCATTTGCTGCCAATAATGACTCACTGTGCCGCACTCTACGCCCCTCCCCGCTGCCCCCGTCTGGTTGCCTCAACGCCGGCTGTCGCCCCTCCCCGACGCGCGAACCCTCGACTGGTTGTTCGATGAAGGTTCACTGACCCGCCGTCTGACCCGGTTGTCGAATGACGGCTTCAGTGTCACTCCGCTGTTCGAGGGCTGGCAAACCTTGCGTGACGACGAATGCGCCGCGCTGGACCTGCCCGAGAAGAGTGAGGGCTGGGTCCGCGAGGTGTATTTACGCGGCCATGGCCAAGCCTGGGTTTTTGCCCGTAGCGTGGCGGCGCGCAGTGCCTTGCAGGATGGCGGGTTGAACATGGATGAACTCGGCAGCCGCTCGCTGGGCGAACTGTTGTTCTGCGATCAGGCGTTCCAGCGCCGCGCCATCGAAGTCTGTCATTACCCCATGCAATGGCTGCCGGCAGAGTCCCAGGTTCCCGGACTTTGGGGGCGGCGCTCGCGTTTTGACCGGGGTGCCTTGAGCGTATTGGTAGCCGAGATATTCCTCCCGACCCTTTGGCGCGCCGCGAGCGCCCATCCGGAGAACTGTTGATGTACCTGAGCCTGCTCAAATCACTGAATCGCCTGAACCCACGGGCCTGGGACTTCATTCAACTGACCCGCATGGACAAGCCGATCGGCATTTATCTACTGCTGTGGCCGACCCTCTGGGCGCTATGGATTGCCGGCAAGGGTTCGCCATCGCTGAGCAACGTGGTGATCTTCGTCCTTGGCGTAGTGCTGACGCGTGCCGGTGGTTGCGTGATCAATGATTGGGCCGATCGCAAGGTCGACGGCCACGTCAAACGCACTGCGCAGCGTCCGCTGGTCAGCGGCAGGATCGGCTCCAAAGAGGCGCTGGTGTTCTTTGCCGTGCTGATGAGCCTGAGCTTTTTGCTGGTGTTGTGCACCAATTCGACGACTATCTGGCTGTCGTTCGGCGGGCTGGCGCTGGCGTCCTGCTACCCCTTCATGAAGCGTTATACCTACTACCCGCAGGTGGTGCTGGGTGCGGCGTTCTCCTGGGGTATGCCGATGGCGTTTACCGCCGAGACCGGTGACCTGCCGGCCGCCGCGTGGCTGCTGTATATCGCCAACCTGCTGTGGACCGTGGGCTACGACACCTATTACGCCATGACCGATCGCGACGACGACCTGAAGATCGGCGTGAAATCCACCGCGATCCTGTTCGGCGATGCGGATCGGGCGATCATCCTCACCCTGCAGGGGCTGGCACTGGGTTGCCTGTTGCTGGCGGGGGCGCGTTTCGAATTGGGTGGCTGGTTCCACCTCGGCCTGCTGGCGGCGGCGGCATGTTTTGTCTGGGAATTCTGGTACACCCGCGGGAAGGATCCGCAGCGCTGCTTCAAGGCGTTTTTGCACAACCATTGGGCAGGTTTGGCGATCTTTGTCGGGATCGTGCTGGATTACGCGGTGCACTGACCGCGCCGGACAAAAACCCTGTGGGAGCGGCGAAGCGGCGATCCGACTTGCCCGCGAAGCGAATACCGCGCTTTACAGGCATTGCGCGGCATCGCTCGTCGCGGGCAAGCCACACTCCCACAGGTGGCTAGAGTCGGCTACTTCTGCGACTCGCGCATCACGTGCCAGACGTTCTTCATGCCGTCGCCCTTCATCTCTCCCGGTTTTTCGTCCTTCACAAAGGTGTACAACGGCTTGCCGTCGTAAGCCCATTGCATCTTGCCGTCATCACGCTTGATGGTCGTCCACTTGCCTTCGGCTTTGGCGCCCGCCGGGGCCATCAACGGTGGCCAGTTCTTGGCACAGTCATCGTTACACATCGACTTGCCAGCACTGTCTTTGTCGAACGTGTACACCGCCATGCCTTTATGGTCGACCGCTATGCCGTCTTTCATCATTACTGGCTCTGCGGCAAACGTCAGCCCCGGCAGGGCCAGTGCGGCAGTTACCAATAGCGTTTTCCAGGAAACAGTGCTGTAAGACATGGAAACCTTCCTCTTGTGGTTGTCAGGATTCGGACTTAGAGCTTAGTTCAGGAACGCGTTGATTGCCGTGGCGCTAGAATACTGTCACACGACTGCAATAATTCCGTTATCTAATGCGGCGCAAGACAGTTAAATGACAAGAGGACTGAGCATGGTTGGCAGGAGCATTCTGATAGTCGACGACGAAGCGCCCATTCGCGAGATGATCGCCGTTGCGTTGGAAATGGCCGGCTACGACTGCATGGAGGCGGAAAACTCCCAGCAGGCCCATGCCATCATCGTCGATCGCAAGCCCGACCTGATTCTGCTCGACTGGATGCTCCCCGGCACTTCGGGCATCGAATTGGCCCGACGCCTCAAGCGCGATGAGCTGACCGGGGATATCCCGATCATCATGCTCACCGCCAAGGGTGAAGAGGACAACAAGATCCAGGGCCTGGAAGTCGGCGCCGATGACTACATCACCAAACCCTTTTCCCCGCGTGAGCTGGTCGCCCGCCTCAAGGCCGTACTGCGCCGCGCTGGCCCGACCGAAGGCGAATCGCCGATCGAAGTCGGCGGCCTGCTGCTCGACCCGATCAGCCACCGTGTGACCATCGACGGCAAACCGGCCGAGATGGGCCCCACCGAATACCGCTTGCTGCAATTTTTCATGACTCACCAAGAGCGCGCCTACACCCGCGGGCAACTGCTCGATCAGGTCTGGGGCGGCAACGTGTATGTCGAGGAGCGCACAGTCGATGTGCATATCCGTCGGCTGCGCAAAGCCCTCGGCGAGGCTTATGAGAATCTGGTACAAACCGTGCGCGGTACCGGCTATCGCTTTTCTACCAAAGGCTGATACGCCCAATACCCGCCAGACAAGTAGACAAGGACGCGCGTTCAAGTGAACCAAAACTGGCATGGCACCCTGATCCGCCACATGCTGCTCCTGGTTACCGGCTGTTTGCTGGTCGGGCTGATCAGCGGCTACTACGGCTGGAGCCTGGCCGTTGGCCTGGCGCTCTACCTGGCCTGGACCCTCAAGCAGCTGCTACGCCTGCATGAATGGCTACGCCTGCACAAATCCGACGAAGCCCCGCCCGATGGCTATGGCCTGTGGGGCGAAGTGTTCGACAGCATCTACCATCTGCAACGCCGCGACCAGCGGGTCCGCGGACGCCTGCAAGCCGTCATCGACCGGGTCCAGGAGTCCACTGCCGCGCTCAAAGACGCGGTGATCATGCTCGACAGCGACGGCAACCTGGAATGGTGGAACCGCGCCGCAGAAACCCTGCTCGGCCTGAAAACCCCGCAAGACAGCGGTCAACCAGTGACCAACCTGGTACGTCACCCGCGCTTCAAGGAATATTTCGAGCAGGACAGCTACGCCGAACCGCTGGAAATCCCTTCGCCGATCAACGATCGGCTGCGCATTCAGCTATACATCACCCGCTACGGCAATAACGAACATTTGATGCTGGTGCGTGATGTCACCCGTATTCATCAGCTCGAACAGATGCGCAAAGACTTCATCGCCAACGTGTCCCATGAGCTGCGTACTCCGCTGACAGTGATTTGCGGCTATCTGGAAACCTTGCTCGATAACGTTGACGAGGTGAACCCGCGGTGGACCCGCGCCTTGCAGCAAATGCAGCAGCAAGGCGGACGCATGCAGACCCTGCTCAATGACTTGTTGCTGCTGGCCAAGCTGGAAGCCACTGATTATCCGTCGGACAACCAGCCAGTGGCGATCGACAGCCTGCTGCAATCGATCAAGAACGATGCCCAGGCCTTGTCCGGGCAACGCAATCAAGGCATCACACTGGAAGCCGACCCGTCGATTTTGCTCAAGGGCAGCGAGGTCGAACTGCGCAGTGCATTTTCCAACCTGGTGTTCAACGCGGTGAAGTACACCCCGGCCGAAGGTAATATCCGCATTCGCTGGTGGGGCGACGAACAAGGCGCGCACCTCAGTGTCCAGGACTCCGGCATCGGCATCGACAGCAAACACTTGCCGCGGCTGACCGAACGTTTCTATCGCGTCGACTCCAGCCGCAACTCCAACACTGGCGGCACCGGCCTGGGCCTGGCCATCGTCAAACACGTGCTGCTGCGCCACCGCGCACGGATGGAAATCAGCAGCGTGCCGGGCCATGGCAGCACCTTCACCTGCCATTTCGCGCCCGCCCAGGTCACGAAATCCAGGGCCGGCAGCCTGACCGACTAGCGCCGGCAGTGACTCGCCACTAGGCAATCGCCCTGTCAGCCGCTACATTGGCTGACTTGGACCTGCCTTTCAGGCAACAGCTATCCACTTTCTTTTCGAATATACGGAACCTGCAAAACTCCACCATGGACCCTTCCCCGAGTATCACCCTCGCGACAATCTTCGCCGACTTCGGCATGATCCTTTTTGCATTTATCCTGGTTTTGCTCAACGGTTTCTTCGTTGCGGCCGAATTCGCCATGGTCAAACTGCGCTCGACCAAGGTCGAGGCCATTGCCCATAAAAATGGCTGGCGCGGGCAGATCCTGCGCACCGTACACAGCAAGCTCGACGCCTACCTGTCCGCCTGCCAATTGGGTATCACCCTCGCCTCCCTGGGCCTGGGCTGGGTCGGTGAACCCGCGTTCGCGCATTTGCTGGCGCCGCTGCTCAGTGCGGGGGGCGTAGAGTCTGCTGAAGTGGTCAAAGGCGTGTCGTTCTTTACCGCCTTCTTCATCATTTCCTACCTGCACATTGTGGTCGGTGAACTGGCCCCCAAATCCTGGGCGATTCGCAAACCCGAGCTGCTGTCGCTGTGGACCGCGGTGCCGCTGTACCTGTTCTATTGGGCAATGTACCCGGCCATTTACCTGCTCAACGCCAGCGCCAACACCATCCTGCGGATCGCCGGCCAAGGCGAACCCGGCCCGCATCACGATCATCACTACAGCCGCGAAGAATTGAAGCTGATCCTGCACTCCAGTCGTGGCCAGGACCCGAGCGACCAGGGCATGCGGGTACTGGCCTCGGCCGTGGAAATGGGCGAACTGGAAGTGGTCGACTGGGCCAACTCCCGTGAGGACCTGGTGTCGATCGAGTTCAACGCACCGCTCAAGGAAATTCTTGCGCAGTTCCGTCGCCACAAATTCAGCCGCTACCCGGTCTACGACACCGAGCACAATGAGTTCGTCGGCCTGCTGCACATCAAGGATCTGCTGCTGGAACTGGCAGCGCTGGACCATATTCCCGAGTCGTTCAACCTCGCCGAACTGACCCGGCCGCTGGAGCGTGTGTCCCGGCATATGCCGCTGTCGCAGTTGCTCGAGCAGTTCCGCAAGGGCGGTTCGCACTTCGCCCTGGTGGAAGAAGCCGACGGCAACATCATCGGTTACCTGACCATGGAAGACGTGCTGGAAGTGCTGGTCGGCGACATCCAGGACGAACACCGCAAGGCCGAACGCGGCATCCTCGCTTACCAACCGGGCAAGCTGCTGGTGCGCGGCGACACGCCGCTGTTCAAAGTCGAACGCCTGTTGGGCATCGACCTGGACCACATCGAAGCCGAAACCCTCGCCGGTCTGATCTACGAAACCCTGAAGCGGGTGCCGGAAGAGGAAGAAGTGCTGGAAGTCGAAGGCTTGCGGATCATCATCAAAAAGATGAAAGGCCCGAAAATCGTGCTGGCCAAGGTGTTGATGCTGGATTGATGAAGTCGCATGCGATCCCCTGTGGCGAGGGGGCTGTTGTGGCGAGGGGGCTTGCCCCCGCTGGGCTGCGAAGCGGCCCTAAAATCTGCAATCACGTATTGTCACGCACACCGCATTCACAGGTTCTACGACTGCTGCGCAGCCGAACGGGGGCAAGCCCCCTCGCCACAACAAGCCCCCTCGCCACAATTCAGTGCGGTGTATCGGACTATTGCTTGCCCAACGCAAAATTCGGCAGGTTGCCCACCGGCTGATTGAACTGGTACGGAATCGACACCAACCCCAACCCGGTATTGCGCTGCACCACGAAGTGCAGATGCGGGCCGCTGCTGTTGCCGGTATTGCCCGACAGCGCCAGCGCGCTGCCCACCGCCACCCGCTGCCCTTCCCGGACATTCACAGAACCTCGCTTGAGGTGCAGGTAGACGCCCATGGTGCCATCGTCGTGCAGCACCCGGACAAAGTTGCCGGAGGGGTCAGTACCGCGCCCGGTCTGGGAGTTCTCGGTCTTTACCACCACCCCGCCACGGGCCGCGATGATCGGCGTGCCTTCCGGCATGGCGATGTCCATGGCGTACCGACTCTTGACTCCGAAGTGGCTGTACTGGCCATTGGCGCCTTGCGTCAGGCGAAATGGCCCACCTTGCCAGGGCAGCGGATAACGATAGGCCTGTGCGGCCCCTGAAGGGTCACCCAGCGAATAACGAAAGCTTGGGGTATAGGCCAGCGGCTTGCCGGCTCGTGTCGCCGTGAGCAGCGCCAGGCGCAAGTTGCTGCGCGCCGGTAAAACCCGGCGGATCGGCCGACTCGGCGCGCCGCTGACATTCTCCAGCCCGGCGAAACTCAGCTCGATCTCCACCGGGGCATACAAATCGTTGCGCACGAAGACGCTGTCCACGCCCTTCTGTTTCTTGATATCCAGACGAACCTGGTGATCGAGCTGCTCGACCATCCGATCGCGAAACACGAACACCTGGGAGCCGCTGGTGGGGCGGTCGCTGTAGGAGACCACGCCATTGGCATTGGTGGATTTGTAAATCGTCATGGCCACGGCCGAAGTGGCGACCATGAAAAGGCCACAGAAAAGCAGTGATCGCGCGAGCATGGGCAAGAATCTGTCGAGTGAAGCGTGGAACGCAGACTAGCAGGTGCAATGGACCCGCGTAATCGGCAGATGTTTCAAAAGCACGTCGTGCACCCGTAGGAGCTGCTGCAGGCTGCGATCTTTCAAAGGCGGCGCTTATGCCCCCGGCACAAAATGCTTCAGCACCGTACCACGCGCAATCAACCGTGAGATGTAGTCGAGCTTCTGCGCGTCCTGGTCGACGAAGCGGAAGGTCAGTTGCAGCCAGTCGCTGTCCGGTTTCTGTTCGTAGGCCACGACCGCGTGCAGGTAGCCGTTGAGGCGGGCCACTTCGGCGTGGTCGCCCTGCTCCAGATCGAGCACCGCGCTGTCGAGCACCTGTGGCAGGCTTTCAGTGCGTCGGACCACCAACAGCGCCTCCTTGAGGCTCAGGGCTTTGATCGCGCATTGCTGAGTGCCATTGGGCAGACGCAATTGGCCTTGGCCACGGCCGCCAGGCGAGGATGCCGAGCTCGTCGCAGCTCTGACTGGCGGGCAGTTAAGCAGGCCTTGGGAAGGTCCAGCAGGCGCCGCAACGGGCTTGACCACTGCGGACTTGCCGCCGGTCAGGGCGCTGAGGGAGTCGTTGCCGAACGCCGAGTTCATTTTGGTCGGGGCGCTGGCCAGCAAGGTCTCGAGTTTGCCAACCTTGTGCAGGGCCTGTTTGACCTTGGTCAGCAACTGCTCGTTGGTGAAGGGCTTGCTGACGTAGCCGGAAACCCCGGCCTGAATCGCCTGGATCACGTTCTCTTTGTCGCCACGGCTGGTGACCATGACAAACGGCAGGGTCTTGAGGTGGTCCTGTTCACGGCACCAGGTCAGCAGTTCGAGACCGGACAATTCCGGCATTTCCCAGTCGCACAGGACCAGATCAAAGGCTTCGCGCGCCAGCAAGGTCTGAGCCTTTTTGCCGTTGACCGCTTCTTCGATCTTGATGCCCGGAAAGTAGTTGCGCAGGCACTTCTTCACCAGGTCGCGAATGAACGAAGCGTCATCTACCACCAACACACTCACCTTATTCATCGACCACCCCTTCAAAAATCCCGGTCAGCATCATGCTTCGCTGATGGCAATTTGCCAAAACTCTTCAGTCACTCCGGGACTCTTTTCGTTCGCGGGTGCTATGAATTCGAAAACCACAAACAAAAACGCCCGACCTCAAGGCCGGGCGTTCTTTCTCGGGCAATCTTACTTATCGTCAGTTTTGCCCGGAACATTAGCGTTTTCGGCGCTAGTGCCTTCAACTTCTTCCTTCATGCGCTTGAGGCCCAGGTGCCGCACGTCGGTGCCACGCACCAGATAAATCACCAGCTCCGAGATGTTACGGGCGTGATCGCCGATCCGTTCCAGCGAACGCAGGACCCAGATGATGCTCAAGACCCGCGAGATAGAGCGCGGGTCTTCCATCATGTAGGTGGCCAGCTCACGCAGCGCAGTCTTGTACTCGCGGTCAATGATCTTGTCGTACTGCGCCACCGACAACGCCAGATCGGCATCGAAACGGGCGAACGCGTCCAGCGCATCGCGGACCATGTTGCGCACCTGGTCACCGATGTGCCGGACTTCGACGTAGCCGCGCGGGGCTTCACCTTCTTCGCACAACTGGATGGCACGCCGGGCGATTTTGGTGGCTTCGTCGCCAATGCGCTCCAGGTCGATCACCGACTTGGAGATGCTGATGATCAACCGCAGGTCGGACGCAGCCGGTTGGCGACGGGCCAGAATGCGCAGGCATTCTTCGTCGATGTTGCGCTCCATCTGGTTGATCTGGTCGTCGATTTCGCGCACTTGCTGGGCCAGACCCGAGTCGGCTTCGATCAGCGCGGTCACCGAATCATTGACCTGTTTCTCTACCAGACCGCCCATGGCCAGAAGGTGGCTGCGCACCTCCTCAAGCTCGGCATTGAACTGCTGGGAGATGTGGTGGGTAAGGCCTTCCTTCGAAATCATGATTTGCTCCGCAAAAGCTGTGAGCTGCAAGCTACAAGCTGCAAGCTATCTGTGTCGTTACGCTGAACCGCTTTTACTTGCCGCTTGAAGCTTGCGGCTTGCCGCTGCTTCCTAGCCATAGCGCCCTGTAATGTAGTCTTCGGTCTGCTTTTTGGCCGGATTGGTGAACAGGGTATCGGTGTCGCCGAATTCCACCAGCTTGCCCATGTACATGAACGCGGTGTAGTCGGAAACCCGGGCAGCCTGTTGCATGTTATGAGTAACGATGACGATGGTGAACTTGGACTTCAACTCGTAGATCAGCTCTTCGACCTTCAGCGTCGAGATCGGGTCCAGCGCCGAGCAGGGTTCGTCGAGCAACAGGACTTCCGGCTCCACGGCGATGGTGCGGGCAATCACCAGACGCTGCTGCTGACCACCGGACAGACCCAGTGCCGACTCGTGCAGACGGTCCTTGACCTCATCCCACAGGGCCGCGCCCTTCAACGCCCACTCTACCGCTTCGTCGAGCACACGCTTCTTGTTGATGCCTTGAATGCGCAGGCCGTAGACCACGTTTTCATAGATGGTTTTCGGGAACGGGTTGGGCTTCTGGAACACCATCCCGACCCGGCGACGCAGCTCGGCGACGTCTTCGCCCTTGCGGTAGATGTTGTTGCCGTACAGATTGATTTCGCCTTCCACGCGGCAACCGTCAACCAGATCGTTCATCCGGTTGAACGTGCGCAGCAGCGTCGACTTGCCACAGCCGGACGGGCCGATAAAGGCGGTCACGCGCTGCTTGGGAATGTTCAGGCTGACATCGAACAGCGCTTGTTTATCGCCGTAGTACAGGCTCAGGCCCGGAACTTCGATGGCCACGGTTTCTTGCGCCAGGCTCAGGCTTTGCTTGTCGCGCCCCAGGGCGGACATGTTGATGCCGTGGCTATGTGCTTCGTGCTGCATGGGAGGCTCCCTGTGCTAACAAATTCGTTTCGGTTGGCCGCCGCCCTCGCGGGGCCTGCGGTTCTGCTCTTCTGTAGGAGCGAGCTTGCTCGCGATGGACGCTAACGATGACGCGGTGCAACTGATACCCCGCCGCTGCGCGGCTATCGCGAGCAAGCTCGCTCCTACAGGGGGCGGCGATTAACTATCCAAAGCTTTGTACTTCTCGCGCAGGTGGTTACGAATCCACACTGCCGACAGGTTGAGCGTGGCGATCACCATGACCAGCAGCAGTGCCGTGGCGTATACCAGCGGCCGCGCGGCTTCGACGTTCGGGCTCTGGAAGCCGACGTCGTAGATATGGAACCCCAGGTGCATGATTTTCTGGTCCAGGTGCAGGTACGGGTAGTTGCCATCCACCGGCAGCGACGGCGCCAGTTTCACCACACCCACCAGCATCAACGGCGCCACTTCACCGGCGGCGCGAGCCACGGCGAGGATCATGCCGGTCATCATCGCCGGGCTGGCCATTGGCAGGACGATCTTCCACAGCGTTTCCGCCTTGGTCGCGCCAAGCGCCAACGAACCTTCACGCACGGTGCGAGGAATCCGCGCCAGGCCTTCTTCGGTGGCGACGATCACCACCGGCACCGCCAGCAATGCCAGGGTCAGCGACGCCCAGAGCAGGCCCGGGGTACCGAAGGTCGGCGCCGGCAGCGCTTCAGGGAAGAACAAGCGGTCCACCGAACCACCCAGCACATAGACGAAGAAACCCAGACCGAACACCCCGTAAACGATGGCCGGAACGCCCGCGAGGTTGTTCACGGCAATACGGATCAGCCGGGTCATCGGGCCTTGACGGGCATACTCACGCAAGTAGACCGCCGCCAGCACGCCGAACGGGGTGACGATCATCGCCATGATCAGGGTCATCATCACGGTGCCGAAAATCGCCGGGAAGATCCCGCCTTCAGTGTTGGCTTCACGTGGATCGTCGCTGAGGAATTCCCAGACCTTGCTGAAGTAGAAACTGATTTTGGTCAGCTGGCTCATAGCGTTCGGCTGGTAGGCGTGCACCACTTTGCCGATGCTGATTTCCACTTCTTTGCCGTTGGCATCGCGAGCCGTGAGGCTGTCGCGGTTGAACTGGGCGTGCAGGTCATCGAGTTTCGCTTCGATTGCCTTGTAACGACTGTTCAGTTCGGCGCGTTCGCCGTCCATATCCGCTTGAGCTGCGGCGTCGAGCTTGCCCGCCAGTTCCAGCTTCCGGGCTTGCAAACGCAGGCGTTCGAGGCCGGCGTTGATCGCGCCGATGTCGGATTTCTCGAGGGTTTTCAGCTGTGCGGCAAGCTGGTTGACGCGCTCGACCCGGGCTTGCAGCTCCGGCCAGGCCGCCTCGCCTTCAGCGATGACCTTGCCGTCCTGTTTGACGTTGACCAGGTAGCCGTAGAAGTTGCCCCACTCACGCCGTTCGATGGCCATCAGTTCCGGCGGCGTGGTCTGGTTGGTCAGCCACTCGCCGACGATCCAGGTGAAGTCAGTACCGTTCAGGTCACGGTTGCCGACCTTGATCAGCTCGCGGGTCATGAACTCCGGGCCTTGATCGGGTACTGGCAGGCCAGCACTTTTCAAACGCTCACGGGGTACTTGTTCTTTCTGCACCACTTCGCCGACGACCAGCTGATTGGCTTGGCCAGGAACGTTGTAATGGGCGTGCACCAGGTCCGCCGGCCAGAAGTGGCCCAAGCCGCGCACGGCAATCACGGCCAGCAGGCCGATGGTCATGATGACCGCGATGGACACCGCGCCACCGCTGATCCAGACGCCTGGGGCGCCGCTCTTGAACCATCCTTTCAGGGAGTTCTGTTTCACAGACTTCTACCTTTCTTAAAGCGACGAGTATTTCTTGCGCAGACGCTGACGGATCAGCTCGGCGAGGGTGTTCATGACGAAGGTGAACAACAGCAGCACCAGCGCCGAAAGGAAAAGCACGCGGTAGTGGCTGCCGCCGACTTCCGATTCGGGCATTTCCACCGCGACGTTGGCGGCCAGAGTGCGCAGGCCTTCGAACAGGTTCATTTCCATGACCGGGGTGTTACCGGTGGCCATCAGCACGATCATGGTTTCGCCCACCGCACGGCCCATGCCGATCATCAAGGCCGAGAAGATGCCCGGGCTGGCAGTGAGGATCACCACGCGGGTCATGGTCTGCCATGGTGTGGCGCCGAGCGCCAGGGAACCCAGGGTCAGGCCACGCGGCACGCTGAACACGGCGTCTTCGGCGATCGAGTAGATGTTCGGGATCACCGCAAACCCCATGGCCAGACCGACCACCAGGGCGTTGCGCTGGTCGTAGGTGATGCCCAGGTCGTGGGAAATCCACATGCGCATGTCGCCGCCGAAGAACCAGGTTTCCATGTACGGGCTCATGTACAGCGAGAGCCAGCCGACGAACAGGATCACCGGAATCAGGATCGCGCTTTCCCAGCCATCCGGTACCCGCAGGCGCAGCGACTCAGGCAGGCGACTGAAGGTGAAGCCGGCAACCAGGATGCCGATTGGCATCAACAGCAGCAGGCTGAAGATCCCTGGCAAATGCCCTTCCACGTACGGCGCCAGGAACAGACCGGCGAAGAAGCCGAGGATCACCGTCGGCATCGCTTCCATCAACTCGATCACCGGCTTGACCTTGCGGCGCATGCCCGGGGCCATGAAGTAAGCGGTGTAGATCGCGGCGGCAACGGCCAGCGGGGCGGCCAGCAGCATGGCGTAGAACGCGGCTTTCAGCGTACCGAACGTCAGCGGCGAAAGGCTCAGCTTGGGTTCGAAGTCGGTATTGGCGGCGGTCGATTGCCAGACGTATTTAGGCTCGTCGTAGTTCTCGTACCAGACCTTGCTCCACAACGCGCTCCAGGAAACTTCCGGGTGCGGGTTTTCCAACAGCAGCGGTTGCAGCTTGCCGCCCTCTTCGACGATCACCCGGTTGGCCCGTGGCGACAGACCGAAGATCCCGGTGCCCTCGACCACTTGATCGACCAGCAAGGTGCGGTGTGCGGTGCTATGGAACACGCCGAGCTTGCCCGAGGCGTCCAGGGCGATGAAGCCTTTGCGACGTTCTTCAGCAGTGATTTCGACGATCGGCGTGGTGCCCATCTGGAAGGTCCGGATCTGTTTCAGGCGCTGTTCGCCATCCGGGTCGCGGGCCATGAACCATTGGGCCAGGCCACCCTTGGAGTCACCGATGATCAGCGAGATACCGCCCACCAGCTGGGTACTGGCGGTCACTTCGGCTTCGCCGTTGTCGAGCAGCTTGTAGCGACCGTTGAGGCTCTTGTCGCGCAGGCTGAACACGTCGGCCTGAGCACGCCCATTGAGCACGTACAGCCATTGCTGACGCGGGTCGACGAAGATGGCTTTGACCGGCTCGGTCATTTGCGGCAAATCGATGCGCACCTGATCACTGGTGACTTCACCGGTCATCATGTTTTCTTCTTTAGTCAGCGACAGCACGTGCAGTTGCGAACCGGTAGACCCGGCAACCACCAGGGCCGAATCGGTGGCATTGAGGCTGACGTGTTCCAGAGGACGGCTTTGTTCATCGAGCGCGATCGGCGTTTCACCGTATGGGTATTCGATGGCCGGTGAGATGGTCTTCTTGCTGTCCGGGTAGGTCACCTTATACGTGTGACGGAACACCAGAGCCTGGCCGTTGGACAGGCCGACGATCACTAGCGGGCTGCCCGGCTGATCTTCACCGATGGAGGAAACGCTGACACCCGCCGGGATCGGCAGATCGACGCGGCGCAGCTCGGCGCCACTGTCGATATCGAAGAACAACGCCTGGCCCTTGTCGGAAACCCGCATGGCGACCTGGTTCTGTTCTTCAAGGGATATCATCAGCGGCTTGCCGGCATCCTGCATCCAGGCCGGAGTGATGGCGTCTTTCGCGGTCAGGTCGGCACCCTGGAACAGCGGCATCACCACGTAACCGAGGAAGAAGAAAATCAGGGTGATTGCGCCGAGGACGGCGAGACCACCGATCAGCACGTACCAGCGGGTCAGGCGATCTTTAAGCGCGCGCATGCGGCGCTTGCGTTGCAGCTCAGGCGTATTGAAGTCAATTCGCTTGGGGGGATTTGTAGTCATGGTGGAATTGGCCAGATCATTCATTCGCACACCCTAGCGATCCTTTATGACAAAAACATGACAGTGCAGTGACGCGACAAATCCGCCGCCCGTGAGAACTGGCAGCGGAGCGAAAATTAGAGAGGCCGGCTTGCCGGCGATGCTGTCACCGCGGCAAACCTTAGCCTTGTAGGAGTGAGGCTTGCCCGCGATAGGAGCGACCCGATTTCAAGTTGAAAAACGCGGCGACCCCATCGCGAGCAAGCTCGGCTCCTACGGTGTTACTTTTTTACGACTGCAGCGCCTTCCTGCAGACCGAGGTCAGCCAGTGCTTTGGCAGCAACCTTGGCTGGCAGCGGGATGTAGCCGTCTTTCACCACCACTTCCTGACCCTGTTTGGACAGAATCAGTTTCACGAACTCGGCTTCCAGCGGGGCCAGAGGCTTGTTCGGGGCTTTGTTGACGTAGACGTAGAGGAAACGCGACAGCGGGTATTTGCCGTTGAGGGCGTTTTCTTCGGTGTCTTCAACGAACTCAGTGCTGCCTTTCTTGGCCAGGGCCACAGTTTTCACACTGGCGGTCTTGTAGCCGATGCCCGAGTAGCCGACGCCGTTCAGCGAGCTGCTGATCGATTGCACAACCGACGCCGAACCTGGTTGTTCGTTGACGTTTGGCTTGTAGTCGCCTTTGCACAGGGCTTCTTCTTTGAAGTAGCCGTAGGTGCCGGATACCGAGTTACGACCGAACAGTTGCACTGGCTTGTTGGCCAGGTCGCCGGTCACGCCCAGGTCACCCCAGGTTTTCACGTCGGCTTTGGCGCCGCACAGACGAGTCGAGGAGAAGATCGCGTCGACTTGTTCCATGGTCAGGTGCTTGATCGGGTTGTCCTTGTGCACAAACACGGCGAGGGCATCCACAGCGACCGGGATAGCGGTCGGCTTGTAACCGTATTTGGTTTCGAAGGCTTGCAGCTCGTTGTCCTTCATCTTACGGCTCATCGGGCCCAGGTTAGCGGTGCCTTCAGTCAGCGCGGGTGGCGCTGTGGAGGAGCCGGCAGCCTGAATCTGGATGTTGACGTTCGGGTATTCTTTTTTGTAGTTCTCGGCCCACAGGGTCATCAGGTTCGCCAGGGTATCGGAACCGACGCTGGACAAGTTGCCCGACACACCGGTGGTCTTGGTGTAGCTCGGGATAGCAGGGTCAACAGCGGCAACCGCATTGGCAGTCGCAACGCCAGCAGCGACAAACGTCATTGCCGCCATCAAACGCTTCAGTTTCATGCCTTACTCCTAGCAGATAGGTGTGTTAAGTCGGGCCAAGTATCTTTGGGCCGTGTGAACACTCTATGACTGTAATATGACAATTAGATGAAAGGCCAGCATTCGATTAGAAGGCTGGCCTTTGAGGGAGGGCACAACGTAGGGGCGGGCCGCCCAGAACCTGTGGCGAGGGGGCTTGCCCCCGCTCGGCTGAGGAAGCAGTCGTAATTCAGCCGATGAGTTCTGCCTGATAAAACGCATGTACCGCTATTTGAGACCGCTTCGCGCTCCAGCGGGGGCAAGCCCCCTCGCCACATGTGTTCGCTTCAGGCCTCGCCACTCTCATATCAACGCCCCTTCTTCCACAAATACAGCCCCACCAACAACCCCATGCTGCAAATAATCGCCACATAGTAAGCCGGGCCCAACGGGCTTTCCTTGAGCATCCAGGTGACGACCATCGGAGTCAGTCCGCCGAAGATTGCGTAGGCCAGGTTGTAGGAAAACGACAAGCCGCTGAAACGCACGACGGCCGGGAAGGCCTTGACCATCACGTACGGCACCGCGCCGATGGTGCCGACGAACAGGCCGGTCAGCGCATACAGCGGGAACAACCAGTCAGGGTGGTTGAACAGGCTGTGGTAGAAGGTCCAGGAGGTCAGCAACAGCGCCCCACTGCCAAACACGAACACCCGGCCGGCACCAAAACGGTCAGCCAGTGCGCCGGCAGCCACGCAGCCCAGGCTCAGGAAGACGATCGCCAGACTGTTGGCCTGCAACGCAGTGGTCGGCGAGAAATGGTAGATGGTCTGCAGCACCGTCGGGGTCATCAGAATGACCACAATGACGCCTGCGGAGAGCAACCAGGTCAGCAGCATCGAGATCGCGATCGCCCCACGATGGTCGCGCAGCACCGCGCGCAATGGCACTTCTTCGGCCAGGGCTTTGCGCAGTTGCAGTTCGGCGAACACCGGAGTTTCGTGCAGCCAGCGACGCAGGTACACCGAGAACAGGCCGAATACCCCACCCAGCAGGAACGGGATTCGCCAGGCGTAATCGGCGACCTGCTCGGGGGTGTAAATGCCGTTGATCGCGGTGGCGACCAGCGAGCCGAGCAGGATTCCGGCGGTCAGGCCGCAGGTCAGCGTGCCGCAGGCGTAGCCGATGTGACGTTGCGGCACATGCTCGGATACAAATACCCAGGCGCCAGGCACTTCGCCGCCAATGGCCGCGCCCTGGATCACCCGCATCAGCAGCAAGAGGATGGGCGCCCACATGCCGATCTGCGCGTAGGTCGGCAGCAACCCCATGATCAACGTGGGCACGGCCATCATGAAGATGCTCAGGGTGAACATCTTCTTGCGCCCCAGCAGGTCGCCAAAATGCGCCATGACGATGCCGCCCAGTGGCCGGGCCAGATACCCGGCCGCGAAAATCCCGAAGGTCTGCATCAGGCGCAGCCATTCCGGCATGTCCGCCGGAAAGAACAACTTGCCGACCACCGTGGCGAAGAACACGAAAATGATGAAGTCGTAAAACTCCAGCGCCCCACCCAAGGCAGACAGCGACAAAGTCTTGTAGTCGTTACGGGTCAACGGACGTGCGGGTTGCGCTGGCTGCGCAATGCTCGAGGGCACACTGGTCATGGCAAGGGCTTCTCTTATTAGTCGGATCTGAAAGCCGCAACAGCGCTGATTGAGGCCTTACAGGTTCGGCACGATAGCAAATTGTTCGAAAAAGCACATAGATGTGCGTAATTGGCGGTCAAAATGAGAACCGGACGGTCGTCGCGGGGTCTACCGACCGATATACTCGCAATCTGTAACGACTTGAAAGGGTTGCTGTGCGAAAACGCAGTTGGAAGAGCATTCAGCCGGTTTCGCAGAGTTTCCCTTTAGTACGCCTTACGAAAAACGCGACGAACGTAGTATGTTCGGGCTGAATCGTTTTTCCCAAGACGGCTATTCACCTGAAGTACCAGAGAGAGTCACGGGTCAGAGGCACCCCCGGCATGATAGAGCTCGAACAAGAAGATCCAATTCCGCAAGGCGATCTGGCCCTGCAAATTACCGCGCTTCCTCGCGAAACCAACGGCTTTGGCGATATTTTCGGTGGCTGGCTGGTGGCGCAGATGGACCTCGCTGGCACGGCAATGGCCAGCAAAGTGGCGGGTGGGCGCGTAGCCACCGTTGCTATCGACCGTATGGCCTTTCTGGTGCCGGTCGCGGTCGGCGCGCAACTGTCGTTTTACACCCAGGCCCTGGAAATCGGCCGCAGCTCGATTCAAATGATGGTCGAGGTCTGGAGCGACGATCCGCTATCCAGCGAATGGCGTAAAGTGACTGAAGCCGTATTTGTCTTCGTCGCCATCGATGGCAGCGGACGCACCCGTTCAGTGCCGCCACGGCGTTAAACTCCTGGGCCCTTTGCGGGTCCATTGCAGTGAATGTTCCCGAGTGAGATTGCAGCATGCCTATGCCCAACGTTGAAGCCGTGAAACTGGATGAGCTGAACTGCTGGCGCATCCGTCACGGTCAGGCCGAATTGCTGGTGGCCCAGCAAGGCGCGCACATCCTCAGTTATCAGCTGGCTGGGCAACCGCCGCTGATCTGGCTCAACGATGAGGCCGTGTTCAAAACCGGCAAAAGCATTCGTGCCGGGGTTCCGGTGTGCTGGCCGTGGTTCGGCAATCTGGCGCGCAATCCGCAAAGCGTTCAGGACATGCGCCAGAGCACTGAACCCGCCACCGCCCACGGCTTGGTACGGGCGATAGACTGGGAGCTGGCCGGAATCGAAGCCGAGGGTGAAAACCTGAATGTCGAATTCGTCCTGCCACAGCCTGAAGACGGTTTGCCGGGCTGGCCCCATACAGTCGAGTTGAAGTTGAACATTCGTCTGGATGAGCAACTGCACATCAGCCTCACCAGCCACAATCCGGGCACTGAAAGCGTGAGCATCAGCCAGGCGCTGCACAGCTATTTCGCCGTCAGCGATGTGCGCAACGTGCACGTCGAAGGGTTGGACGGGTTGAACTATATCGAGACCCTGGACGACTGGAAAACCTGCACTCAGGCCGGTGATCTGCGCTTTACCGGAGAAACCGACCGCATCTATCTGGATACGCCCGAACAACTGAGCATTGTCGACCCGGCCTGGGAGCGGCGTATTCAGCTGACCAGCCGTGGTTCACGCTCGGCGGTGATCTGGAACCCCTGGATCGAGCGCGCCGCCCGCTTCGGCGACATGGCCGACGACGGCTGGCAGCGCATGCTGTGCATCGAGACAGCGAATGTGATGGATGACGTGGTGACGCTGGCGCCAGGGGCGAGTCATACCCTGGGTGTGAGTGTTGCCAGCAAGGCATTGTAGAACTGTGGCGAGGGGGCTTGTCCCCGCTCGGCCGCGAAGCGGTCGTAAAACCAGCCAATAGGTTCCTGCTGACAGAACTCGATTGCAGGTTTTGGGACTGCTGCGCAGTCCAGCGGGGGCAAGCCCCCTCGCCACAGGTTCTGCGCCAGGCGAACTCAGGCGTTACAAATCCGCCTCTTGCACCACCCTCACCTTCACCGCATCCAGCGCATACGCCGCATCAGCCAGGTCGTTGGTGACCGTCTCCACCTTCAGGATGCCGGTCACCCACAGCGGCGTGTAGATATCATCCAGCTTCAACCCCTGCGGATAACGCACCAGCACCAGTTGATTGGGCGGTGGCGGCGGTACGTGGATGCAGGCGCCCGGATAAGGCACCAGGAAGAACAGGGTGCTGCGGCCTTTGGCATCGGTCTCCAGCGGCACCGGGTAGCCACCAATACGGATGTGCTTGTCGTTCATCGCCGGCACGGTTTTGCTCGAATACATCACCGCGGGCAGGCCTTTGCTCTGCTTCAGGCCACCGTTTTCGGTAAATGTCCCGTTGGCCTCAGGCGAGTCATGGTCGATTTCCGGCATTTGCTCGAGGGCTTTCTGGTCCGACTTGGGCATCAATTCGAGCCAGTCGGTTTCCGGCAGTTCAGCGGCATGGGCCAGGCCACTGCCCAGCAAGAGGAGAGTCAACAGAAGACGGCGCATGAGGTACTCGGCAAGGAGGGGACGGTGGAACGCCGAGCATTCTAGTGCCCTGTCTCGGAAATGCGGAACACCATTTTCGAGACAGGCCCACCCTTCTCCACGTGCGGGGCAGAGAGGGCCTTGTCGCTATATCAGTTCTTTCTGACCAGGCCGTAGACCACCAGCAACACCACGGCGCCTACCAATGCACCGATGAAGCCCGCGCCCTGGCCCGCCTGATAGATGCCCAATGCCTGGCCGCCATAGGTTGCTGCCAGTGAACCGCCGATACCGAGCAGAATGGTCATGATCCAACCCATGTTGTCATCGCCGGGTTTGAGGAAACGTGCCAGCAGACCAACGATCAAGCCGATAAAGATGGTTCCGATAATTCCCATGACATTTCCCTCTGTATGAATTGGCTATGCCAAAGCCTAGACAGACTTTGGCATCCTGCCATCAGAGAACGGTGAGGAACGAAGGTTCCCCCGGCCACGAGGATAGTTACTCGGCGATCAGCGCTTCGACCCTGAGAATCTGCTGCTCAAGGGTGGCCCTGTCGGCGCAGCGCAAGTTGGCGTGACCGACCTTGCGACCGATCTTGAACGCTTTGCCATAGTGGTGCAGATGGCAATCGGCGATGGCCAGGACCTTATCGGTCTCCGGCACCTTGCCGATGAAGTTGATCATCGCGCTTTCGCCGACCTTGGCGGTCGATCCCAGCGGCAGACCGGCAACCGCCCGCAAGTGGTTTTCGAACTGGCTGCATTCGGCGCCTTCGGTGGTCCAGTGACCGGAGTTGTGGACCCGCGGGGCGATTTCGTTGGCCTTGAGGCCACCGTCGACTTCGAAGAACTCGAATGCCATCACGCCGACGTATTCCAGCTGCTTGAGCACACGGCTGGAATAGTCTTGCGCCAAGGCTTGCAGCGGGTGGTCGGTACTGGCCACGGACAGCTTGAGGATCCCGCTGTCGTGGGTGTTATGAACCAGCGGATAGAACCTGGTTTCGCCATCGCGAGCACGTACGGCGATCAGCGAAACTTCGCCGGTGAACGGCACGAAGCCCTCCAGCAGACAGGCAACGCTGCCCAGTTCGGCGAAGGTACCCACCACGTCGGCCGGGGTGCGCAGGACTTTCTGGCCTTTGCCGTCGTAGCCCAGGGTGCGGGTTTTCAGCACGGCAGGCAGGCCGATGGAAGCAACGGCGGCGTCCAGATCGGCTTGCGATTGAATGTCGGCAAACGCGGGAGTAGGAATCCCCAGGTCCTTGAACATGCTTTTCTCGAACCAGCGATCGCGGGCAATGCGCAGGGCTTCGGCGCTCGGGTAAACCGGCACGAACTGCGACAGGAATGCCACGGTTTCAGCCGGGACGCTTTCGAATTCGAAGGTCACCAGATCGACTTCGTCGGCCAGTTGACGCAAGTGATCCTGATCGCCGTAATCGGCCCGCAGATGTTCGCCCAAGGCCGCTGCGCAAGCATCTGGCGCAGGGTCAAGGAAAGCGAAGTTCATCCCCAGCGGTGTACCCGCCAGAGCCAACATGCGACCCAACTGGCCGCCACCGATTACACCGATCTTCATCGTCAACAACCTCAGGCGATGCGTGGGTCTGGATTTTCCAGGACGCTGTCTGTCTGCTCAGCACGGAATTTTTTCAGCACCGTATGAAATTGCGGGTGCTTGGCGCCGAGGATGCTCGCGGACAACAACGCAGCATTGATTGCGCCGGCTTTGCCGATCGCCAGGGTCGCCACCGGAATGCCAGCGGGCATCTGCACGATGGACAGCAGCGAATCGACGCCCGAAAGCATTGACGACTGCACCGGCACGCCGAGTACCGGCAGGTGAGTCTTGGCCGCACACATGCCGGGCAAATGCGCCGCGCCGCCGGCGCCAGCGATGATCACCTCGATGCCGCGTTCCTCGGCCTCTTCGGCGTACTGGAACAGCAGGTCCGGGGTGCGGTGGGCGGAAACCACCTTCACCTCGTAAGGAATGCCGAGCTTTTCCAGCATATCGGCGGTGTGGCTAAGGGTGGACCAATCGGACTTGGAGCCCATGATCACGCCAACCAGTGCACTCATCGTCGTGCCTCTTCTCTCTGGGCGCCCGCAGGCGCGTCAAAAAACAACAAGCCACGCGGGAGAACCGGCGTGGCTTGTTGTACGAATTCAGGCCGGTCGAACCGGCCAAAGGCCGCGCAGTATACCGCAAAGAGGCAGATAAACAGCCCCTTCTACGACCATCTGTCATACGGGCCAAAGTCCCGGCTTTATTGACTTTCAGGTCAGCAGCCAGGATCAAAAGATCGCAGCCTGCGGCAGCTCCTACGGGATTTGCGTTCACATGCAATCGTGCGGCTACACTGGCTCGGCGTAGGAGCTGCCGCAGGCTGCGATCTTTTGATCTTGCCTGCACGGCAATTCACGTACCCTGCGCCGCCCCACCCTCCAGTTTGCGCCAGAGCAAGCGCACATTCGCCTTGCGCACCAGCGCACACCGGTACAGACGAATCTCCAGCGGCACATGCCATTGCGGGCCGCCGCAGACCACCAGCTCGCCACGAGCCAGTTCGGCGCGCACGCTCAGTTGCGGCACCCAGGCGATGCCCAACCCTTCGAGGGCCATGCTTTTCAGGCTGTCGGCCATGGCGGTTTCATAGACAGTGGTGAAACGCAGGGCGCGCTGACGCAGAAGCATATTGACCGAGCGCCCGAGAAAAGCACCGGCGCTGTAGGCCAATAACGGCACGCTGGCCTCGCCTTCCAGATCGAACAACGGTTTGCCGTCGGCGTCGGCGGCACAAACCGGGAGCATTTCGGTATGCCCAAGGTGCAGCGAAGGAAAGATTTCCGGGTCCATCTGCATCGCTGCGTCCGGGTCGTAAAAGGCCAGCATCAGATCGCAACCGCCTTCACGCAGCGCATGCACCGCATCACCGACGTTGGTCGCCACCAACCGCGTGGCGATGTTCAAACCTTCATTACGCAACTGCGCGATCCAGCGCGGGAAGAATCCCAGCGCCAGGGAGTGGGCGGCAGCGACCTGCATCACTTCGCCCTGCCCGCCTTCCAGATGATGCAAGTGCCGCAGCACTTCACCGAGCTGTTCGACCACAGTGCGCGCGGTGACCAGAAACAGCTGCCCCGCCGCCGTCAGCTCGATCGGTGTGCGCGAGCGGTTGACCAGAGTCAAGCCCAGTGCGGCCTCGAGGCTGCGGATCCGCCGACTGAACGCCGGCTGGGTGACGAAGCGCCGTTCGGCAGCCTGGGAGAAGCTGCGGGTGGCGGCCAAGGCACTGAAATCCTCGAGCCATTTACTTTCCAGATTCATCACGTCCTCCCGGACACGCACCAATTTAGGTCACACGCTCGCCGCATACGCGGCGTCACACGGACATTATGCCGAATGTGCATAGGCTAGTGTTTAACAGCATTGGCCCAAAATTCTTCACAAGCCTAGCATTTGCAGTGTTCCGGCACCGACCGGGTCCATATCGAGATGATTTCTATCATGTCCTCAGCTGCATCTTTCCGCACAGAAAAAGACCTGCTTGGCGTACTCGAAGTACCTGCTCAAGCGTATTACGGCATCCAGACCCTGCGAGCGGTGAACAACTTCCGTCTCTCCGGCGTTCCGATTTCGCATTACCCGAAGTTGGTTGTCGGCTTGGCAATGGTCAAACAGGCCGCCGCTGACGCCAACCGCGAACTGGGTCACCTGAGCGAAGCCAAGCACGCTGCCATCAGCGAAGCCTGTGCCCGTCTGATCCGCGGCGATTTCCACGAAGAGTTCGTGGTGGACATGATTCAGGGCGGCGCTGGCACTTCAACCAACATGAATGCCAACGAAGTCATCGCCAACATCGCGCTGGAGGCCATGGGCCACAGCAAGGGCGAGTACCAATACCTGCACCCGAACAACGACGTGAACATGGCGCAGTCGACCAACGACGCCTACCCGACGGCTATCCGCCTGGGCTTGCTGCTCGGTCACGACGCCCTGCTCGCCAGCCTCGACAGCCTGATCCAGGCGTTCGCTGACAAAGGTCAAGAGTTCAACCACGTCCTGAAGATGGGCCGTACCCAGCTGCAAGACGCCGTGCCGATGACCCTGGGCCAAGAGTTCCGCGCCTTCGCCACCACCTTGAGCGAAGATCTGGCGCGCCTGAAAACCCTCGCTCCCGAGTTGCTGACTGAAGTGAACCTGGGCGGCACCGCGATCGGTACCGGCATCAACGCCGACCCGCGCTACCAGCACCTGGCCGTATCGCGCCTGGCAATCATCAGCGGTCAACCGCTGGTACCGGCCGCCGATCTGATCGAAGCCACTTCCGACATGGGCGCGTTCGTGCTGTTCTCCGGCATGCTCAAGCGTACCGCGGTCAAGCTGTCGAAGATTTGCAACGACCTGCGCCTGCTGTCCAGCGGCCCACGCACCGGCATCAATGAAATCAACCTGCCAGCGCGTCAGCCGGGCAGCTCGATCATGCCTGGCAAGGTCAACCCGGTTATCCCGGAAGCCGTCAACCAAGTGGCATTCCAGATCATCGGCAACGACCTGGCGCTGACCATCGCGGCCGAAGGCGGCCAGCTGCAACTGAACGTGATGGAGCCTTTGATCGCCTTCAAGATCTTTGACTCGATCCGCCTGCTGCAACGCGCCATGGACATGCTGCGCGAGCACTGCATCGTCGGCATCACCGCCAACGAAGAACGCTGCCGCGAACTGGTCGAGCATTCGATCGGCCTGGTCACTGCGCTGAACCCGTACATCGGCTATGAAAACGCCACCCGCATCGCCCGCATCGCCCTTGAAAGCGGCCGCGGCGTGCTGGAGCTGGTACGCGAAGAAGGCTTGCTCGACGACGCCATGCTCGCCGACATCCTGCGCCCGGAAAACATGATTGCTCCGCGTCTGGTGCCTCTGAAGGCTTGACCGAACACCGGCTCTTTCTCTTTTAACGAAGAGCACGAAGAGCCACGCTCACCAGGTCGAGGGACTAGACACCTCTCACCTTTTGAGGGCTTGGAGATCATTCTCCAGGCCCTTTTTTTTAGATTTTTCGGATTCCACCGAACATGTACAGCGTCTCAAATGCCGCCAAGATCGCAGCCTTCGGCAGCTCCTACATAGATTGATGAACACCCGTAGGAGCTGTCGAAGGCTGCGATCTTTTGATCTTGCAGCCCCTCGTTTCATCGCCCGCACCACACTGTGCAGACGGACGGCACTCTCATAGGTATAGTGCCGCCCCTCTTCGCGTGAGCGGTCGTCGGTAACGAGACCCAAACCCATGCGAAACCCGAACTAACAACAACCCGCGATGTGAAATCGGGACGAACCTTCGCCCCACCCGTTTTGCCGTGCGCAAACCGGTGTAACACGATGTTTCGAAGCGGCCAGCATTTGCCTACATAAAAAACAGCGAGGAATACTCCATGCTCGAAGTCATTAACGACTTCCTCTCAGGGAAAGTACTGATCGTGCTCATTGTCGGGCTCGGTAGCTACTTCACGATCCGCTCGCGTTTCGTTCAATTGCGTCACTTCTTCCATATGTTTTCGGTGTTCGGCGACAGTCTGCGCAGTAGCGCCGGCCAGCTCAGCTCATTCCAGGCACTGATGCTCAGCCTCGCCGGTCGGGTGGGTGCGGGCAACATCGCCGGGGTCGGCATTGCCGTGACCCTCGGTGGTCCCGGTGCGGTGTTCTGGATGTGGGTGACCGCACTGGTCGGCATGTCCAGCAGTTTCTTCGAATGCTCCCTGGGCCAGCTCTACAAGCGCTGCGACTCTGAAGGCCAGTATCGTGGCGGCCCGTCCTATTACATCCAGCATGGACTGGGTAAACGCTGGTTGGGCATGGTCATGGCGGTGTTGCTGCTGGTGACCTTCGGATTTGCCTTCAATGGCTTGCAATCCCACGCCGTGACCCACTCGCTAAACAACGCCTTTGGCCTGGACACCACCTATACCGGCATCGGTCTGGCCGTGCTGTTGGGCCTGGTGTTCGTCGGTGGGATCAAGCGTATCGCCAAGGTCGCGGACCTGTTGGTGCCGGTGAAGACTCTGGTTTACATCGGCGTGACCATCTATGTGATCGTGCTGCAATTCGATCAGGTCCCGGGCATGCTGATGACCATCGTCAAAAGTGCTTTCGGCCTGGACCAGGCTTTCGGTGGCCTGATTGGCAGCGCCATTGTCATGGGCGTCAAGCGCGGCGTGTTCGCCAACGAAGCGGGTCTGGGCAGTGCACCGAACGTCGCCGCCGTGGCCTCGGTCGAGCACCCGGTGGCCCAAGGTGTGGTGCAGGCATTCAGTGTGTTCCTCGATACCTTCGTGATCTGCACCTGCACCGCGCTGCTGATTCTTCTGTCGGGCTTCTACACCCCGGGCTTCGAAGGCGACGGCATTGCCCTGACCCAGAACTCCCTGGCGGCGGTAGTCGGCGACTGGGGCCGGATGTTCATCAGCGTCGCGCTGGCGTTGTTTGTGTTCACCTCGATTCTCTACAACTACTACCTGGGCGAGAGCAACCTGCGCTTTTTGATCGGCGATAACCGCAAGGTGCTGATCGGTTACCGCGCGCTGGTACTGGTGCTGATCTTCTGGGGTGCGATCGAAAACCTCGGCACGGTGTTCGCCTTTGCCGACATCACCATGACCCTGCTGGCCTTCGTCAACCTGATCGCCCTGTTCCTCCTGTTCAAGGTCGGCATGCGCATTCTGCGTGACTATGACGACCAGCGCGCCGCGGGCATCAAGACCCCAGTGTTCGATTCCAGCAAGTTCCCGGACCTGGATCTGGACCTGAAAGCCTGGCCGGCCAATCCGCCAGCAGCGGTCACTCAAATCGAGGCCACACCTGCAGTCGTGAGCGCAGCGCAACGCTGATTGCCAAACCGGGCGCAATCCGTTGCGCCCGACGTGACACACCGCGCGGTCAGCGTCATGCTCGCCCGTACGGTGTACTCGTCCAGGAGATTCCCACATGAACCCCGAAACTTATCCCGCAGCGCAACACGTCATGGTGCTCTACACCGGCGGCACCATCGGCATGCAAGCCAGTGCCCACGGCCTGGCGCCGGCGTCCGGTTTCGAAGCACGGATGCGCGATTACCTGCACAGCCAGCCAGATCTGGTGGTGCCGCACTGGCGCTTCCGCGAAATGGCCCCGCTGATCGACAGCGCCAACATGACCCCTGCCTATTGGCAGCGCCTGCGTGAAGCAGTCATCGACGCCGTCGACGTCCAGGGCTGCGACAGCGTGCTGATCCTCCACGGTACTGACACCCTCGCTTACAGCGCCGCGGCCATGAGCTTCCAGCTGCTGGGTCTGCATGCGCGAGTGGTGTTTACCGGCTCGATGTTGCCGGCCGGTGTGACTGACAGCGATGCCTGGGAAAACCTCGGCGGCGCGTTGGTTGCGCTGGGTCAGGGCCTGGCGCCTGGCGTGCATTTGTACTTCCACGGCGAGCTGCTGGAGCCGACCCGTTGCGCGAAAATCCGCAGCTTTGGTCGTCATCCGTTTGCCCGTCTGCAGCGTCAAGGTGGCGCAGCCATGGCGCCTTCGCTTCCGGCCGAGCTGAATTACCATCAAAGCAAGCAGCTGGCAAAAGTCGGCGTACTGCCATTGTTCCCCGGCATTGATGCAGAGCAACTCGATGCTTTGCTCAGTAGCGGCATTCAGGGACTGGTGCTTGAATGTTTCGGTAGCGGCACCGGGCCGAGTGACAACCCCGAGTTCCTCGCCAGCCTGCAACGGGCGCGGGACAAAGGCCTGGTGGTCGTGGCAATCACTCAGTGCCATGAAGGCGGCGTGGCGCTGGACGTCTACGAAGCGGGTAGCCGTTTGCGTGATGTTGGCGTGTTGTCCGGTGGCGGCATGACTCGCGAGGCGGCGTTCGGCAAGTTGCATGCGCTGCTCGGTGCCGGGCTTGAGACGGCTGAGGTTCGGCGGTTGGTTGAGTTGGATTTGTGTGGTGAGTTGAGTTGAGTCTTGGGCCAGGCTTTAGATCCACGCCCCACAACCAACGGCACATAACTTGCTCGACTCCAGCATCCCCACGCTGGAACCGAACATGCTCCACTCCCATCTCACCACCCTCAACGCCGTCTCATTGGTGCTCAGGACCTTCAAGGACGAAGGTCTTTCCAGCGAAGCACTGTTGGCCGGCAGCGGCATCAGCGCGGCGGATCTGAGCCGGGCGGACACGCGCATCACCACCAACCAGGAGATGCAGGTCTGCGCCAATGCCGTCGCCCTCAAACGCGATATCGGCCTGGAACTGGGCCGGCGGATGCACGTTTCGTCCTATGGCATGCTCGGTTATGCCCTGCTCACGAGTGCCACCTTAGGTGACGCTTTGCGCCTGGCGCTACGCTATCCGGCGCTGCTGGGAACACTTTTCGAGCTGAGCCTGGAGGAGGATGGCGAACGTATCTGGCTCACGGCCGGCGACTATCGGGAGAATCCGGCACTGGCACTGTTCAACATCGAGTTCTGCCTGGTCTCGATGAAAGTCATCTGCGACGACCTGCTGGGTCAGCCGTTGCCATTGCTCGGTGCCCGCTTCGAATATCCTGCGCCGGACTACCAGATGCGCTACACCGAGCGCTTCGACTGCCCCTTGCAGTTCGATGCCGCGACCAATGCCTTCGCCTTCGACAAACGCTGGCTCGACCAGCCGCTACCGCTGGCCGACGCCATCACCCATCAAGCCATGGCCGAGCGCTGTCGCAAGCAGAACATCGAGTTCACCGGGCGTCAGGCCTGGCTCGGGCGAATCCGCAAACTACTCGCCGCGCAACTCAACGCGGCTCCGGGGCTTGAGGGTTTGGCCGAGCAAATGAACTGTTCCGCGCGCACCCTGCGGCGGCACCTCAAGGTTCTTGGTTGCAGCTATCAGGAGCTGCTCGACGAACTGCGTTTCGAGCGGGCCAAACAAATGCTGTGCGAGGACCAGCTACCGATTTACCAGATCGCCGAAGCCTTGGGATTCAGCGAAACAGCGAGTTTCCGCCATGCCTTCGTGCGCTGGAGCGGCGTGGCGCCTAGCCAGTTCCGGCCCTGAAGCAAAGATCGCAGCCTGCGGCAGTTCATACGGGGATTCGCGTAGCCCTACAAATTCGCGGGTGTATCCGGTCGCGTAGGAGCTGCCGCAGGCTGCGATCTTTTCTGGCCTCCCGCGCTCCATCCAGAGGCACACTCGCTTCGTTCAGGGGCGATTTACGGACAAATACTTTGGCCATATCGATCCCCTTTTGGCCACTCCTGCCGTTCTCTCAAACACTCTGCGCCGCAAGACTGGTATTTAACCGAATCAGCCTGCGGAGAATAAGAAATGCTGACGATTTACTCGGATGACCACCACCTGCACCACGGCCGCTGTGAATTGATGGATGGGCAACTGATGCCCTGCTTCGAAATGCCCTCGCGGGCCGATCACGTTCTGCAGCGGGTCAAAGACCGCAGTCTGGGCCCGGTGGAAGCACCGCAGGATTTCGGGCTCGAGCCCATTGAGCGCATCCACAGCCGCGATTATCTGGAGTTCTTCAAAAGCGCCTGGCAGCGCTGGACCGAGTTCGGTCGCGAGGGCGACTTGCTGCCCTACACCTGGCCGGCGCGGACCCTGCGCTCGGTCATGCCGAAAAGTCTGCATGGCCAGCTCGGCTACTACAGCTTCGATGGCGGCGCACCGATCACCGCCGGTACCTGGCAAGCGGCCTATAGCGCAGCGCAAGTTGCACTCACCGCCCAGGCCGTGATCCAGCGCGGCGCCCGCAGTGCCTTCGCCCTGTGCCGACCTCCGGGACACCACGCTGCCGGAGACTTGATGGGGGGTTATTGCTACCTGAACAACGCCGCCATTGCCGCCCAGGCATTCCTCGATCAAGGCCATAAGAAGGTCGCGATCCTCGACGTCGACTATCACCATGGCAACGGCACTCAATCGATTTTTTACGAACGTAGCGACGTGTTGTTCGCCTCGATCCACGGCCACCCGGAAGCCGAGTTTCCCTTTTTCCTCGGTTACGAAGAAGAGCGCGGCGAAGGCGCTGGCGAAGGATTCAACTTCAACTACCCTCTGGCCGCAGGCTCAGGCTGGAACAACTGGAGCGCGGCACTGGAACTGGCCTGCAAAGAAATCGAACGCTACGGAGCCGATGTCGTGGTGGTTTCCCTCGGTGTCGACACCTTCAAGGACGACCCGATCTCCCAGTTCAAACTCGACAGCCCGGATTACCTGAGCATGGGCGAACGCATTGCGCGTCTGGGCAAGCCAACACTGTTCGTGATGGAAGGCGGTTACGCAGTAGAGGAAATCGGCATCAACGCGGTGAATGTTCTCGAAGGTTTCCAGAGCACCAATGAGGAATCGGCGCAATGAACAGTCTCAAGGGTTTTATCGCCACAGCGCTGTGCGCCACCCTGTTCAGCGGCGTGGTACAGGCTGAAGAGCGCACGTTGCGGGTCTACAACTGGTTCGACTACATCACCCCCAAGGCCCTGGAAGATTTCAAGGCCGAGAATACCCAGGTGAAACTGGTCTACGACATCTTCGACACCAACGAAGCCCTTGAGGCCAAGCTGCTCACCGGCAACTCCGGCTATGACGTGGTGGTACCGTCCAACGTGTTTCTGGCCAAGCAGATCGAAGCCGGCGTGTTCCAGCCGCTGGACCGCAGCAAATTGCCAAACTGGAACCACCTCGACCCCAAGCTGATGAAACTGCTCGAAACCAACGATCCAGGCAACAAATTCGCCGTGCCGTATATGTATGGAACCATCCTGATCGGCTTCAACCCGGACAAGGTCAAGGCTGCCCTGGGCGACAACGCACCGGTGGACAGCTGGGACTTGATCTTCAAGGAAGAGAACATCAGCAAGCTCAAGCAGTGCGGTGTCGCCCTGCTCGACTCGCCGTCGGAGATTCTGCCGCTGGCCCTGCAACACCTCGGCCTGGACCCCAACAGCAAAAAGCCTGCGGACTACGCCAAGGCTGAAGCGCTGCTGATGAAGATCCGTCCGTACATCACCTACTTCCACTCTTCCAAGTACATGGCCGACATCGCCAACGGTGACATCTGCGTGGCCGTCGGTTATTCCGGCAGTTTCTCCCAGGCTGCCAACCGCGCCAAGGAAGCCAAGAACGGGGTGATCGTCGACATGCGCCTGCCCAAGGAAGGCGCGCCGATCTGGTTCGACATGCTGGCAATCCCCAAAGGTGCCAAGAACTCGGAGGATGCCTACACCTTCGTGGACTACCTGCTGCAACCTCAGGTGATCGCGCCGGTCAGCGACTTCGTCGGCTACCCGAACCCGAACAAGGACGCCACCGAGATGGTCGACCCGACGATCCGCAACAACCCCAACCTGTACCCGACCGAAGCGGCGATGAGCACGCTCTACACCTTGCAACCCTTGCCCCGGGATGCAGAACGGGCACGGACACGAGCGTGGACCAAGATCAAATCGGGGACGTAAAACCCTAAGAGCCTCCTGCCGCTACTGGCAGGAGGTTTGTTGTCTAAGGTCAGGACAATCGATGCAAGGTGCTTACCTTGAAAGTGGCTTCAGTTATTTTTTTGTAAGGTAACCCTTCAACCAGCTTCACATTGAACGAACCAGAGAACTCGCGATGGGTGGCACAACAAATACCCGCCTTGCCGTGTTCCGCGGGATATTCCTGAGACGGCTCTCCCGCGTTCTCAATTATATAACCAATGGTAACTTTTCCATCGAGACTGACATCATATTCGCCGGCACCAAGATCGTCATCAGCGGCCACTGATATATATCGACGGTTATTCCCCTCATAAATGACCCCCACCACCATCCTTACACCAAAACTGATAAAACCGCGAATATCCTGTGCCGTAAAGGAAACGCCATCAATCAGTGCAGTAAAGTGATCGTCCGCTGCCTGCTGCCGACCTTGACACTTTGTCGCCGCGATTGCCGCTTTCAGACACTTTGCGTGTGAATGTTTCATCTATATATTCCTTGATGAGTTCAAGTAAAAATTCCCGACCCTATTTATAGCTAATTGCTACTCAGCCAAGGTAATGGCCAAATGCTCAATAGACCTACAGGACGGACAATGTAGAGCCGACAACCTGGTCGACCCTTTTAGTTGATATGAGCACTTCGTCAGTGATCCACTCAATATTTATGCCCTTCGACATACACCGTCAATTCTGAAAAATGGTTTATTTGTAACCTCGTGATAAATGAATAGTGTGCGAGTAATAAACACAACCGAAGCCCTCGCTCCGCCATGATGAGAAACTCGCCGTGTGGTCAGGCCTCCCGCCTTTATCCATCATCCGCACCAAACCTTGCGCAACCGTTCCAAGGCGGCCTCGATTGCCGCCTCCGGCACCGCTGCGAATCCCAGGACCAGGCCGGCGCGCTCATTCTCGGTAACACTTGAATCCGGCAGCCAGTAGCTGCTCAAACCATTGATCTCCACATCGACACTCGCAGCTTGTTCGACCAGTTCGCGTTCACGGGCCAGGCTGTCCACCCGCACCGTCAGGTGCAGCCCGGCCGCCACGCCGGGCAAACTGCCGACTCCAGGGATATCCACAGGCCAGCCGGCCATCAGAGTGTTCCGCCGACTCAGGGCCGCCCGACGCATGCGCCGGATATGCCGCTGAAAATGCCCGGCCGCGATGAATTCGGCCATCACTGCCTGGGTGCTGACTTCCGAGTGCCGCACATCCACCGCCCGGCGCTGGGAGAAGGCCTCGACCAGCCCCATGGGCAATACCAGATATCCGAGCCTTAGCGCCGGGAATGCAACCTTGCCGAACGTCCCGACATAGAGCACTCGCCCCTGCCGATCCAGGGCGGCCAAGGGTGCCAGCGGAGCGCCGCTGTAACGGTATTCGCCGTCGTAGTCGTCCTCGACGATCCAGCCCTGAGTGCGCTCGGCCCAGGCCAGCAATTCCAGACGCCGCGCCAGGCTCATGATCACGCCGGTCGGGTACTGATGAGACGGCGTGACATAGGCCAGCCGGCAATCGCTGAAGGTCGCCAGTTCAGCGCAGTTCATGCCCTCGCTGTCCACCGCCACGCCGCGCAACTTTGCCCCCGCCACGGCAAAGGCATGGCCGGCAGCACGGTAGCCGGGGTTTTCCACAGCCACCCCATCACCAGGCTCCACTAGCAGCTGTGCACAAAGGCTGATTCCCTGTTGCGCGCCACTGGTGATCACTATTTGTTCAGCGCTGCACTGCATGCCGCGCGAGCTGCGCAAATAGGCTGCTATCAGCCCACGCAAACGCTCGTCCCCCTCAGGTGCGCCATAGCACAGTTGCCGCAAATCGGGCTTGCGCCAGAAAGCCGCATTCAGCTTGGCCCAGACTTCAAACGGGAACAGATCAAAGGCCGGTACACCCACCCGAAAAGCCCTGGGTGGACCACTCGGTGGATTGGGCAAATGATGCTTTTCCACTCGATCAAGTGCACTACTGTGGATAACTTTACTGGATGTAATTACAGGTAAATCGAGCAAATTTGTGGATAACCCTGTGGGTAAGCCTGTTGAAAACCCTGTGGATACTTTTGTGGATAGTTTTTTCGCCGGTAGCGAAGTTTCAGGCAGTTGCGCCACATAAGTACCGTCTCCCACCCGGCCCTCGATAAACCCTTCGGCATATAGCTGATCATAGGCACGAACTACGCTGTTACGAGAGATCGACAAGGCCACGGCCAGATCCCGGCTCGCCGGTAACCGTGTGCCGCTAGCCAGACGCCCATCGAGCACCCGCACCCGTAGCGCCTGATAAAGCTGACGGCTCAAGCCTTGGCGGCGATCCAGTTCAATCCCCGCAGGGTTGAACGACAAGGACAGCGGCGAGTTGCTCATCGCAATGGACCTTTGGTAATGGACCTGTGAAATTGACCATAAATGGCTCTTACAACAGACCAATAGCCTGCCTAGGATGCAGGCATTCGCCAAGGAAAATTTCCCATGTACAGCCCCAGCGCTTTTGCCGAACACGACCTGCTACAACTGCAGCAGCAGATCCTCAACAGCCGTCTGGCGACGCTGGTCACCTACGGCGAGCAAGGTTTGCAAGCCAGCCACTTGCCGTTGCTGCTGAGCCCCGAGCAAGGACCCAATGGCACTCTTTACGGGCACCTGGCCAAGGCCAATCCACAGTGGCAGGAACTGGAGGCAGGTGCCGAGGCGTTGGTCATTTTTGCTGGGGCCGATGCTTACGTCAGCCCATCGTTTTACCCCAGCAAAGCCGAGCACGGCAAAGTCGTGCCGACCTGGAACTACGTGGCCGTCCACGCCTATGGCAGCGCCGAAGTGTTCAGCGACGCCCAGCGTTTGCGCAATCTGGTCAGTGCCCTGACTGACCGTCACGAAGCCGGCCGCGCACAGCCGTGGAAGGTCGACGACGCACCCGCCCACTACATCGACGGCATGCTCAAGGCCATCGTCGGCTTCGCCTTGCCAATCCAGCGCCTGGAAGGCAAACGCAAGCTCAGCCAGAACCGCAACACTGCAGACATCGCCGGCGTGCGCGAAGGGCTGGCCGCCAGCCCCGACCTGCACGACCAGGCCCTCGCCCATTTAATGCGTTAAGGAATGACCATGAGCCAGATTGAAATCCGCCGTGTCACCGCCGACGACTACGCCGCCTGGCTACCGTTGTGGCAAGCCTACCTGCGGTTCTACAACACCGAGCTGGCCGACGCGGTCACTCAAAATACCTGGCAGCGTTTTCTCGACCCCAGCGAACCCACTCATGCAGCCCTGGCCTGGGACGGTGACAAAGCCGTGGGCATGGTGCATTTCATCTACCACCGCTCCAATTGGAGCATCGAAAACTCCTGCTACCTGCAAGACCTGCTGGTAGTCCCGCAAATGCGCGGCACCGGCGTTGGTCGGCAGCTGATCGAATTTGTCTACGACACCGCCCGCAAAGACGGCTGCGCCAAGGTCCACTGGTTGACCCATGAGACCAATGCCACGGCCATCCAGCTCTACGAGCGCATCGCCGAACGCCCCGGCTTCATCCAGTTTCGTAAAGGCCTTGTTTAAGGCTCAAGGAGAACAACATGTCGACTTCACTCGCCGATTGGAAAGGCGTCCCGGCGCCCTCGGTCAAACTCATCGAAGGGCGCTTCATCCGCCTTGAAAAACTCGATCCGGCACGGCACGGCGATGGCCTGTGGCAAGCCCTTGAAGGGCCCAATGCCGACCCGAAACTCTGGGATTATCTGCCTTATGGCCCGTTCGCCGAGCGCGCTATGTTTGATGACTGGTTGAACAACCACGCGGCCAACAGCGATCCGTATTTCTTCAGCGTGATCGACCGTGCTAGCGGCGAGGTCCAGGGGATTCTCAGCCTGATGTCGATCGTGCCGGCCCAGGGCCGGATCGAAATCGGCCACGTCACCTTCGGCGCGCCGATGCAGCGCTCGCCGAAAAGTACCGAGGCGGTTTACCTGCTGGCCAAAGAGTCTTTCGCCCTGGGCTACCGCCGCCTGGAGTGGAAATGCAACAACGCCAACGCCCGCTCCAGGCAGGCCGCCGAACGCCTGGGATTCACCTATGAAGGCGTGTTCCGCCAGCACATGGTGGTCAAGGGCCAGAACCGTGACACCACCTGGTACTCGATCATCGATTCCGAGTGGCCGGCGATTGGCGCGGGTTTTGAGAAGTGGTTGAGCGAGGAGAATCAGGCGGGGTCCGGGCAGGTCAAAACGCTGGTGGAATGTCGCGGATAAACCGTTAATTTATCGGCGCCTGACAGGTTGCCATCGCGAGCAAGCCCGCTCCCACAGGATGTTGGTGCCCACAAATGTGTGGTCAACGCGAACAATGTGGAAGCGGGCTTGCCCGCGAATGGTTCTATTGCGGTGTTTCAGGCAGGCGAAAAAAAAGGGGAGCACATGCCCCCCCGAGGTTTAAAGCGTTTCAGTCAAAGGCAGTAGATCAGCCTTCGATCTCGATCAGGACTTCGCCCGGATTGACCCGGTCGCCTTTGGCCACGTGGATGGCGGTGACTTTGCCGGCGATGGCTGATTGAACTTCTGTTTCCATCTTCATCGCTTCGGTGATCAGCACAGACTGGCCGGCTTTCACGGTATCGCCTTCCTTGACCAGCACATCGACGATGTTGCCCGGCATGTTGGTGCTGACGTGACCCGGTGCAGTGGCTTGCTTGCGTTTGCTGCTGCCGCCGCCGACGAACTCATTGAGCGGTTCGAACACCACTTCTTCCGGCATGCCGTCGATGGACAGGTAGAAGTGACGCTTGCCTTCAGCCTTGACGCCAACACCGGTGATGTCGACGCGGTAGGTTTCGCCGTGGACGTCGATAACGAATTCGGTCGGTACGCCTTCGCCACCCGCCGCGGTTACGCCGCCGGCTTCTGGAATCGGCAACAGCACTTCCGGAGTCAGGGTGCCGGCTTCGCGCTCTTCGAGGAACTTGCGGCCGATGTCCGGGAACATCGCATAAGTCAGCACGTCCTCTTCGGACTTGGCCAACACGCCGATGTCGCTACGCAGTTTGGTCATTTCCGGCTTGAGCAAATCGGCCGGACGCACGTCGATCACATCTTCGCTGCCGATGGCCTGGCGACGCAGTTTCTCGTCGACCTCGCCCGGCGCCTTGCCATAGCCGCCTTGCAGGTAGAGCTTCACTTCGTTGGTGATGGTCTTGTAACGCTCGCCGGCCAGCACGTTGAAGAACGCCTGGGTGCCGACGATCTGCGAGGTCGGCGTGACCAGCGGCGGGTAGCCGAGGTCTTTACGGACCCGCGGGATCTCCGCCAGCACTTCGGCCATGCGGTTCAGCGCGCCCTGCTCTTTCAACTGGTTGGCCAGGTTGGAAATCATCCCGCCCGGTACCTGGTTGACTTGCACACGGGTGTCGACCGCGGTGAATTCGCTTTCGAACTGGTGATATTTCTTACGCACGGCGTAGAAATACAGACCGATTTCCTGCAACAGCTCCAGGCTCAGGCCGGTGTCGTATTCGCTGCCTTTAAGCGCGGCGACCATCGACTCGGTTCCCGGGTGGCTAGTGCCCCAGGCGAAGCTGGAGATCGTGGTGTCGATATGGTCGGCACCGTTCTCGATCGCCTTGAGTTGGCACATCGACGCCAGGCCGGCGGTGTCATGGGAGTGGATGAACACTGGCAGCGATTGTTCGCTTTTCAGTGCCTTGACCAGCTCGCCCGTGGCGTACGGGGTCAGCAGGCCGGCCATGTCCTTGATCGCAACGGAGTCGCAACCCATGGCTTCCATCTGTTTGGCCTGGGCCACGAAGGCTTCGATGGTATGCACCGGGCTGGTGGTGTAAGCGATGGTGCCCTGGGCGTGTTTGCCCGCGGCTTTCACCGCTTCGATGGCCACCCGCAGGTTACGCACATCGTTCATCGCATCGAAGATGCGGAACACGTCGATACCGTTGACCGCCGCTTTGGCGACAAAAGCCCGGACCACGTCGTCGCTGTAGTGACGATAGCCCAGCAGGTTCTGCCCGCGCAGGAGCATTTGCAGACGAGTGTTAGGCAACGCGGCGCGCAGTTTGCGCAGACGCTCCCACGGATCTTCCTTGAGGAAGCGCACACAGGCGTCGAAGGTCGCGCCGCCCCAGACTTCCAGCGACCAGTAGCCGACTTTGTCGAGCTTGTCGCAGATCGGCAGCATGTCGTCGGTGCGCATGCGGGTCGCCAGCAGTGATTGGTGGGCGTCACGCAGGATGGTGTCAGTTACATGGATCTTGGACATTGTTGTATTCCTCACAGGCCTGCGTGGGCGGCAATGGCGGCGGCGATGGCCAGGGCCAGCTCTTCGGGTTTGCGCTTGATCGAGTAGTTGGTCAGTTCCGGATGGCTTTCAACGAAACTGGTGTTGAACTGACCACTACGGAATTCCGGGTTACGCAGGATTTCCTGGTAATAGGCGGCGGTGGTCTTGACCCCTTGCAGACGCATGTCGTCCAGGGCGCGCAAGCCACGGTCCATCGCTTCTTCCCAGGTCAACGCCCACACCACCAGTTTCAGGCACATGGAGTCGTAGTACGGCGGGATGGTGTAACCGGTGTAGATCGCCGTGTCGGTACGAACGCCGGGACCGCCGGGCGCGTAGTAACGGGTGATCTTGCCGAAGCTCGGCAGGAAGTTGTTTTTCGGGTCTTCGGCGTTGATCCGGAACTGCAGCGCGAAACCGCGGTGCTGAATGTCTTCCTGCTTGACCGAAAGCGGCAGACCGGAGGCGATGCGGATCTGCTCGCGAACGATGTCGATGCCGGTGATTTCTTCGGTGATGGTGTGTTCCACCTGCACCCGGGTGTTCATCTCCATGAAGTACACCTCGCCCTCGGCGAGGAGGAACTCCACGGTACCGGCGTTTTCGTAACCCACGGCCTTGGCTGCGCGCACCGACAGGTCACCGATATAGGCGCGCTGTTCGGGGGTCAGTTGCGGGCTCGGAGCGATCTCGATCAGCTTCTGGTTGCGGCGCTGGATCGAGCAATCACGCTCGAACAGGTGCACCACATTGCCAAAGCTGTCGCCGAGGATCTGGGCTTCGATATGCTTGGGATTGACGATGCATTTTTCCAGGAAGACTTCCGCCGAACCAAAGGCCTTGGTCGCTTCGGAAATCACCCGTGGGAAAGCTTGTTCCAACTCTTCGCGGCTGTTGCAGCGGCGAATGCCGCGGCCGCCACCACCGGAAGTGGCCTTGAGCATCACCGGGTAACCAATGCGCTCACCTTCAACCAGGGCTTCGGCGATGTCCGCGACATTACCTTCAGTGCCCGGGGTCACCGGCACGCCGGCCTTGATCATGCTGCGGCGCGCTTCGGTCTTGTCGCCCATGCGGCGAATCACTTCTGCCGAGGGCCCAATGAATTTGATCCCGCGTTCGACGCAGATATCTGCCAGCTCGGCGTTCTCCGACAGGAAGCCGTAGCCGGGATGCAGTGCATCACAACCGGTTTCCACTGCCAGGTTCACCAGCTTGCGCGGGTTCAGGTAGCCGGCCAGAGGGTCGGCACCGAGACTGTGAGCCTCATCTGCGCGCTTCACATGCAAGGCATGGCGATCGGCGTCAGAATAGACCGCGACCGAGCGAATACCCATCTCGGCGCAGGCACGTACGATTCGTACGGCAATTTCCCCACGGTTGGCGATCAGGATCTTTTTTATCACTTGGAGGTTCCCTTGAGCCGATTGCACCAACGACCCGCTAGACCGGGTCGACGAGTGACCAAATGTTTCAAGTCAGTCGCAACACCCACACTAGCCCCCTCAAGGGATTAACAAAAATCAATAATAATTGGGTTGGCCATAAGCAAAGACTTATAGTTGATTTATCACCCCGCGCCGAGAGTCCTAAAAAATGCGTAAGTCCTTGATGCGTATGACATTGCGCCAGCTTCAGATTTTCAACGAGGTCTGCGATTTACGCTCCTACAGCCGCGCGGCCGAGGAAATGTCTCTCACACAGCCGGCCGTCAGCCTGCAGATTCGTCAGCTGGAAGAGCTGATTGGTCAGCCTTTGTTCGATTATGTCGGTAAAAAACTCTACATGACCGAGGCCGCCGAAGCCTTGCAACGGGCCAGCCGGGACATTTTCGGGCGCCTGGCCAACCTCGACATGCAGCTGTCGGACATGCAAGGTTCGTTGCAGGGGCAACTGAAGCTGGCCGTGGAATCCAGTGCCAAGTACTTCGTACCGCACCTGTTCGCCGCGTTCAAGCACCTGCATCCGGAGGTCAATCTGCACTTGATGGTGATCAACCGGGCCCAGGCCATTCGACGCCTGTCGGACAATCGTGACGACCTGGTGATCATGTCCATGGTCCCGCAGGACATGGGCCTGGAGTTTTTGCCGTTCCTCAACAACCCGATCATCGCCGTGGCGCCACCCGACCATCCACTGTGCCATATGGGGCCGCTGCGCCTGCAGGACCTGGAGCCTTATACCCTGCTGTTGCGTGAGCAAGGCTCGGGCACGCGACTGGCGTGTGAAGAGTATTTCAAGGAAAAGCGCGTGCACTTCTCGCAAACCCTGGAAGTGGCTTCAGCGGAGGCCCAGCGCGAGTGCGTGGTGGCGGGTCTGGGCGTGGCGCTACTGACGCGCCACGCCCTGAACCTGGAATTGGCCACCGGCACGCTCAAGGAGTTGCCGGTGGAAGAGCTGCCGCTTTACCGCAGCTGGTGCGTGGTGCAGGCCAAAGCCAAGCGCCTGTCACCGGTGGCGCATGCGTTCCTGGGATTTATCCGCAGCGAACGGCTACAGATCAGCGGGCTGGCTGAGCGTTTCGACGGGAAGCTGCCGGCGCTGCCTGCCAGTAATTGAGTTCAGCCGAATCAGCAAAGTCACCAATCTCGGCGAGCAACTGACGCTCCTCACAACGATGCTCGATCGCGCGGCGAAATTCCATGCGGCGCTGGTCTTCTTGCTGACGACGGGTTCTGACGGCGCTATTGCGTGGATCGTAGGACTGGGCCATTTCGAGCCTCCCAAGACGATTACGGGAGTTACACGATGGACGTCGGGGATGACGGTTTGGCGGCGTGGGGGTTACAGAGATGTGAATGTTGCCGAGTGGCGAGAGTCTTGGGGTCTGCGGGATGGCTAAAAGATCGCAGTCTGCGGCAGCTCTTACGGGATTTGCGTACACGCGCAATGGCATGGATGTAAGAGGTTTGCGTAGGAGCTGCCGAAGGCTGCGATCTTTTGCTCTTATCAATCGTCCAGGGCTTTGACCGACTTGGGTGACAGACGCAAGCTGCGCAGGCTGCGTTTGACGCTCTTGAGGTGATTGACCAGGCTCGGACCGCGGGCCATGGCCACGCCCATGGCCAACACGTCGATCACCACCAGGTGAGCGATACGCGACGTCAGCGGCGTGTAGATTTCGGTGTCTTCATGCACGTCGATCGCCAGGTTGATGGTCGACAACTCAGCCAATGGCGTCTGACTCGGGCACAGAGTGATTAGCGTCGCGCCGCTTTCGCGGACCAGATTGGCGGTGATCAGCAGGTCCTTGGAGCGCCCGGACTGGGAAATACAAATCGCCACGTCGGTGGGCTTGAGCGTGACCGCCGACATCGCCTGCATGTGCGGGTCGGAATAGGCCGCCGCAGTCAGCAGCAAGCGAAAGAATTTGTGCTGGGCATCCGCCGCCACCGCGCCAGACGCACCAAAGCCGTAGAACTCGACGCGCTGGGCCTGGGACATGGCGGAGACCGCGCGCTGCAAGGCCACCGGATCGAGGTTCTCGCGCACTTCCATCAGCGTGTGCAGGGTGGTGTCAAAGATTTTCAGGCTGTAGTCGGCCACCGAATCGTCTTCATGGATCGCGAACTGCCCGAAGCTCGCGCCGGCCGCCAGGCTTTGCGCCAGCTTGAGCTTCAAGTCCTGGAATCCCGAGCAACCAATGGCGCGGCAGAAGCGCACGATGGTCGGCTCGCTGATCCCCACATTATGGGCAAGATCGGCCATGGAACTGTGCATCACAGCCGCAGGGTCAAGCAGCACGTGATCGGCAACCTTGAGTTCCGACTTGCGTAACAAATGGCGTGACTGGGCGATGTGCTGCAACAGATTCAAAGGGCTGGACTCGTTGATATTGGCAAATGCCAGGGATGTAGCGCGCTTGTAGTTATACTACATGAATCGGCTTTTTGCCCGCCAAATACGTAACTCAATGCCAGCGTTTGGCCCAAGGATTAGGCCGTGCACACGCAATGTAGCCATTTTCGCACGTTGACCCCAGCAAAGCGCCGGCTTCACTTTCAAGACCTTTGAAGCTCGTGAGTCCTCTTATCGCTGCCAGAAACAGCAAGCATCAACACATCAGCCTTAAAAAACGCCAACACCCTATAAACAAAACAATAAAACATTCACTTATGCCCGACATGGCGAACAAAGTTACAAGCTGAATAGATTTACCGCTCCACAAAAAAGTATTTTTCGCCAACAATAATCGTGCAGGAAGCAATTCAATTTTAAATAAGGAATTATCAACCATGAGTATTAAAAACAGTGACTGGGTCGCGCAAATCAACCGTATGCCAGGGGACGCCTTCTTCCGTGTCTACGGAACCGTGACAGTGGCGCACCCCGGCATTATACCGACATTGGTAGTGAGCCCAATGGAGGACAAGTCCTCCGATCTGAGACTTGACCTGGAACTTAAAGATTCTGGTGATATTACAACACAAGTTTTAACGGAAAAAGCGGTCACCTATAAGAACCCAAGCGACTCAAGTGTCAGCTGCGTCAGTATCTTCTACGAAGGCAAACTGTTGCATCATATTAAAGAAGTATCGATTACCCACTAAGACAAAACAACACCCGTAGTGCATTCCTGCCAGGCTAATCATATTACCTGGCAGGAATTTTCCTGGGTGTCTACAATACAACTCACTCCGGGCACTCGCCCCTTAACAAGCCGGCAAGCTTGACCGCCTCCACCGGCCGGCTGATCAGATACCCCTGCACTTCATCACAGCCCTCAGCCTTGAGGAATTCCAGCTGCTCCTGATGTTCGACCCCTTCAGCCACCACCTTGAGCGACAGCCCATGAGCCATGGCGATGATCGCCCGAGTGATCGCCGCGTCCGCGCTACCTTCGGCCAGACCACGGATAAAGGCTTGATCGATCTTTACATAGTCCACCGGAATGCGCTTGAGGTAGCTCAACGACGAATATCCGGTACCAAAGTCGTCGATCGCCAGTTTCACCCCCAGATCTCGCAGCTGCTGGAAGGTCGCGATGATGTGCTCGACGCTGTCCAGCAATTGGCTTTCGGTCAGTTCCAATTCGAGGTAGCGCGGCTCCAGCCCGGTTTCCTCCAGTACCTGGCGAACCAGACTGACCAGCTTGCCCTGGCGCAGTTGATGCACCGACAGGTTGACCGAAACCCGGATCGGCTCCAGCCCCTGACGCTGCCATTCGCAGGCTTGCCAGCAGGCCTGACGCAACACGAACTCGCCGATCGGGCCGATCAGACCGGTTTCCTCGGCGAGCCCGATAAAATCGCCTGGCGGCACCCGGCCCATGGTCGGATGATCCCAGCGCACCAGGGCCTCGGCGGCATTCAAACGGCCGGTGGCCAAGCATAGTTTGGGTTGATAGAACACCTTCAATTGCCGTTCTTCGATAGCCTTGCGCAACTGGTTTTCCAGCTGCAAGCGCTCCAGCGTGCTGGCTTGCAGGCTCTCGGTGTAAAACTGGAAGTTGTTGCCACCCAGGTGTTTGGCATGTTGCATGGCAATATTCGACTGACTGACCAGGGCCGAAATTTCCCGCGCGTTGTCCGGCAACATGCTGATGCCCATCGACGCACTGACCACCAACTCATGCCCATCCACCGTCAATGGCAAACGCAGCTTGGTGGCCAGCCGGGTTGCCACCCGCGCCAGGCTGGAGAGACTGCTGTATGTGTCGAACAGCACTGCAAACTCATCGCCGGACAAACGCGCGATGGTGTCGGCCTCCGGCAGCGCATTGACCAGTCGACGCGACATTTTTTGCAGCAATTGGTCAGCGACCTCATGCCCGAGGCTGTCATTGAGCAACTTGAAGCGGTCCAGATTGATGTGCAGCAACGCCAGGCTACGGCCGCCCTGGCGCACCCGTTGATGGGCTTCCTGCAGTCGTTCGCGAAACAGTGAGCGATTGGCCAGGCCGGTGAGCTCATCGTAATGGGTCAGGTAGCGCATCCGCTCTTCGGATTCACGCCGGGCCGATAGATCGGCGAAGAAGCCGACAATATGGCTCACATGTCCCCGCACATCGCGCACCGCGTTGAGCTGCAGCCATTGCGGATAAAGCTCGCCGTTCTTGCGCGCCTCGACCAGCTCCCCCTGCCAACTGCCATGCTGCTCCAGTGCCTGGTGGATCACCGAATAATGTCGGCGCGCATCCCGGCTGCACGGTAAGTCGACGACATTGCGCCCGAGCATGTCGTCAATCTGGTAACCGGTCACCCGACTGAACGCCTGATTGACCGCGATCAATTGGTAATTCGGATCGAAAATCACAATGCCTTCACTGGCCGCTTCGAACACGGTGGCCGCCAGGCGACGCTGCTCTTCCAGCTCCTTGCTGCTGCTGATATCGCGCCGAGTGCCGACCATACGAGTCACCCGACCGGTCTTGCTGCGCTCCACGGCCCGCCCACGGTCCTCGACCCACACCCAGTGCCCATCGCGATGGCGCACGCGGTACTCGATCTGGTAATCCTCGGTACGACCTTTCAGGTGCTCGACCAGGGCGCGCTTGAGCGGCAGCAGGTCCTGTGGATGCAACCGCGGCCTGAGATGGCTGAGCATCGCCGTCACGTCCTCGGGATCCAGGCCGAACAGCTCCTTGAGCTGCGTGTGATGGACCTCATCGGTTTGCAGATTCCAGTCCCACAACCCCAGCTCACTGGCCTTTAACGCCAGGCCCAGACGCGCTTCGCTTTTGCTCAAGGCCTGGTTTGCCACATCCAGCTCCCGGCTGCGCTGCGCCACGCGGCCTTCCAGGCCCACCTGAGCCTCACGCAATCGCTCTTCGGCACTGCGCCGCTGCTCGATTTCCCGAGCGAGTTCCTGATTGAGCTGTGCGCTGCGTCTTTGGGCCTGCTGCAAATGTTCGATCAACGCCTGGTTCTGGAAGCGCCTGAGCAAACCGCGCTGAATCAATCGATTGACCTGCCAGGCGACAACGCTCAAGGAGCCCAGCAGTATCAGTCCCAGCCAGCCCCAGCCTTGCTGCTGTTCGTCGTCCCCCCAGAATAAATAGCCGATCGCCGGCAACAGGCAGGGCAATGTAAAGGACAGGAATGCCGGCAGACTGACGGCATAGGCGACACTGGCCGACAGCGTCGCCGCCCCGATCAGGCCGAAGACCCAGGCCTGCTGCAGGAAACTGTCGGTCGGTACCAGGGCGATGCCGGCGCCGGCCAGGGTCAAGCCACTCACGGCCGAGCCGAGCAAGAACATTCGCTGCCAGATCGGCTGTACCTGGCGATCCGGGATCGCCGAATCGAACGCCGCGACCTGAATGACTCGCAAGGCGACCAGCGTCAGCAGCCAGACCAGCCAAATACTGACCAGCACATAACGCTGCGGGCTCCAGAGCAGCCAGGCGCAGACCAGACCATTGAGCAACATGAATAACGTGGGCAGTAGCGAGCCCTGGTAAAGCAGGCGCGTGCGTTCGACCGCCATTTCCATGGCGTAATGCTTGCGTATAACCCGTGGCTCCACAGAGGGGCCTGTCAGGCTAGTGCTGAATGTCATAGGCAGTATTCTTATAATGGTGAGCCCGAAACGTCGACCGAGCATACACAAGCAACTGCCCGGACCAAACTGCTCCAGATCATTAAGCCGATAAAAGAAATAGCCCTCGAACCTGCGCCAGAGTGCTCGATCGAGCCCCACCAATGCCTGCAACGAGTAACTGACCGGTCGTCCCCGGCGTTTCTTTTTATCGGTTAAACCAAAGCTCGGTTTGCCCGGTGTGGTCCAGCGCCCTAGAATGCTCCGATGCGCGATGATCTCTCCTTTCTGCTGAACTCCCTCAACGATGCCCAACGCCAGGCCGTAGCTGCCTCCGTGGGTCGTCAGTTGGTCCTGGCCGGTGCTGGTTCCGGTAAAACCCGTGTGCTGGTGCACCGCATCGCCTGGTTGATCCAGGTCGAGCAGGCCTCGTCACACTCGATCCTGTCGGTGACCTTCACCAACAAGGCCGCTGCCGAGATGCGTCATCGCATTGAGCAGTTGCTGGGCATCAGCCCGGCCGGCATGTGGGTCGGTACCTTTCACGGCCTGGCGCACCGCCTGTTGCGGGCGCACTGGCAGGAAGCGGGGCTCAGCCAGACCTTCCAGATCCTCGACAGCGACGACCAGCAACGGCTGGTCAAGCGGGTGATCCGCGAGCTGGGGCTGGACGAGCAACGCTGGCCGGCCCGTCAGGCTCAGTGGTTTATCAATGGGCAGAAAGACGAAGGTCTGCGCCCGCAACACATTCAAGCCAGCGGCGATCTGTTCCTGGCCACCATGCGCAGCATCTATGAGGCCTACGAGGCCGCCTGCCAACGCGCCGGGGTGATCGACTTCTCCGAGTTGCTGCTGCGCGCCCTTGATCTGTGGCGCGACCACCCGGGCTTGCTGGCGCACTATCAAAAGCGCTTCCGCCATGTGCTGGTGGACGAGTTCCAGGACACCAACGCCGTGCAGTACGCCTGGCTGCGGCTGTTGGCCAAGGGCGGCGACAGCCTGATGGTGGTCGGCGATGACGACCAGTCGATCTACGGCTGGCGTGGGGCAAAAATCGAAAACATCCACCAGTATTCCGAAGACTTCCCGGACGCTGAAACCATTCGTCTGGAACAGAATTACCGCTCCACCGCCGGGATCCTCAAGGCCGCCAACGCCTTGATCGCCAACAACACCGGGCGTCTGGGCAAAGAGCTGTGGACCGATGGCGGCGAAGGCGAAGCGATCAACCTGTACGCTGCCTTCAACGAGCACGATGAAGCGCGCTACGTGGTGGAAACCATCGAAAGCGCCCTGAAAACCGGCCTGGCTCGCAGCGATATCGCCATTCTGTATCGCTCCAACGCCCAATCCCGGGTACTGGAAGAAGCCTTGTTGCGCGAACGCATCCCTTACCGGATCTACGGCGGCCAGCGCTTCTTCGAACGTGCCGAAATCAAGAACGCCATGGCGTACCTGCGCTTGCTCGAAGGTCGCGGCAACGATGCAGCGCTGGAGCGGGTAATCAACGTCCCGGCCCGGGGCATCGGCGAGAAAACCGTCGAAGCGATCCGCGAACACGCGCGCCACAGCGATGTGTCGATGTGGGAAGCAATGCGCCTGCTGGTGGCCAATAAAGGCCTGACCGGTCGCGCAGCTGGCGCCTTGGGGGCGTTTGTCGAGCTGATCGAGAACCTTGCGGCGAAAACCGTGGACATGCCACTGCACCTGATGACCCAGACAGTCATCGAGCAGTCCGGGCTGATTGCCTATCACGAGGCGGAAAAAGGCGAGAAAGGCCAGGCTCGGGTAGAAAACCTTGAGGAGCTGGTCAGCGCCGCGCGCAACTTCGAAAACCCCGAAGAAGACGCCGACCTGTCGCCGCTGGCGGCTTTCCTTGGCCACGCGTCGCTGGAAGCCGGCGATACCCAGGCCGACGAACACGAAGACAGCATTCAGCTGATGACGCTGCACAGCGCCAAAGGCCTGGAATTCCCTTACGTGTTCCTGGTGGGCATGGAAGAAGGCCTGTTCCCGCACAAGATGAGCCTGGAAGAACCTGGCCGCCTGGAAGAGGAACGCCGTCTGGCCTACGTGGGCATTACCCGGGCCATGCAAAACCTGGTAATGACCTTTGCTGAGACTCGACGCCTGTACGGCAGCGAAACCTACAACAAGGTTTCCCGCTTCGTACGCGAAGTACCGAAAGGGCTGATTCAGGAAGTGCGGCTGTCCAACAGCGTCAGCCGACCGTTCGGCGGCGGCCAGAAGCAAAGTTCGAGCAGCATGTTCAGCGGCACCGAGATTCCGGAAACCGCATTCAGTCTTGGCCAGCAGGTGCGGCACTCGGTATTCGGCGACGGGGTGATCCTCAACTTCGAAGGCGCCGGTGCTCAGGCACGGGTCCAGGTGAACTTCAGCGAAGGCAGCAAGTGGCTGATGCTCGGTTATGCCAAGCTGGAAGCCGTCTAAAGGCTGCCTGAAAGACTTATGTGGGTGCGGGCTGGCTTCGGGCGGCAATCCGACGATGACGCGCGGTGTTTCTGATAAACCGCGGTGCTGCCATCTCGAGCAATCTCGCTCCCACAGGTTGATCTGATAGAAGGTTCGGCACATGGGCTCCCGTCGGGATATTGGTCAGCCTGGCCTTGATTTTGTACGCCACGGACCAATATCAGTCACATTCCTACAGAACTTATCCAACTGGCCTACAGCCCAAACATTAACGGCCTTACGCCCCCCGACTGCGTTTACTCACAGACGGCCAGGCAAAAGCCCGAAACACTCTGCCGCTAGCCAGCAACACTTCACCTGTGCAACATGGCGCGCGTGCCATCCACAAATGGGAATTCCCTTTATGAAACGTTTTCTTAGCATCGCCATGGCGTTGTGCATCGGCCTGACGATGAGCCTCGACGCCAATGCCAAGCGCTTCGGTGGCGGCAAAAGCGCCGGCGCTGCGCCGACCCACCAGACTAGCCAGATGGCTCCGTCCTCCACCGGTGCCGGCTCTGCAGCCGCTACCGCCGGGG
>NZ_CABVHQ010000005.1 GCF_902497895.1 Pseudomonas fluorescens
CCCGCAATGGGATGGGTGCACACAATCCCCCTTGTAGGAGCTGCCGCAGGCTGCGATCTTTTGATCCTGCATTTGCGGCGGCCCCAAAAGATCGCAGCCTATCGGCAGCTCCTACGCCAATCGCGTGCACCCGCAATGGGATGGGTGCACACAATCCCCCTTGTAGGAGCTGCCGCAGGCTGCGATCTTTTGATCCTGCATTTGCGGCGTCCCCAAAAGATCGCAGCAATCGGCAGCTCCTACGCCGACCGAGGACATCCGCCCGTTCGAAGCATGTGCGAATCAACTGATTGCGCCAGGCGCATCCATCGGAATCTTGCTACCGCTGGCCGGTCCGCGCTCGGGTGTAGCAATTGCAATCTGACTGACGCGTTCGGTCTGGGGGGCGGCTTTAGGACGGTTTCACCGTCCAGCGGGAGCAAGCTCCCTCGCCACAGGCCTCCTAACGTCGGCGAAACAACGGTCGCGGCTCAATCGCCGAGCGGCCATACAACACGCTCATCCCGGCCAGGCCCTTGAGCGCGTCTTCGGCGGATTTGTCTTCACGCACCGCAAAGGCGTCGAAACCGCATTGGCGCATGTGGCTGAGCTGGTCGCGCAGGACATCGCCAATCGCCCGCAACTCACCCTGCCAGCCGAAGCGGGTGCGCAGCAGATAGGCCTGGCTGTAGGCGCGTCCGTCGCGAAAACTCGGGAAATCCAGGGCAATCAGCGGCAACAGAGTCAACCACGGCTTGAGGCTTTCCACTTCGTCGTCCGGACCTAACCAGACCGAGTCCTGGGCTGGGTTGTGCTCGATTCGGCGGCTCAGCCATAGCGCCAGCGGCAGGATCAGCGGCCCCGGGGGCAGATCGACGGCCATTTCCCTGATCAGGGTCCAGCGATCGTCATTGACCACCCGCGGCACACCCTCTTGCAAACGCAGCAGGTTGTTCATGCCGACACCTCCAGAGCCTTCGGATAGACCCCTTCCTTGAAGGGTTCCAGGCCAATGCGCTGCAAGGTGTCGACGAACGACTCTTCACTTTCCCGATAACAAACGAAGGTGGCAATGATGCGCTCGATGATCTCCGGCACTTCGGCCGCGCTGAACGACGGGCCGATGACCTTGCCCAAGGCGCTGTTCTTGCCCTGGGAACCACCGAGGGTGATCTGGTACCACTCGCTGCCGTTTTTATCGACGCCAAGAATGCCGATATTGCCGATGTGGTGATGGCCGCAGGCGTTCATGCAGCCGGAGATGTTCAGGCTGATTTCCCCCAGGTCGTGCAGGTAATCCAGATCGTCAAAACGCGCCTGGATCGCCTGGGCGATGGGGATCGACTTGGCGTTGGCCAGGGCGCAGAAGTCACCGCCGGGGCAGGCGATGATGTCGGTCAGCAAGCCGATATTGGCGCAGCCCAGGCCCTGTTCACAGGCCAGGCACCAGAGCCCATAGAGGTCGGCCTTGGGCACATCCGGCAGGACAATGTTCTGTTCATGGGCGATGCGGATTTCGCCAAAGCCGAACTGCTCGGACCAGTCGGCAACGGCTTCCATCTGCTCGGCGGTGACGTCGCCCGGTGGAGAGCTGATGCCAGGTTTGGTCGAGAGCACCACGCTGCTGTAGCCCGGCACTTTGTGCGGCTGCACGTTGCGCGAGACCCAGCGGGCGAAGGCCGGGTTCTCGCTCAGACGGGTGCCGAAGTCCAGATCGGTATCGGCCAATGCGCGATAGGCCGGCGGCACAAAGGCACTGGCCACGCGCTCGTACTCGACGTCGGTCAACTGTGCCGGACCGTCCTTGAGGTGTTGCCACTCTTCTTCAACTTCCCTGGCAAAAGCTTCAATACCCAGAGCCTTGACCAGAATCTTGATCCGCGCCTTGTACTTGTTGTCCCGCCGACCATGGCGGTTGTAGACCCGCAACACAGCCTCGACATAGGACAACAGGTGCTGCCAGGGCAGGCCTTCGCGAATCTGTAAACCAAGGATCGGTGTGCGCCCCAGACCACCACCGACTATCACGCGCAGGAGCATTTGCCCGTCAACGTCACGATAAAGATACAGGCCGATGTCATGCATCATGATCGCCGCCCGATCCTGCTCCGCCGAGCAGATGGCGATCTTGAATTTACGCGGCAGAAACAGGAATTCCGGGTTGACGGTAGACCACTGGCGCAGGATCTCCGCCAGGGGCCGCGGGTCGAGCAATTCGTCGGCGGCGACCCCGGCAAAGGCTTCGGTGGTGATATTGCGCACGCAGTTGCCGGAGGTCTGGATCGCGTGCATTTCCACTTCGGCCAGGCGTTCGAGGATCGAAGGCACCTGGGCCAGTTCGATCCAGTTGAACTGCATGTTCTGCCGGGTAGTGAAGTGGCCGTAGCCGCGATCGTAATCCCCGGCGATGCTCGCCAAGGTACGCATCTGCCGGGCGCCGAGGGTGCCATAAGGGATCGCGACCCGCAGCATGTAGGCGTGTTTTTGCATATACAGGCCATTCTGCAGCCGCAGCGGGAGGAACTCTTCCTCGCTCAACTCACCGCCCATGAAACGCTCGACCTGATCGCGAAACTGCGCGACCCGCTCAAACACCAAGGCACGGTCATAGTCATCATAGTGGTACATGGTCCTACCTCATCAGTGCTGACCCAACTCACACATCACGTAGCAGCTGCCGAGCCCGCGAGGCTGCGTTCGAGTAGCGCTCGCAATCCAGAAGACGCGGTATGACAGACACACCGCATGCTCGGGCCATACGACTGCTTCGCAGCCGAACGCAGCCTCGCGGGCTCGGCAGCTGCTACGTTCTTGTGTGGTGGTGACTATGGACCTGCGGCTCAGCACGTTACAGATTCAGATAAAGATTAAAAAACCATATCAGCGCCCTGCTGAGCTTTACTGGCAGGCCATTTTATCTGATCCGCATTAATGCGGTTTTTCTGAGTCTGTTTTGTTTCTCCCCTACTTTCTACAGTTCATGGCATGTCAGACCGGGTGGCCTGGCAAGACTTTGCAACCGTGGAAGAATTGACCATGAGCACAGCAGCAACCGGACAAGCCTATAACTACAAGGTGGTCCGCCAATTCGTCGTGGCAACAGTGGTATGGGGCATTATCGGGATGGCGATGGGCGTATGGATCGCCTCGCAACTGGTCTGGCCGCAAATGAACCTGGACCTGCCGTGGACCACCTTCGGTCGCTTGCGTCCGCTGCACACCAGCCTGGTGATTTTCGGCTTTGCCGGCAGCGCGCAGTTCGCCGCCAGCTATTACGCGGTACAACGAACCTGCCAGGTACGACTGTATTCCGACAAGCTGGCCGCCTTCACCTTCTGGGGCTGGCAGTCGGTGGTCACCATCATGCTGATCACCTTGCCGCTGGGCTACACCACCACCAAGGAATACGCCGAGATCGAATTCTCCGGCGCGGTATGGATGACGGTGGTCTGGGTCGCCTATGCCATTGTGTTCTTCACTACCGTGGTGCAGCGCAAGACCAAACATATCTACGTCGGCAACTGGTTCTTCGGCGCGTTCATCGTGGTGATCGCCATGCTGCACGTGGTCAATCACCTGGCGATCCCGGTGGACTGGTTCAAGTCTTACCCGGTGTATTCCGGGGCCACTGACGCCATGGTCCAGTGGTGGTACGGGCACAACGCGGTGGGCTTCTTCCTGACCACCGGCTTCCTCGGGATGATGTATTACTTCGTGCCGAAACAGGCCGGACGGCCAGTGTATTCCTACCGTTTGTCCATCGTGCACTTCTGGGCGCTGATCACCCTGTACATCTGGGCCGGACCGCACCATCTGCACTACACCGCACTGCCGGACTGGGCGCAATCGCTGGGCATGGCGATGTCCTTGATCCTGCTGGCACCGAGCTGGGGCGGGATGATCAACGGCATGATGACCCTTTCCGGGAGCTGGCATAAATTGCGCACCGACCCGATCCTGCGTTTTCTGGTGCTGTCATTGGCGTTCTACGGCATGTCGACCTTTGAAGGGCCGATGATGGCGATCAAGACGGTCAACGCCCTCTCCCACTACACCGACTGGACCATCGGCCACGTGCATGCCGGCGCTCTGGGGTGGGTGGCGATGATCACCTTCGGCTCGCTGTACCACATGATCCCGAAAGTCTTCGGCCGCGAGCAGATGCACAGCATCGCGCTGATCAACCTGCATTTCTGGCTGGCGACCATCGGCACCGTGCTGTACATCGCCTCGTTGTGGGTCAACGGCATCACCCAGGGCTTGATGTGGCGGGCGATCAACGACGACGGCACTCTCACCTACTCCTTCGTCGAGGCCCTGCAGGCCAGCCATCCGGGGTTCGTGGTGCGCTTTGCTGGCGGGGTGACCTTTCTCGGCGGCATGCTGCTGATGGCCTACAACACCTGGCGCACAGTGCGGGTCGCGGATCTGAAAATGGTCGAAAGTGAAGCGCAGATTGCTTAGGCAAGGGGTTTGAGATGATTGAAATCGCACTGGATGTACTGGGTGTGGTGTGCCTGTATCTGTCGGTGGAGTATTGCTTGAGGAATCAGTCGCCCGAAAGCCTCGACGAGGCGAGCCTGATCCCATTTGCGGATGACCCGGAGGTGGCGCGTTGGGTGGAATTGGCGACGGGCAAGTCCATCAGGGCCGTGGCGCCCGAGGGGGTGAAGGTTGGTTGGGGGAATGTGGAAATCTAAAGTAAGACACGATCCTGTGGCGAGGGGGCTTGCCCCCGCTGGAGCGCGAAGCGGTCCCAAAGCCTGAAACCGAGTTCTATCTGAAAAAAACCCGGTTGCCGCATTTACGACTGCTTCGCAGCCGAGCGGGGGCAAGCCCCCTCGCCACAAAAGCTCGCACCGGCCTGAATACTTACCCGCGCTCCCGCGGAATCAGACTCTGCAACTGCTGCGCCAGGAAATCCGCATCAAAGGCAAAGGTATCCGGGTCTTTCAGACCGTTGGTCTTGCGCCATTGCCAGTCGCTCGACGGCGGTTGGCACACCAGCGAGATGCTGCCATAGCGGGCGGCCGTCAGGCCCATCACCGCCAGCGAGATCAAACCGCCAGCACCCATGACGTCGGGCACGAATTCCACCGGTTTGCCGGCGATCTGAATCGTCAGTTTCTCGGTTTTGAAGGGTGAGGTTTCGACGACCACGTTCGGCCCGCAAGCGACATAAGCCTCGCGGCTCACTTCAAGCAGGTTCGGACTTTTCACCGGTTCCAGCCACTGTTCGATCTGATCGAACAGTTTACCGATGCGCACCGCCCAATCGGCCGATTGGGTCTCGAACACCTGCTTCTTGTGCGCTTCGCTTTCTGCGTAGTGGCGAAGCATTTCGCCCAGTTGCTTTACGTCGTCCATCGCGATGTTCCTTGGGTGAAGCATGACTGCAAGGTATTGATCATGGCAGATGCCGACCCGCCGCGTATGACTAAAACCCGTTGGGTCTATGACCCGCCAGCGCAGGCCCTCAACCGAGGATGGAATTGATCGGCAATCACCGGCACTGTAAGCGGCCCATGGAGAATGTTTCCCTTCAGGACATTTTCCTCGATATAGCGTTGCCATCAACAGGAGAACAGCATGCGCACCATCGGCCTGATCGGCGGTATGAGCTGGGAGTCCAGCGCCGAGTATTACCGGATCATCAACCAGCGGGTGCGGGATCGACTGGGACCGTTGCGTTCGGCAAAATTATTGATGTACAGCGTCGACTTCGGCCCCATCGAACAAGCCCAGCATGCCGGACGCTGGGACGATGCGGCGCTGATTCTGGTGGACGCCGCCCAGCGACTCGAGGCGGGCGGCGCCGAATGCGTGGTGCTCTGTACCAACACCATGCATTTAGTGGCCGAGCAGATTGAGGCAGCGATATCGGTGCCTTTTCTGCACATCGCCGACCCCGCCGCGCAAGCCGCAGTGGATGCCGGCGCCATGACCGTCGGCCTGCTCGGCACCGCGTTCACCATGGAGCAGGACTTCCTCAAGCAGCGTCTGGCCGCCCAGGGGTTGAACGTATTGGTGCCCGAGGCCGCCGAGCGCGACGCTGTGCACCGGATCATTTACGACGAGTTGTGTGTCGGGGTGATCAGTGACCGCTCGCGAGAAACCTACCAGCGGATCATCGAATCCCTGGCCGTACGCGGCGCCCAGGCCATCATCCTCGGTTGCACGGAAATCAGCCTGCTGATCAAACCCGAACACAGTCTGCTGCCCCTGCTCGACACCACCGAGCTGCATGCCCGGGCCGCGGTGGCGTTTGCCCTGGACGACTGACTCAGGAGACTGAGTGCGTACGGCGCAAGCGCGCCATGCTCAGCGCATCGACCAGGCCGCCGTCGCGAACGGCATAGTCGCGCAGCAGGCCTTCGGTCTCGAAGCCGAACTTGCGGTAGAGCCCGATGGCGGCTTCGTTGTCGGCGTACACCGTCAATTCCAGTCGCTGCAGGTTCATCCAGTTATCGGCCACCTCCAGCGCCGCGGCGAGCAATGTCGAACCAACGCCCTTGCCCTGCCAGGCCACCGCGACTGCCATGCCGATATTGCCGCAATGGCTGCGGCGGATCCGCGAAAACTGCTCCAGACCGCAATTGCCGATCACCGCGCCTTGATGCACGGCCACCAACTGCAACAGCCGCTCGTTGTCCGGGGCAATGCGTTTGCGCCAGACCTCGCGGGTCTGAAATGGCATTTGCAGCACCTGGCGGGCGACCGCGGGATCGTTGTAGAGCGCGGTGATGCCGTCGATATGGGCTTCGCTGAAGCGTTCGATGGTAATAGTGGGGTCGGTGGCGGGCATGGTGGTTCGTCCTTGAAACGTCGAATGGACCGCCGAGTGTAGAACTGAATGCAGGGGTGTGGCGAGAGGCCTCAAAAGATCGCGGCCTGCGGCAGCTCCTACAGGGCATTCGCCTACACCTGCGAAATTGCGGACGTACGTGGTCGGCGTAGGAGCTGCCGCAGGCTGCGATCTTTTAGCGATTTGAAGACCGTCGAAGATCAAGATCAAAAGATCGCAGCCTGCGGCAGCTCCTACATGGATTGCGCAAGACCTGTGGGAGCGGGCTTGCTCGCGAAAGCGATGGCCCAGACAACCTAGTTCGTGGGCTGCTGCCGAAACCCCACCGCCAGCCGATTCCAGCAATTGATGGTGGCCACCGCCACGGTCAGGTCGACCATCTCGCGCTCGCTGAACTCGGCCCGTAGCGCCGTGTACAGCTCGTCCGGCACATTGGAAGTCGGCAGCAGGGTCACCGACTCGCTCCAGGCCAGCGCGGCTTTTTCCCGAGCATTGAAAAACGGTGAATCGCGCCAGACGCTGATGGCGTACAACCGGCGCTCGGTTTCGCCCTGACGGCGGGCCTCGACGGCATGCATGTCGGTGCAGAACGAACATTGATTGAGCTGCGAGACGCGAATCTTGATCAGCTCCAGCAACGGCTTTTCAATCGACAGGCCAAAGGTCGCCGCCTCGAGCATGAGGATCCCCTTGAGGGCTTGCGGCGAGGCCGTGTAGTAATCCAGGCGGGGTTCCATGGGCATGACCTCAGGCTGACATTCCATGACTCAAAGCCTACGACCCAAGGACCCGACACCCTATAGCCAATCAGCGGTTTTTTGCCCAGACCACCCAACCCCCGCGAGCTACACCAACAGCCTTGTTGCGAGTAACCTTGCACACGACCGACCGCCTTCAGGACTGCCCATGGAACTTCATGTCGTCATCAAGGGCCGCAAGGACCTGGCCGAGCAGCTGTACCAGCAACTGCGCGGCGCCATCGAATCCGGCCGTCTGGCCGCCGGTGCGCAGCTGCCGCCCAGCCGCCTGCTGGCCGAGCAATTGGGGGTCTCGCGCAAGACAGTCTCAGACACCTACGCGCTGCTGAGCTATGAAAACTTGCTGATCGGCAAGATCGGTCGTGGCACCTTCGTCAACGCTCGCGCGGCCAAGGCCGAGCGCAAGCAAAGTGCCGCGGACCTGGCCTGTGCCCAGAGCCTGGACAAGTGGCAGAACCTGCCGGCGATCTTGCGCCACCCCACCCTGGAAGGCACCTTGCGTTGCGAATTCATCGGCGGCGCGACCACCCGCAATCAGTTCCCCCAGGAAGAATGGCGGCGCTGCACCCAGGACGCGTTGCGCCGGATCGCCTTGAGCGCCGGTTTCTACAGCCAGCCCGAAGGCCTGCCAGCCTTGCGCAGCGCCATCGCCGGGCATGTCGCGTTTTCCCGTGGCGTGGCCTGTCATGACGACGATATCGTGGTCTGCAACGGCGCCCAGCAAGCCCTCGACCTGATCGCCCGGGTGGTGATCGAACCGGGCAGCCTGGTGGCCATGGAAGATCCCGGCTACACCCCGGCGCGGCTGCTGTTCACCGCCCAGGGCGCGACAGTGGTCGGGGTGCCGGTGGACGCCCAAGGTATCCAGGTCGAGCTGATTCCCGACGGCACACGGCTGATCTACGTCACTCCATCGCACCAGTTTCCCCTTGGCATGCCGATGAGCCCGGAGCGCCGTGAAGCGCTGCTGGAGCGGGCTCGCGTGCTGGGCGCGATCGTGATCGAGGACGACTACGACAGCGAATTCCGCTATGCGGGCCGTCCCACCGATTCCCTGCAAAGCATGGACACCCGGGGCGTGGTCGCCTACGTCGGGACCTTCTCGAAAACCCTGCTGCCGGAGTTGCGGCTCGGGTATGCGGTGCTGCCACCGGCGATCCTCAACGCCGTGATCAGGGCCAAGCAGTTGACCGACTGTCACACCTCGACCCTGCCGCAATGGGCGCTGGCCAAGTTTATTGCCGAGGGTTATCTGCTCAAGCACATCCGCCGTTGCCATACGGTCTACGCCAGTCGCCGGGAACACATTCTCAAGCGCCTGAATGGCGATCTGGCGCCCTGGTTCGAGGTCGTGCCGTCGATTGCCGGCTTCCACATGGCGGCGCTGTGCAAGGTGGCGGTGGATATCCCGTTGCTGGTCGAGCTGGCGAAAAAAGTCGAAGTCGGGCTTTACCCGCTGGACAGTTTCTTCCACGACACGCCGGCCAAGAGCGGGTTGTTCATCGGTTTCGGGGCGATCGAAACCCTGGACATCGACCCGGCGCTGGACAAGGTCAGGGATATTCTCAAACAGATCGCCTGATTGGCTCAGTGGTTTTCCCGCGGATTGGCTATTGGTGTTGAAAGAGTGCAGCCCTACTCTTCTCCTCACGAACTCCCAAGCCCGCAACAGGAGAACCCGCCATGCCCGGCAGCGCGATCAATACCGTCCGGATCCAGGCCGTCCACGGCCGTTCAGATGAGCTTGGCCTGCACCTGGCGCGGATTGCCGAAGCGGTCCGTGAAGCCCCGGGCTGCCTCGACTACAGCGTGCAGCCGTGCCCGGTCATTGCGGGTGGGTGGATCGTCAGCGGTCACTGGCAGACCCGCCAATCCATGGAATCGCACTTCGCACTGCCAGCGCTGCAAGGGTTTATCGAGCTGATCGACAACCGAGTGGCCAGCCGTCTGGATTTCAATCACTGACTGTCTTTCCCGAGCATCACGCCTCCAACCACGTAAAGGTACCCATCATGAACTTCGCGACCTCGATCTTCGCCGGCCTGGCCATGCTGGCCTCCCTCAATGCCGTGGCCCACGACCCGGTCGACGGCAAGGAAAAGCTCAACATCCTGCAGGAACATCAACTGAGCAACGCACCGGGCCAGAAAGCCATGATGCTCACCGTCGACTACGCCCCGGGCCAGGCCAGCGTGCCGCATATGCACCAGGGCTCGGCGATGGCCTATGTACTGGAGGGTGAGGTCACCTCCCAGGTCAACGATGAAAAAGCCATCACCTACAAGGCCGGCGAATCCTGGTACGAAGCGGCCGGCTCCCGGCACCCGGTATCGGCCAATGCCAGCGCCACCAAGCCGGCGAAGTTGCTGGTGTTCATATTGATGGGTGAGAAGGACGAGGTGCTGACGCCGTTGAAGAAGTAATTGCGGTGTAGCTACTAAAAGATCGCAGCCTTCGGCAGCTCCTACAGGATTTGTATACATTCGCAATATCCCGGGTGTGCGCGGTCAGTGTAGGAGCTGCCGAAGGCTGCGATCTTTGCGGCACCCCACCCAATCCAAACCATAGCAACAAAAAAAACCCCGCATCTCTCGATACGGGGCTTTTTCATTCAGCACTCAATCAGGCAGTGGCAGCAGCCACCGCTTGATCGCTCTTCGCCAGCTCCGGCGTGGCAGCAATCACCGCCTGACCGCTCAACGCCAGATCCAGCAGCTCACGGTTGGCCACTGCATACATGGCGTAGTCGGTGCCGCTGGCGGCACGGATTTCCACCAGCATGGCGCGCCAGCGTTCGATCATGCCGTCGTGCTGGGCCATCCACAGCGCCAGGCGTGTTTCCACACTCTGGGTGCCGTCGCCCATTTGCAGGACCGAGATGGTGATCGCCCGTTGTTGCCAGTCAACGTCATCGCGGAACGCTTCGCGAGCCAGGGCCTGCCAGTTGTTTTCCACCGGCAGCGCACTGATCTGCTGCAGGTACCAGGTGATGTCCAGCCCACTGCCCACTGCGAAGTAGGCCTTGGCCACGTCCGCCGGGTTCTGACCGGTAACGTCCGAGGCTTCGATGACCGGCAGCAAGGTGTACAGGTGAGTCGTACCGGCAACCATGCGCGCCAGCAACTCCGGTACACCGGCGGCGACATACGCCTGATAACGGGTCTGCCAGCCTTCACGGGTCGGGCCTTCCAGCAGTTCGTCGAGCTTGAGGCCCAACGCCGCCAGGTGCGGACCGAAGTGTGCGACGTCACGGGCAGCGTTCTGCTCGTTGCGCCGGCTGCGCAGGAACCAGCGGGTAGCCCGACGGCCCAGACGCATCAGCTCGTCCATCAGCTCCAGTTGGACATCCGCCGATACCTGATAGTCCAGGGCTTCGATCTGACGGAACCAGTGCGGGAGGTGGAAGATGTCGCGCACGATCACATAAGCACCGGCCACGTTCGCCGGGCTCATGCCCGTGGACTCTTTCAAGCGCTGAACGAAGGTGATGCCCATGTGGTTGACCAGATCGTTGGCGATCTGGGTGCTGACGATCTCGCGTTTCAGACGGTGACGACGCATGGCTTCGGCGAACTTGCTGACCAGGGTCGGCGGGAACGCGGTTTCCATGTCGCGGGTCAGGTACGCATCGTCCGGCACCTGGGAGTTGAGCAGCGCTTCCTTGAGGTCGATCTTGCTGTAGGAGATCAACACCGACAGCTCGGCACGGGTCAGGCCATGGCCCGCCGCGACGCGCTCGTTGAGTTGCTCTTCCAGTGGCAGGAATTCGATGGCGCGATCGAGCTTGCCACGGCCTTCGAGGTCGTTCATCAGACGCTTGTATTCGGCGATCCGCACGTAGGCACGACGGGCCGCCAGGGACAGTGCCTGGGTCTGCTTGTAGTTGTTGCCGAGTACCAGGTTGCCGACTTCATCGGTCATGCTGCCGAGCAACTGGTTACGTTGCTTCTCGGTCATATCGCCAGCCTGCACCACTTCGTTGAGCAGGATCTTGATGTTCACTTCATGGTCGGAGCAGTCCACGCCACCGGCGTTGTCGATGAAGTCGGTGTTGGAGCCGCCGCCATTGAGGCCGAATTCGACACGACCCAGTTGGGTCATGCCGAGGTTACCGCCCTCGCCCACCACCTTGCAGCGCAGCTCGTTGCCGTTCACTCGCAGCGCATCGTTGGCCTTGTCGCCGACATCGGCGTGGCTTTCGGTACTGGCTTTCACGTAAGTGCCGATACCGCCGTTCCACAACAGATCCACCGGTGCCTTGAGCAAGGCGTTGAGCAGTTCGGTCGGGGTCAGCTTGTCGGCCTGGATGTCGAAGCGCTCTTGCATCTGCGGGGAAATCGCGATGCTTTTCGCGCTGCGGGAGAAGATCCCGCCGCCTTCGGACATGATGCTGGTGTCGTAGTCGGACCAGGCCGAACGCGGCAGGTCGAACAGACGCTGACGCTCGGCGAAGCTATTGGCAGGCTCCGGGTTCGGATCAATGAAGATGTGCAGGTGGTTGAAGGCTGCGACCAGTTGCAACTTGTCCGACATCAGCAAGCCGTTACCGAACACGTCACCGGCCATGTCGCCGACGCCGACCACGGTGATGCTGTCTTCCTGGACGTTGATCCCGCGTTCGCGGAAGTGGCGTTGTACGCCGACCCACGCGCCCTTGGCGGTGATGCCCATTTTCTTGTGGTCATAACCGGCCGAGCCGCCGGAGGCGAACGCATCGCCGAGCCAGAAGCCATAGTCGATGGCAATGCCGTTGGCGATGTCGGAGAAGGTCGCAGTGCCCTTGTCCGCCGCCACCACCAGGTACGGGTCATCATTGTCATGACGAACCACGTTGGCCGGAGGCACCAGAGCGCCGTCTTTCAGGTTGTCAGTGATGTCCAACAGGCCGGAAATGAAGATCCGGTAGCAGGCAATGCCTTCGGCCTGGATTTCATCGCGACCGCCACCCAGCGGCAGACGACGGGGCAGGAAGCCGCCTTTGGCGCCAACCGGCACGATCACAGAGTTCTTCACTTGCTGGGCTTTTACCAGACCCAGCACTTCGGTGCGGTAATCCTCTTCACGATCGGACCAGCGCAGGCCGCCGCGCGCGACGTTGCCGAAGCGCAGATGCACGCCTTCGACCCGTGGCGAGTAGACGAAGATTTCGAACTTCGGTACCGGCTTGGGCAGCTCAGGAATCAGGTGCGGGTTGAACTTGAAGCTGAAATAGGACTTGTTCTGACCGTTGGCATCGGTCTGGTAGAAGTTGGTCCGCAGGGTGGCCTTGATCAGGTCCAGGTAGCGACGCAGGATGCGGTCTTCGTTCAGCACCTGAACGTCGTCCAGTGCGGAGAGAATCGCATGCTCCAGGCGCAGCTGCTTGTCGTCGAGGTCATCGCTGGTCAGCTTGCGGGCCAGGTAGAAACGGGTCTTGAACAACCGGGTCAGCTCGCGAGCGATGTCGGTATGGTTGTTCAGGGTGCTGGCGATGTAGCCAAGGTCGAAGCCCAGGCGAATCTGCTTCAGGTAACGCGCATAGGCACGCAGCAACGCCACGTCGCGCCATGGCAGGCCAGCGGTCAGGACCAGACGGTTGAACCCGTCGTTCTCGGCATCGCCACGCACGATATGGACGAAAGCGTCCTGCAGCGTGTCGTTGAGCTGCTGGATGTCGAGGTTCAGGCCTTCAGCGGCGGTGAACGCGAAGTCATGGATCCAGAACTCGCGACCATGGACCTGGCGCAGGCGATACGGGAACTCACCGAGCACGCGCAGACCGAGGTTTTCCAGGATCGGCAGGACGTCGGACAGTGCCAGCGGGGTATCGGCGTGATACAGCTTGCAGTGCAGCTCGCGCTGGCCGGACACCTGCCCCAGCGGCTGATAGAAGCTCATCACCAGCGGGTTGGTTTCGCTCAGGCTCAGCAAGTGCTGCATGTCGACCACGGCCGAATGCGCAGCGAAACGCTCGCGGTAACCGGCCGGAAAACCTTTCGGGAAGTCCGCCAGCACGTTGGTGCCATGGGCTTCGCCGAAGCTTTCGATCACCAGGCTCGCGTAGTCGTCCTGCCAGCTGCGGCAGGCCTGCACCACTTCTTTTTCCAGCAACAGCGGGTCGATGTCCAGGCGATTCTTCGGGTCGACCCGCAGAATCAGCTGCACACGAGCCAGCACGGACTCGGAGAAGAAGGTCCAGAACTCACAATCCGAGGCTTTCAGGCGATCCATCAGCACTTGCTGGATCTTCTGCCGCACTTCGGTGGAATAGATATCACGCGGCACATAGGCCAGGCAGTAGCAAAAACGGCCGTACGGGTCTTTGCGCAGGAACACGCGGATCTTGTTGCGTTCCTGGATCTGCACGATCGACATCACGGTGGTGAACAGCTCGTCCACCGGGGTCTGGAACAGATCGTCACGGGGCAGTACTTCGAGCACCTGCGCCAGTTCCTTGCCCAGGTGAGCCTTGGCCTGGAAGCCGGAACGCTGTTCGATGATCTCGACCTTACGACGGATGTAAGGAATGACCCGCACGCTTTCGCCATACACCGATGAGGTGTACAAGCCCATGAAGCGGCATTCCTTGATGACCTTGCCATCGGCATCGATCTGGCGGATCGACACGTAGTCAGGGTATGCCGGACGGTGTACACGGCTTGGGTGGGCGGCCTTGGCAAACGACAGCGGTGTCGGTTCGCGCAGGTAGTTGACCGCGTAGTCTTCGATGCGCAGATCGTCGACGGTCAGGCCGGCGCGCATTAGTTTGGTCAGGCCGAGGAAAGAACTCTGGTCATATTCGATATGGCCGCCATTCTGGTCATCACCGACCACGAATTCTTCGTAACCGAGGAAGGTGAAGTGGTTGCCCACCAGCCACTCGAGGAAGGTCTTGATCTCGTGCTTTTCGTCGGCATCGATAGCGAACTGGCTATTGTCGATGCCTTCGATCAGTTCCTGGACCTTGGCTTTCATCGGTTCGAAATCGGTGACCGCGACGCGGACTTCACCAAGAACCTGCTCGAGTTCCTTGCTCAGGACATTGAGCTCGGCCACGTTGGCGCAACGGTCGATTTCCAGGTACATCAGGGATTCTTGCAGGATCCCCTCGCCCTGGGTGCCCTTGGGCAGGATTTCCAGCAGCTCGTTCTTGCTGCCGCGACGCACACTCAGCACAGTGGTCTGCAGGGTGTGGATGCTGTAGCCGCGACGGTTCAGCTCGGTGCGCACCGAGTCCACCAGGAACGGCAGGTCATGGTGCAGCACTTCGACCGCGGTATGGGTCGACTGCCAGCCGTGACGTTCGTAATCGGGGTTGTACACGCGCACTTGCGGTTGCGCGTGATCGAAGCGCTCTAGCAGGCGCCACGCAGAAAGAGTACAGCCTGCGAGGTCGGACAACCGACGCTGGGTCAGTTCGTCCAGGGAAATGATGCCGAAGAATTGTTCAGCGAACAGCGCCACTTGTGGCAGTGCCTGTTCACTGATGTGCTGCGCCAGTGCCGCTTGCAATTGGTGATGGAAGTCGGCTTTGCTGGCTGCGGTGAAGAACGACATCTGTGGTACTCCGCTTGGGCTTGTTATTGATGGAAGCGTCGCGTGTAAACCCCTTTCGGGGCAATCCGTCACCCTGTTCCTGATTCTCGGGCAGAGGAAACAGGGTACAGATGGGTGAAGCTGGACGAGACGTTCGGGTCACATTCACCTTCTTCGATGGGCATCTGCAAAAACGACTGTCGAACAGATCGACAATGCCTTTACAGGTATCCATCAGTTGCGCAGCTTAACCAGTGCGGCAAGGCCCGTGCTTGCGATGCTGCGACATATTCGGTCATCGGCACGTAACTCGCGTGCCGCGCATCGAACAACACTAGCAGTCGCGGAGGAAAACAGAGGCTTTATGGGGAGAATCCGGGCGCGTTAGTGCTGGAAATGACTGTCAACGGGTCAATTGTTCACGGCTGAGATCAATACCCGAGCTCAGGCCTATGACCGATGAGCAGACCATGGGCTATGCAGGAGCGAGCTTGCTCGCGATGGACGTTAACGATAACGCTTGTTTTCTGAATAAACGCGCCGCTCTCGAGTCCATCGCGAGCAAGCTCGCTCCTGCAATTTGGGCCATGGGCGCCCCTCGAGGTGGAACGGCTGGTGATCGAGCCTGTCCCGGTGGCCAGGCTCGAAGCTGTCAATCATCATGAATTGCCTGAAATTTGCTCAGGGTCGAACAGTCATAGCAGAGCATCTGCACCGAGACCTTATCCATCCTGACCTCGATATTGCTGGAGTCACACTCGCGGCAGAACAGATGCATGGGCTCAGCGAGGTCCGAGCCAGCAGCAGCGGAAAAAAACCGCGGCACCCACTCATCACGCCAATAGATCCCGGGAGACTTGGAAAACCCTGCGCCGCTGTCCTTGAGCACCACGTCATACAACAATCGATGCAACGCGGATTGCGGGACCCGGGAATCCCGATAGGCGCTCTTTCTCCAATGTCTGGTCAGCGCGTCCTGCGCCGTGCCCAGCATATTGTTTGGAATGGTATTGGCGGCATGGGATCGGCCTTTGGACTTGCCAGTGGCATAAAAATGCGCAGCGTTCTTTACCGCCAGCCTGGCGAAATAGTAAATCTCACTCACGGAGAAATCCTGGAGCAACTGACTTACGACTGACTCAGCCCGGGCCTCTGCATTAAAGACCAAATCAACTTCAGCGGCCAACAGGCGAATGTACTGAATAGACTCTTGCCTGGCCAAATCGAATACCAGGGAATACAGCTCACTTTTCCAGGCGGGTTGAATCACCCCGACCAATTCTTCATACAGCGCCAGATAAAGCGCTTGACGCGAACTTCGCGCGGAATCCAAAAGTGCCACATTCGCCAACCAACGCACTTTTGAATAGTCGAGTATTTTATAACCGGCCGCCGGATCAAACGCCTTGATATCCGAATCCGGATCCACCCTCAGCACACCGACCTTGTGAAGGCGCTTGAGCACCTCCTCCGACGCCGCGTCACTGGGCGCCAGCCGTTCCGCTCTGGCGGCTGAATCGAGAGACTCGACCGGCTCGCTGGCAACCGACTTCCTTACATCAAGCAGCGCCAGCAACGACAATTTCTGAACGAAGCCGAGGCTGTCGTAGGGCACCGGCGGGCAAGGCGCTCCGTACCTTTTCTGCAACTCGTCGCGGTTCATCTGCGCTTGTGCTGCAAGCTTCGCTTGGACGGCCTTGTAACATTCCACACAGGTACATGCGGTACGACGGCCGTAGTAGTACCCGGCGGAAAAAACCTGATGCTCGCAGCGCAAGCATTTGAAGGGCGGCACCGAGGTCGCGCTCGTGCCTTTGGCTCGTCGCTTGGTCCACATGGGGACATCGCAGTAAGGACACAGCAGGTCTTTACTGATAATGGGCGGTAACACTTTGAGCAAAGCCCGAGGCTCGATGGCGATTTTGTATTCGGCAAGCAGATCGGCATTTTTCTCCCCTGCCAGATAACGCTCGTATAACCTTTCAATATCGGCTTCGCAAAGATGTTTAATCTCCGCTGCCCACGCAAAATACTGTTCCATGCAATCCCGCTCCATACCGTCGAATCAGTCGAATACCACCTTAAATAAAATGAACAATGGACAGTAAAAAAACAATAACAAACCTGATAAAAACTCTTTTTTTCTTACGACCTTACTGCCTCCTACAACACCCTCGGAAACACCCTAAAACAATTGAATAAAATGCTTTCAGCAATGTCCTACACAATCATTTATCCGTTATTTTTTCTCTCGATATCACCCGCTACGCAAAATAGAAAGTTTGACGATTCATGAACGCAAACCAGCAGAAAATCCTTCGGGCTGGCAGAATTGCACTTTGTCAGCCTTCACCGCGCTCAAGCGCCAGGAACCTTCCCATGCAACTGACCACCGCCCACCTGATCGCCAACCCCTGCGATGACGAAGAAGACAACATGGCCATGCTCTGCTGCCACAGCGACAAGGGCGAGATGTTCCTGATGACCCGCTACCCGGACGAGGATGAAGTCGAGATCACCCTCGACGGCGAACCTTCGACCCTGGATGGCTTGAAAGTCACCCTCAGCGCCGACCGCCTGTTGATCGAAATCGGCGCCGCCGATGCCGATGCCCTGAATGGCGACGACCATCTGGAAATCCACCACGGTACCGCCGCCTCGGACCTGCCCGAAGTCGAAGAAACCCTGCAAAACATCCTCAAAGGCACTGGCATCTATATCAGCCAGCTGGCCTGATAAACCGCTTCGCGAGCATGGCCCGGGAGCAAGATCAAAAGATCGCAGCCTGCGGCAGCTCCTACGGGGGTTGCGTACAACCGATCAATCAGGGTTGTACCCGGTCGGCGTAGGAGCTGGCGCAGCCTGCGATCTTTTGGCGGTTTCGGGGATGCCGAAGAGCAAGATCAGAAGATCGCAGCCTGCGGCAGCTCCTACAGGGCTGGCGTCCGCAAGAGCACCATTTCCTCCCTGCCATGCAAAAAAACCTTCGATTACACAAATCCCCCGCACAAATGCCGAAAAACCCCTGATCGCCGTTAGTCGTCACCCCCTGCTATGGATTAAAGTAACGCCCCCAGCCCTGGCGTTATTCGAACGTCTTTGCTCACCCTCTCCAGGAACAGTCATCGATGGAACATCGTGAAGCGCTGCTTGCGCTGCGAACCTTTCTTTCAACGCAGATTCTCGGCCAGGAAAAACTCATCGAGCGCTTGCTCATTGCCCTGCTCGCCGACGGTCACATGCTGGTCGAAGGTGCCCCCGGCCTGGCCAAGACCAAGGCCATCAAAGAACTCGCCGAAGGCATCGAAGCACAGTTCCATCGAATTCAGTTCACCCCTGACCTGCTCCCCGCCGACATCACCGGTACTGAGATCTATCGCCCGGAAACCGGCAGTTTCGTGTTCCAGCAAGGGCCGATTTTCCACAACCTGGTACTGGCCGACGAGATCAACCGCGCCCCGGCCAAGGTCCAGTCGGCCTTGCTCGAGGCCATGGGCGAGCGGCAAGTCAGCGTCGGCCGCAGCACCTACGAGCTGTCGCCGCTGTTTCTGGTGATGGCGACCCAGAACCCCATCGAGCAGGAAGGCACCTATCCGCTGCCCGAAGCCCAGCTCGACCGTTTCCTGATGCACGTCAAGATCGGCTTCCCGGACGCCGCCGTCGAGCGGCGCATTCTGCAGCAGGCTCGCGGCGAAGCCCTGCATGGTGAAACCAAGCCTGAGCGGCGCGTCAGCCAGCAGGCGATTTTCGCCGCGCGCAAGGAAATCCTTGGGTTGTACATGGCCGATGCCGTGGAGGAATACCTGGTGCAATTGGTCATGGCCACCCGCACCCCGGCCAAGTTCGACCCCGAGATGGCCGAGTGGATCGCCTACGGCGCCAGCCCCCGCGGCTCGATTGCCCTCGATCGTTGCGCCCGGGCCCACGCCTGGCTGGCCGGTCGGGACTTCGTCAGCCCGGAAGACATCCAGGCGGTGCTGTTCGACGTATTGCGCCACCGCATCATCCTGTCCTTCGAGGCGGAAGCCGCGGGCATCGACCAGGACCGGGTGGTCCAGCGGATTCTCGACGTCGTAGCTGTCGCTTGACTCCGATGAACACCAACCTGGAACCCGGTATCCGCATCAGCCTCGCCGAGCTGATAGGGATGCGCCATCGCGTGCGTGAAGTGCAGTTGTTCTCCACGCCGAACCAGCGCAGCCCGCTGATCGGCCTGCACCACTCGAAACTGCGCGGACGCGGGGTGGACTTCGACCAGGTGCGGGTCTACCAGGCTGGCGACGATGTGCGGACCATCGACTGGCGCGTCACCGCGCGGACCCAGGAACCCCACACCAAGCTGTTCCATGAAGAGCGCGAACGGCCGATCTTCATCATGGTCGAACAGAGCCATCGACTGTTTTTCGGCTCCGGCCTGATGTTCAAATCGGTGCTCGCCGCCCAGGCCGCGGCCCTGATCGGCTGGGCGGCGCTGGGTCATAACGACCGGGTCGGCGGGCTGGTGTTCGGCGACAACGAGCACTATGAAATCAAGCCGCGACGCAGCAAGCAGAGCCTGTTGCAACTGCTCAACCGCCTGGTGCGGGTCAACCAGTCGCTGCACAGCGAAATCGAGCCGAACCGTGATGCCTTCGGTATCGCCCTGCGTCGGGCCCGGGAAGTGTTGCGTCCCGGCAGTCTGGTGATCGTGATCTGCGATGAGCGGGCCTTGGCCGATGGCGTCGAGCAACAACTGAGCCTGCTGTCCCGGCATTGCGACCTGCTGTTGCTGCCGTTGTCCGACCCGCTGGACCATGCCCTGCCCGCCGCCGGACTGCTACGTTTCGCCGAGCGTGGCGCGCAGCTGGAACTGGACACGCTGAACTACGAGTTGCGCCAGGCCTATCGCGCCCAGGGCGAAGCACGCATTGCTCACTGGGAGTTGCTCGCGCAGAAACTGCGGGTGCCGTTGATGCCCTTGAGCACCCAGAGCGAGATGGTCGACCAGCTGCGTGATTACCTCAATCCCCAGCGTCCGGGGAAAACCCGATGAGCAGCCTCGACCAACTGCAACCCTTGATCTCCCCGCCGCCGATTGGCTTCTGGCCGCCCGCGCCGGGATGGTGGCTGCTGTTGATCCTCCTGCCGCTGTTGGGTTTCGGTGTTTGGCAACTGCGGCACTTGTTACCGGGCAAACGTCCGTTGGTCCGTGCCGAGCAACCCCTTGATCCTTTGCGCGTGGCGGCCCTGGCCGAGTTGGCCCTGATGCCTAAACCCTATGACGGCGCGCCCGCTGGTGCCTGGCTGCAACAACTCAACGGGCTGCTCAAACGCCTGTGCCGCAACGATTACCCCTACAGCCAGAGCCACACCCTCAATGGCCGCAAATGGCTGGCGTTTCTCGACAACCGTTGCCCGGCTGCCGGCCTGACCCGCTGGATGGTGTTGGTCGAGGGCGCCTACAAACCCGAATGCAAACTCGATGACAAGGCCATCGCCGGCCTGACCCAAGCGGTCGACACCTGGATACGCAAGCATGTTTGAGTTCGCCTGGCCATGGATCTTCGCCCTGCTGCCACTGCCCTGGCTGTTGCGGGTGCTGCTGCCGGCAGCCGACAGTGGCGAGCCGGCACTGAAAGTCAGCTTTCTCGCCGACCTTGAGGGCCTGGCCCGACGTCGCGCCCGGGCCAATCTGCCGGCCTGGCGCCAGCAGACACCGTTTCTGCTGCTCTGGCTGCTGCTGTTGATCGCCGCCGCACGCCCGCAGTGGCTGGGTGAGCCCTTGCCGGTTGCCGCCAGTGGCCGTGACCTGCTGGTGGCGGTGGATGTGTCCGGTTCCATGGACTTTCCCGACATGCAGTGGCAAGACGAGGACGTCAGCCGCCTGACGCTGGTCAAGCACCTGCTGGGAGACTTTCTCGAAGACCGCGAAGGCGATCGAGTCGGCTTGATCCTGTTTGGCAGCCAGGCTTATCTGCAGGCGCCGCTGACCTTTGACCGCCGCACCGTGCGCATCTGGCTGGACGAAGCGCGGATCGGCATCGCCGGCAAGAACACCGCCATCGGCGACGCCATCGGCCTGGCCGTCAAACGTCTGCGCCAACGTCCGGCACAAAGCCGGGTGCTGATTCTGGTCACCGACGGCGCGAACAATGGTGGCGAGATCAACCCGATCACCGCGGCGCGGCTGGCCTTCGAAGAAGGCGTGACCATCTACCCGATCGGCATCGGCGCCGACCCGGACAGCGGCACGCTGAGTTTTCTTGGACTGAACCCGAGCCTGGACCTTGACGAACCGGCCTTGAAGGAAATTGCCGAAGTGACTGGCGGGCGCTACTTGCGTGCCCGCAATGGCGAAGAATTGCAAGCGATCAAGGAAACCCTCGACCAGCTTGAACCCGTCACCCAACAACCCACCCAGGCCCGCCCTGCCCAGGCGCTGTACCATTGGCCCCTGGCTGGGGCATTGCTGCTGAGCATGCTGTGGGTGGTTCGCGCGCGCTGGCCGGACAACCCCCTGCAGCGTTTGTTCATCAGGGAGCACTTTTTGCAACAACACCCTGACTGGCGCCAGCGGCTCAAACGCCTGCGACTGCGGAGGCGCCGATGATCGCCCTCTGGCCGCACTGGTTCCGTCCCTGGTGGTTGCTGCTGTTACCGCTGCTGGGCTGGTTGCTCTGGCAACTCTGGCACCGGCAAAAGCGCGCCGGCCGCTGGCAGATGATCCTGCCCCCGGCCTTTCACGCCGCCTTGCTCAGCGCAGGCAAAGCTCGCGAAAGCAAGTTGCCCTGGGTCGCCCTCGGCCTGGCCTGGGTTCTGGCGATTCTGGCCCTGCTCGGCCCGAGCTGGCAGCGGGTTGAACAGACCAGCCAGAAGCCCGCCGACCCGCTGGTGGTGCTGCTGGAACTGACTCCGGAAATGCTCGCCACGGATGTTGCGCCGAACCGCCTGGAGCAGGCCCGGCGCAAGCTGCTGGACCTGCTGCAGCAGCGCAGCGATGCGCAAACCGCGATCATCGTCTACGCCGGCAGCGCGCACACCCTGGTGCCGTTGTCGGATGATCTGGCCACCAGCCACAACCTGCTGGAAGCGCTGAAACCCTCGATCATGCCTGAGGTCGGCCATCGCGCCGACCTGGCAGTGGAAAAAGCCCTGACCCTGCTCGAACGCGGTGCCCTCGGCCAGGGCCGGGTACTGCTGATCGGCTCATCGCTCACCGAGCAGGAACGCCAAGGGATTCGTCAGACCCTCGGCGGCCAGGCACCCCGGCTATTGATACTCGGCATCGGTAGCAGCGAAGGTGCGCCGGTGGCTGAGGAAGACGGCAGTTTCCTCAAGGATGCCCAGGGCGCAATTCTCGTCTCGCGCCTGGACGGGCCAAGCCTCAAGGCCTTTGCCAACGAATTGGGCGGGCGCTACCGCCAGGCACGCCTGGACGATAACGATCTGCGCGGCCTGGGGCTGCTCGACGACCCGCGCAGCGTGCGCAATGACGGCCAGACCCTGCGCCTGGACACCTGGGCCGATCAGGGCTACTGGCTGCTGCTGCCGTTGTTGCTGCTCGCTGCTTGTGCCGGGCGCCGGGGCTGGCTGTTTTGCCTGCCATTGCTGTTTATGCTGCCGCAACCGAGCTACGCCTTCGAATTCACCGATCTGTGGTTGCGCCCGGATCAGCAGGGCCAGCACCTGCTCAAGCAAAAACGCCCCGCCGAAGCCGCCAAACACTTCGAAGACCCGCAATGGCAAGGCGTTGCGCTCTATGAAGCGGAAAATTACAGTGCTGCCGCTCAGCGCTTCGCCCAAGGCAGTGACGCCCACGCCCACTACAATCGTGGCAATGCCCTGGCCAGGAGCGGTGAACTGGAAGCCGCCCTGGATGCCTACGAACAGGCACTGGAGCGCCAACCGGACTTACGCCCCGCGCTGAAGAATAAAGCCCTGGTGGAAAGCCTGCTGAAACAGCAGCAACTAGCGGCGCAAAACCAGGCGCAAAAGACCGAGGACGCTGACGCCGAGCCCGCCACACAAAACCCGCCAGCGGACGCAGCCACTCAACCCTCGACCGCGGACGAACAGAAGGACGGCACGCAGGCGCCCTCGGCGGACAGCGATCATCAGGCACCCGGCACTCCACCACCGGGCAAAAACGAAGTACCGGGCAGCGAACCGGGGGACGAACTGAGCACCACGCCGCCCCTCAGGCCCGCCGAGGGCCGCATCGACAGCGAGCATCGGCAGGCACTGGAACAATGGCTGCGGCAGATTCCGGATGACCCGGGTGAACTGCTCAGGCGCAAATTCTGGTACGAACAGCAGCAACATCAGGATCAGGGAAAAACTCGATGACCCGCTTCACCGCCCTCTTGCTCGCACTCCTGCTCTGGACCTGTCAGGCCCAGGCTGCAGGGCTGGTTGCCAGCGTGGATCGCAGCCGCCTGAACTCCGGCGAAACAGTCGAACTGACCCTCGAGTCCAAGGATGTCACGCTGTTTGGCAAACCGGACCTGAGTCCGCTGGACGCACTGTTCGAAGTACGCGGCACCCGTCAGGTCAACCAACTCACCACATTGAATGGCGACACCCGCGCCACCACCCGCTGGATCATCACCCTGCTGCCCAGACACAGCGGCACCGTGGAAATCCCGCCGTTGCAACTGGGCGATATCAAAAGCCAGGCGATCAGCCTGCACGTGCTCGAAAGCCCGAGCCAGGACAACGCGAACAAGCTGGCTCCGGTGTTCATCGATGCCAGTCTCGACCAGGACAGCGTCTACGTGCAGGCCCAGGCGGTCCTGACCCTGCGCATTTATCACTCGGTGTCGCTGTATGACGACAGCAGCCTGACACCCTTGCAGATTGCCGATGCGCGTATCGAACAGCTGGGCGAGTCGCGCACCTACGAAAAAGTCATCAACGGCCTGCGCCATGGCGTGATCGAACAGCGTTACGCAATCTATCCGCAACACAGCGGCGAGCTGAAAATCCCGCCACTGATGTTCAGTGCCACCCTGGTCGATTCCCAACCGCTCCAGGAGCCAGCACCTTTTGGCCCGAAACAGGGCAAGCTGATGCGCGTCAGCTCCGCCGAGATCCCGCTGACCGTCAAGGCCAAACCCGCCGACTACCCGGCCAACATACCCTGGTTGCCGGCACGCAGCCTGAGCCTGAGCGAAAGCTGGAGCCCGGAGCCGGATCACAGCCAGGTCGGCGACTCCCTGACCCGCAGCCTGACCCTCAAGGCTGAAGGCCTGTCCGGCTCACAACTGCCGCCCCTGCCGGCCACCGATGTCAACGGTTTGCGCCGTTACCCGGACCAGCCGGTGCTGAGCAACCAGAACAGCGAGCGCGGGCTGATCGGCAGTCGCGAAGAGCGCGAAGCCCTGGTGCCCAATCGCAGCGGCCCGATCGAGCTGCCGGCGGTGGAAGTGGTCTGGTGGAACACCTTTGAGGATCACCTGGAACGCAGCAGCCTGCCGGCCCGGACCCTGCAAGTCGCGAACAACCCAACCCTGATGGTCGACACCCCCACCGGCAAAACATCAGCGACTTCGGCCGCTGGCAACGCCACTCTCTGGCGCTGGCAACTCAGCAGCCTGATTCTGGCCTGCACCACCCTGCTCGGCTTTGGCCTGTGGTGGCGTGCCCGTTGGCAACCGGCGATCCTGCGTGCCGCACAGACCGGCCCCAGCCCACGGACCCTGCTCGACGACCTCAAGCGAGCGAGCCTGGCCAATGATCCGCAAGCGACCCGCCAGGCGCTGGATGCCTGGGCCCGCCAGCAACCGGAAACCCTGGCCGACATGGCCGCACGCTTCGTGCCGCTGTCCGATGCTCTCGATGGTTTGAATGGTGCGCTGTACAGTGAAACCGGCCAGCATTGGCAAGGTGAAGAACTGTGGCGGGCGATCCGCGCCATCCCGATCACCGAGCGCGTTCAGGACCCAACGGGCGACAGCAGCAGCCTGCCGCCGCTCTACCCGAAATAACCTTTCTGGTCGAGCGCTCCCCCTGTGGCGAGGGGGCTTGCCCCCGCTGGAGCGCGAAGCGGTCCTAAAATCAGGCAATGGGTTCTTTCAGTTAGAATACAGGCACCGGTTTTACGACTGCTGCGCAGCCGAGCGGGGGCAAGCCCCCTCGCCACAGGGGTCCTCGGACAGCTTGAGAGGACCCACATCAACCACCCCCTCTCGATTTTTTGCCAGTAAACTCTCTGCCCTTTCGCCGTTATCATTTCCCTCACGGCCATACCTTATTTTCAAGCGGAGTTTACCTTGCGTCTGTTTCACACCTCCGACTGGCACCTTGGGCAAAACCTGCACGGCCAGGAACGCGATTTCGAACACGCCTGCTTCCTCGACTGGCTGCTGCGGCAACTGGCCCAGCACACGCCGGACGTGCTGCTGATCGCCGGCGATATCTTCGACACGGTCAACCCGCCGGTCAAAGCCCAGGAACGCCTCTACGACTTCATCGTCAGCGCCCATGAGCAGCAGCCACTGCTGACCATCGTGATGATCGCCGGCAACCACGATTCCGGTTCGCGCATCGAATTGCCAGCGCCGCTGATGCGGCGTTTACGCACGCATGCGCTGGGTCGGGTGCTGTGGCTGGATGATGGTCAACTGGACGCCGAGCGCCTGTTGCTGCCGCTGCCGGATGCCAGCGGCGAAATCGCCGGCTGGTGCCTGGCGCTGCCATTCCTGCGACCGGCCGAAGTCACCGGTGCGCATTTGGGCGACAACTACCTGCGCGGTATCGGTCAGGTTCACGAATGGCTGATCGAAGCGGCGAACGCCAAGCGCCAGCCGGGCCAGGCGCTGATCGCCATCAGCCACGCGCACATGGCCGGAGGTTCGGTGTCCGAAGACTCCGAGCGCAGTTTGATCATCGGTAACGCCGAAGCCCTGCCCGCCAGCCTGTTCGGGCCGAGTATCAGCTACGTCGCCCTCGGCCACTTGCACAAGCCGCAGAAGGTCAACGGTGAAGAGCGCATCCGCTACAGCGGCTCGCCGATTCCTTTGTCGTTCTCCGAGATTGGTTACCAGCACCAGATTCTTGATATCGAACTCAAGGGTGAAACCTTGATCAGCGTCGAACCCAGGTTGATCCCCCGCGCCGTCAACTTGCAACGCCTGGGCCCTGCGCCCTTGGCCGAGGTCCTGGGCCAATTGGCTGAGCTACCGAATATCGACCTGTTGGCCGATATCCAGCGCCAACCCTGGCTGGAAGTGCGGGTGCGCCTCGACGAGCCGCAGCCGGACCTGCGCCAGCAAGTGGAGACCGCGCTGCAAGGCAAGGCCGTGCGCCTGGTACGGATCGCCGCCGAATACGCTGGCAACGGCAGCCGCGAGGGTAGCGAGGATGGCAAGCAGTTGATCGAACTGGACCAACTGACCCCGCAGGAGCTGTTCAGCCGCGCCTGGAAGGAGAACTACGGCAGCGAGGTCGATGAACAGACCCTCAAGGACTTTGCCGTGCTGCTGCAAGACGTTCAGCTGGAGAGCGAATAACCATGAAGATTCTCGCGATCCGCCTGAAAAACCTCGCCTCCCTGGCCGGGCCGTTTGAACTCGACTTCACGGCCGAGCCATTGGCCAGCGCTGGTCTGTTCGCCATTACCGGGCCGACCGGTGCCGGCAAAAGCACCTTGCTCGACGCCTTGTGCCTGGCGCTGTTTGGCGCCGTGCCGCGGCTGAACAACACCGGGCGCGATGCCAAGGTTCCGGACGCCGATGGCGAAATCGGCACCGGCGACCCGCGCACCCTGCTGCGTCGCGGCACCGGTGAAGGTTATGCCGAAGTGGATTTCGTCGGCATCGACGGCCGCCGCTATCGTGCCCGCTGGGAAGCCAATCGCGCCCGGGACAAGCCCGGCGGCAAGCTGCAAACCAGTCGCCAGAGCCTGCGGGATATCGACCAGGACCAACTGCTGGCCAGTCAGAAAGGCGAGTACAAGACTCAGCTTGAAGCGGCGCTGGGCCTCAACTTCGAACAGTTCACCCGCGCCGTGATGCTGGCCCAGAGCGAGTTCAGCGCGTTCCTCAAGGCTGACGATAACGATCGCAGCGAACTGTTGGAAAAGCTCACCGACACGGCGCTCTACACCCGTCTCGGTCGCCGGGCCTTCGACAAGACCAAGGAAGCCCGGGAAGCCCACAAGGTGTTGCAGGATCAGGCCACCGGGGTGACGCCCTTGTCCGCCGAAGCCCGGGCTGAGCTCGATGAGCGCTTCAACCAGGCTCAGCAGCAACTCAGGACCCGGCAGGCACAGCTCAAACAGCTTGAATTGCAGCACACCTGGCTCAAGGATTTGCGCCAGTTGCAGGAAGCCCAACAGAGCGCCGCCGAGCAACTGCATAGTGCCCAACAGCACTGGGACAGTCTGGCCGGCGAACGGTTGAAGTTGACCCGCCTGGAGCAACTGGCCCCGCAACGGCATCAGTTCGCGCGCAAAAGCGAGCTCAGCGCCCAGCTCACACCGCTGGCCGCGCAGATTCAGCAGCACACTCAGCAACAACAAGCACAGCAGGCGCGCCAGACTCAACTCGAACACAGCCTGAGCAGCGCCCACACCGCGCTGACCGAGGCCCAGGGACAACACACCGCCAGTGCCCCGCTGCTGCGTCAGGCCTTTGAAGAGCAAAGCGCCCTCGCCCGTCTGGTCAAGGATGCCAGCCTGAGTGCCGAGCTCGAGCAACAGGCAGAGCTTGCCTGCACCCAGGGTCAGAGCACGATTCAAGGCTTGCAAGACCTGCAAAGGCAGGTCGCTTCACGCCTGCAGCGGATCGCCACGCAGCTTGCGCAAAGCACTCATCTGGCGCCGCTGAGCGATGCCTGGAACGCCTACCGGGATCGCCTGCAGCAGCTGATGCTGATCGGCAATCGCTTGAACAAGGGCCGGGCCGAGCTGGTCACCCTGGAACAGAGCGCCACTGACGCCGGCGAAGCACTCGCCGCCCAGCGCCAGAACCTTGAAGTCCTGTACAAAGAGGCCGGTGCGGAACCCGAAGCGGTGGCCGAGCAGATCCGGATTCTTGGCAGTCTGTTGCAGGACAATCGCAAACAGTTGCGGGCCTTTGAAGAGCTGACGCGACTGTGGACCAGCCATCAGGAGCTGGACAAGCGCGTAGCAGAGCTCCAGCAGCGGCAGCTTGAAGCTCAGCAAGAGCGTGATCGTCTGACCCGCGAAGGTGGAGAAGCCAAAGCCGAACTGGCCGTCGCCGAACAGACCCTGACCGTCACCCGCGAACTGCTGGAGCGCCAGCGACTGGCTCGTAGCGAAAGTGTCGAGCAATTGCGCGAACAACTGCAAGACCATCAGCCCTGCCCGGTCTGTGGCAGCGCCGAGCACCCCTATCATCAGCCCGAGGCGTTGTTGCAAAGCCTGGGTCGCCACGATGAAAACGAGCAAGCCAGCGCCAGGAAAGCCGTCGACTTACTCAATGAAAAAGTCACCGATCTGCGAGCTCAATTCAGTGGATTGATCGCTCAACAGAAAGAGTTAAGGCAACAGCAAGAACAACTCGCCGCTCAGCAACAAAGCCTGGCCCCCAGCCTCGAAGCGCATCCGCTGTCGACCCAGTTGCTGGCTCAGGACCCGGCCACGCGCGACGCCTGGCTGACGCAGCAAAGCAGCCAGCTGAACCAGAGCATCACTCAGGACGAGCAACGGCAAACCGCCTTGCTCACCTTGCAACAGGATGCCGCGCGGCTTGCGCAGCAACTGCGCAGCGCAGAAACGGCGAGCCAGCAAGCGACGCAACATCTGATCAGTCAGAAACAGGAACTAAGCAAGGATCAGCAGCGCCTGGACCAAGAGCTGACCGCCTTCAGTACCCTGCTCCCGACCGATACCCTGGAGGCCTTGCGCAACGAGCCCGCCGCCACCTTCATGCAGCTCGACCGACAGATCGCCCAGCGCCTCGAACAACTCGACCAGCAGCGCGATGAACTCAATGAACAGCAGCAGCGTCAGCAGACGCTGGAGAAAGAACAGGATCGCCAGCTGACTCGCGTCCAGCAGTTGGAAACCGCCCGGCAGCAGTTCGCCGCTCTCGCCGAGCAGCAACAGACTTGCCAGCAAAAACTGACGCAGTTGTTAGGCGAGCACATCAGCGCCGAGCAGTGGCAGCAGCAACTGGATCAGGCCGTCGAACAAGCCCGCAACGCCGAAACCGCCGCCAATCAGGAACTGCAAACCGTGCGCACGGGGCTGGTGCAATTGGCCGCCGAACTCAAGGCGCAGCAAGAACGCTTGCGGGCCCTGGAGGCCGAAGATCGCGAGCTGAGCGGCAAGATCGCCGACTGGCGCGGGTTGCATCCAGAGCTGGACGACGGTGGCGTGGAAGATCTGCTGAGGGTCGACGACCAGCAGGTCAGCGCATTGCGTCAACAGATGCAGCAGAGCGAAAAAGCCATTGAACAAGCCAAGGTCTTGTTGCAGGAGCGGGATCAGCGCTTGCTCAATCACCAGGTGCAACACAACGGCAATCTCGACGCCGAGCAGCTCGCAACGCAGCTGGCTGAGCTGCAAACCCTGTCCACCGCCAGCGAACACCGCTGCGCCGAACTGCGGGCCGAACAGGCCGAGGATCAGCGTCGGCATAACGCCAATCAGGCCCTGGCGCAGCAGATTGCCGACGCTTACACCGAGTACCAGCGCTGGGCACGCTTGAATGCCTTGATCGGCTCGGCCACCGGTGACACTTTCCGCAAGATCGCCCAGGCCTACAACCTCGACCTGCTGGTGCATCACGCGAATGCACAACTGCGGCAGCTGGTGCGTCGCTACCGGCTCAAACGCGGTGGCAGCATGCTCGGTCTATTGGTGATGGATACGGAAATGGGCGACGAGCTGCGCTCGGTGCATTCGTTGTCCGGCGGCGAGACCTTCCTGGTGTCCCTGGCCCTCGCCCTGGGCCTGGCGTCGATGGCTTCCAGCACGCTGAAAATCGAATCGCTGTTTATCGATGAAGGGTTCGGCAGCCTCGATCCGGAGTCGCTGCAACTGGCGATGGACGCCCTCGACGGTCTGCAGGCGCAGGGACGCAAGGTCGCGGTGATTTCCCACGTGCAGGAAATGCACGAGCGAATCCCGGTGCAGATCCAGGTCCGGCGCCTGGGCAATGGCCTGAGTACCCTGGAGGTGAAATGAGCACCGCGACCCTCTACTCCTTCCGCCGCTGCCCGTACGCTATTCGCGCGCGCATGGCCCTGCGTTACAGCGGGGTGGCGGTGAACATTGTCGAGGTCAGCCTGAAAGCCAAGCCGGCGGAAATGCTCGCGCTGTCCAGCAAAGGCACCGTGCCGGTGCTGAGCGTCGATGGCCGGGTCATTGAGCAAAGCCTGGAGATCATGCACTGGGCGCTGGAACAGAACGATCCGCTGGACTGGCAGCTCAAGAACGATCCCGTGGCACAGCAGGCGAGCGCCGCATTGATCGAAGAGAACGATCAGCTGTTCAAGGTGCATCTGGATCGCTACAAGTACGCCGATCGTTATCCCGAGCAGCCGATGGAACATTACCGTGGGCAAGGCGCGGTTTTTTTACAGAAGCTTGATAGTCTGTTGCAGCAGCATGGCTATCTGGTGGCTGATCACCCGAGCCTGGCGGACGTCGCCCTGGCGCCGTTCGTGCGCCAGTTTGCCCATGTCGATCGGGACTGGTTTGCGCAGACGCCCTATCGGCGTTTGCAGGCGTGGTTGCAGCGGTTTCTGGAGTCGGAGTTGTTTGTCAGCGTAATGGCCAAGTAGCGCTGATCCAAGAGAACACTTAACTGTGGCGAGGGGGCTCCTGTGGCAAGGGGGCTTACTGTGGCGAGGGGGCTTGTCGGAACGCCGCATCGCCCCGTTCGGCTGCGCAGCAGTCGTAAAACCGGCAAATGCGTTCTGTCTGGAAAACTGCGGTTACCGATTTCAGGGCCGCTCCGCGCCCCAGCGGGGGCAAGCCCCCTCGCCACAATAGCCCCCTCACCACAGGTGATGTTTGCCTCGAAGCTGCATTCTCAAACCACCCCCCACCGGGCAAACACGCGGCACATCTGCAGCGCCGAACAATCCACCTTGAACGGCCCCAAAAACTCGGCACTGCGCTTGATCGGCGGATTACCTACCAACAACCTCAAGGCCTTGGCGGTCTCGATGCTGTGAGCGATGCTGTGATTGCACTGGATGGCCCGTGCCAGCGAACCTGCCGAGCCCTGCCCCACCCCCAGCAATGAAAAGCCGTTGGTCAAGAATGCCATGAAGGCGACGACCCAGAGTTTGCGTCCTTTCATAACACCGCCACTTCCTCGGCTCGCGCCTGTTCAGCAGCAATGCTCAGTGTGCGATGTTCGAATTGAATGCCTGGGTGAGCGACTTGGATCGGCGGCTCGATAGAGTGCTGAATCTGGCCGGACAGCGCGACCACAAGGATCAACACCGCATACACCGCGAGGGCAATATAAGCGCCGTGCCTGGCAGAAGTCAGAAGTTTGCTGGCCATGGGATTCTCCGTGGGCTTGTTTTTCAGTGCCCACAGAATCGGTCAAATACCGAAGTATGAAAAACGACCTTCATGCATAGTAACTATCATCTTTGTTGATCCTGAATCCGGCGTGTTTCAGTCCTGCAGTAAGCGTTCAGGCGCAGCCTCCGGTTCGTCTGGAACGGGCCGTTCAGGCGACAGAATGGGGTTGAATAGAAAAAGCTCAAATTCAAGAAGTGGCCATACGCCATTACCAGGGGATTTTGTACTGACAGAGGATCGTGTCGCAAACGCTTTATGCAGGAGCGATATCACTCGGTTTTCTGCCGGCAACTATTCGCCGATCAGAGCCAGTGATTTCGCTCCTGCATAAATGTTGTCGTGCGCAGGTTTCAGTGTTGGATCTTGTGATCCAGAGCGGCATAGAAGTTGGCGCTTTGTTGCAGATATTTCTGGGTGTAGGTATGGGTGCCGGATTTTTTCTCGCTTATCTCAACGTTGGCACTGGCTGGCAGAGCCACGGTAGCCGAGATGGCGGAAGCGGCGATGACGGAGAAGATATTGAAGTTCATGGCGGTAACCCTCGTGGATTCAGTTGGCTGGCTTGCCCGTGCGGGCCGTGAAGCAAACTTACGCGGGAGGGTCGACTCTCTGAAATTCTTTGTAACAGTAACCCATATCAGCGTCATTGATAGAACTACGCAGGCCCCGGCGTTCGGGGCCTGCGGCTTATTGACGCAGCAAGAACCTGATATCGCTGGGGGCATCGAACGGCAGCTTTTGCACGGTTTTGCCTAACAAACCGGTGTTGGCATCGCGCTCCAGCACCACGATCTGGTTGCTTTTCTGGTTACCGATCAACAGGAACTTGCCGCTTGGATCGAGGCTGAATTCCCGCGGATGATCCCCTTCCACCGAGCGTCGCTGGATTTCCTTGAGCTCACTGGTCGCAGGATCGATGGCAAACACCAGCAACTGATTGGCGGTGCCACGATTACTGACGTAGAGGAACTTGCCATCCGCCGAGGCATGCAACGCACCGGCGGCCTTCTGTTCCATGGGTTGGCCGGCGGCCAGTTCGACGATCTGGCGCTGCACCAGCTTGCCAGCCTGATAAACGAATACCGCGACCTGCGCGCTCATTTCCATGGTCAGCCAGGCATGCTTGCCATCGCTGCTGAACAGCAGATGTCGTGGCCCGCTGCCCGGCGGCAATTGCACCGAGGCCGGGGTGGCAGCGGTCAATGGCTGCTCGGGATTGGCCTTGGGGTCGTAGCGGTAGACAAAAATCTTGTCCGCCCCCAGGTCGCTGGAAAATACGTACTGACCGTCCGGCGATGACACCGTCGAATGCACATGCGCCGACATCTGCCGCTCGGGATTGACCCGACTGGACGGATGACTGCTGAGCTGCACCGGCGGCGCCAGCTTGCCATCGGCCGCCACGGGCAAGACCGCGAGGCTGCCGCCTGGATCCTGCGCCACCGAGTAGTTACTGACGAACAGGTAGCGACCGTCAGCGCTCAGGCTGGAATGGGTCGGCTCGTTGCCGAGGGACTGGACCTGATTGATCGGGCTCAGTTGAAGGCTCTTCGGTTCAATGGCAAAACTGCTGACACGGCCGACCGGATCAGCCTGGCCCGGACCGTTCTCGTTGACCACGAACAGCTGTCGTTGATCCCTGGACAGGGTCAACCAGGACGGGTTGGCGCTCTTCACCACCTGCAAGGGTTTGCCATCGAGCTGACCGGTGCGGCTGTCGAACTGCAAGCGATAGAGGCCCTGGCTTTGCCCCTGGGTGTAGGAGCCGACCAGCAGCTCATAGCTATCGACCGCTGCGGCCTGTGCCGATAACGCCGCGAGACTGCCAGCCATCAGCAATGGCCAGAAGTTACGCATCTTCATGCTCGTCATCCGCATCATCCCCACCCCCGAATGCGCTCATGCACACCAGCCGGTGCTCACCGGAATCACCGGTGATGGTCCAGCTTTGCAGCGTCTCATCGAAGGTCGCGGCCTGGACCTGGGCCATAGTGAAAACCCAGCGCTTGGCTGCCCGGCCGTCCATGCATTCGATGTGCAGTTGATCCTCTTCGTCGAGCGAGAAATCAAAGGCGTGCAGCCCGTCGATTTCCAGCATGTCGCAGGTTTCGAGGACGTTGAGCAAGGTGTCGGTAGCGGCAGTCATGGCGATCAATCATCAAGGGGAAAGTGGCAATGATAGCCCATGATCGAACTTCAAACCCCGGACCAATCGCCGAACACAAAACCCTGTGGCGAGGGAGCTCGCTCCCAAAGCAAGATCAAAAGATCGCAGCCTGCGGCAGCTCCTACGCAGACCGCGTACATCCGCAATTTTGCGGGTGTCCCCCCGCAGATCGCATACACCCGCAATTTTGCGGGTGCCCCCCCGCAGATCGCATACATCCGCAATTTTGCGGGTGCCCCCCCGCAGATCGCATACATCCGCAATTTTGCGGGTGTACAGAAATCCCCCGTAGGAGCTGCCGCAGGCTGCGATCTTTTGATCTTGCTTTCAGCGAGTACAAAAAAGCCGCAACCTGAGTTGCGGCTTTGTTGTTTCAGCTAACCCTTAATGGGCAAACAACGAATTACCCTTCTGCCCCGCCAATTGCTCCGGTTTGATCAGGAACCGCGCCAGCGCCGGCAACAGCCACAACGCGCCGAACATGTTCCACAGCAGCATGAAGGTCAGCATCAGACCCATGTCGGCCTGGAATTTGATCGCCGAGAAGATCCAGGTTGCCACGCCGATGGCCAGGCACAGGCCGGTGAACAGCACCGCTTTACCGGTGGATTTCAGCGTCTGGTAATAGGCCTCTTGCAGCGGCAGACCGGCGCGCAGGAAGCTTTCGAGGCGGCTATAGATGTAGATGCCGTAGTCGACACCGATCCCCACCCCCAGCGCCACCACCGGCAAGGTCGCGACTTTCACGCCGATGCCCATGAAGGCCATCAGGGCGTTGCCGAGCACCGAGGTCAGTACCAGCGGCAGGACAATGCACAGGGTCGCTGCCCAGGAACGGAAGGTGATCATGCACATGGTCGCTACGCAGATGTACACCAGGATCAGGATGATCAGTTCCGACTCCCTGATCACTTCGTTGGTGGCTGCTTCGATCCCGGCATTACCCGCGGCGAGGATGAATTCCAGGCCGTCCTTGTTGTTCTCCTTGGCAAACTCCTGCACCGCATGCACCGCCCGATCCAGGGTTGCGGCCTTGTGGTCGTTGAGGAACACCAGTACCGGCGCCAGCGAGCAACTGTTGTTGTACAGGCCATCGGCGCGAGCAATGGAGTTGTTCAGCACATCCGGGTTGCGCGACAGGGTTTCCCATTTCAGGTTGCCTTCGTTCATGCCCTTGATCATCTGCTTGGAGACGGTCACCAGGGAAATTGCCGACTGCACGCCTTCGGTGTTCTGCATCTTCCACATCAACTCGTCGATCGGCGCCATGGCTTCGTAGCGCGAGCAGCCTTCGGACTGGGTCTTGACCATCACCACCAGCACATCGGAGCTGGTGGAATAGTTGCTGATAATGAAGTTGTTGTCCTGGTTATAGCGCGAGTCGGGACGCAGTTCCGGCGCGCCTTGATCGAGATCGCCGATCTTCAGGTTCTGGCTGTACCAGAGGCCGCCGCCAAAGGCCACCAGCGCCAGGGCGATCGACACCGGCGCGACTTTCGGGCTGGCAAAGTTCGACAGCAGGCGCCAGAACGGATGCTCGCGCACCGCGTCTTTCTTGCTGCGCTCGATGGCGCGCCGGCTGATGCCGACGTAGGAAATCGCTACCGGCAGCAGGATCAGGTTGGTGAACACGATCACTGCCACACCGATGGAAGCACCGATGGCCAGTTCACGGATCACGCCGATGTCGATGATCAGCAAGGTGATGAAGCCCACCGCATCCGCCAGAATCGCGATCATCCCCGGCAGGAACAGTTGCCGGAAAGTTCGCCGCGCCGCGGTCAGGGCGTTGTCGGCCTCACCCGACTGCAAGGCGATGCCGTTGATCTTCTGCACGCCGTGGGAAATACCGATGGCGAAGATCAGGAACGGCACCAGCATCGAATAGGGATCGAGGCCGAAACCGATGGCGTGCATCAGTCCAAGCTGCCAGACCACCGCCACCAGCGTGGTAATCAACACCGCAATGGTGCTGCGAATACACCAGGTGAACCAGTACAGCAGCACCAGGGTGATGACGAAAGCAATGCCGAAGAACATCACCACCATGATCAGGCCATCGATCAGGTCGCCGACTTTCTTGGCAAAACCGACGATGTGGATCTGCACGTTGGGGTTCTGCGCTTCGAACTTGTTGCGGATCTTGTCTTCAAGCTCGTGAGAAAACTTCTGATAGTCCAGCGCGAGCAACTTGCCCTGGTCTTCAGGGTCCGGGTAAGACTCCAGCAACGGGATATCGACGATGCTCGACTTGAAGTCGTTGGCCACCAGCCGACCGACCTGGCCAGACTTGAGCACGTTGTTGCGCAATTGATCGAGACTGTCGGCCGAGCCGTTGTAGCTCTGGGGAATCACTTCACCCCCGGCGAAGCCTTCCTCGGTCACTTCGGTCCAGCGAATGCTGGGGCTCCACAGCGACTTTAGCCCGGAACGGTCAACCCCGGAGATGTAGAACACCTCGTCGTTGATCTGCCGCAGGGTCTCCATGTACTCCTTGGAGAAGATGTCGCCATCGGTGGCTTCCACCGAGATCCGCACGGTGTTGCCGAGGTTGGCCAGGTCATTGCGGTGCTCGAGCATCTTCACGATGAAGGGATGCTCGAGCGGGATCATTTTTTCGAAGCTGGTGGACGGTTTGATCAGCGTGGCCTGCCAGAACAGGAACACACTGACCAGCAGGCAGATGACGATCACCGCCGGGCGGTTGTTGAAAATCAGGCGTTCGAGAAACGTCGCCTTGTCTGTTTGATGACTGCTCATGGAAATCCCCCGCCTTCTTATTGTTTGCCCAGCTCAGCGCCGGTTGGCGTGGTAGCGCGAACGCCGCCCTGTCCTACCAGAATCAAGTTGCCATTGCCCGCTGCCGTGACCGCCGATAAGGAAATGCGGTCGGGCCGATTGAATACGCTGAAGGTCAAACCGTTGTCGCTGCTGCGCACCACGCTGCCGCCGTTGCCGACGATCACCAGCGAGCCGTCGTCGAGCAGGGTCGCGCCGGACAGGCCGAACTCCAGTGCGCCACGGGCCGCCTTGAGCTCAACCGGCTCCCAGGTCGTGCCGAAATCAGTGGAACGGAACAGATTGCCGCGCAAACCGTAGGCCAGCAGCGTGCCGGGCTCGGCGGTGCCGATCACCCCGAACAGCGAGCCCTGGTACGGGCCTTCGAGGCGTTCCCAGGTTTGCCCCCAATCGGCGGAACGGAACATGCTGCCCTGCTCGCCGACGATAAACAGACCGGAATCCTTGACCGCGGCGATGGCGTTGAGGTGGTACTGGTCTTCGTTGTCCAGGCGCTCGCTGGCATTTTCCCAGTTCTTTCCGCCATCGGTGGTTTCCAGCAGTGCGCCATAGGCGCCTACGGCAAAGCCGTTGTTGCCATCCTTGAACCAGACGTCGAGCAATGGCGCTTCACGGGTCAAGTCTTCGTATTGCTTGGTCCAGGTGCTGCCGCCGTCTTCGCTGGCGAGGATCTGCGCATCATGCCCGACCGCCCAGCCATGTTTGGCGTCGACAAAAAACACCGCCGTCAGCAGCTGGCGGGTCGGTACTTTGGCCTGGGTCCAGGTCTTGCCCTGGTCATCGGAACAGAGAATGTGACCGCGGTCCCCCACGGCCACCAGTCGCGCGCCGGCCTGCACGACATCGAGCATCAGGCCTTTGGCGGACTTCGCGGATTCAATCGAGTAGACAGTATCGACCGCCGCCGTGGCAGCGGCCTGGACGGGCGCCGACAGTACGGCGACGCCCAACAGCGAGAGCGCTGTAGCCAGCAACGCGAATCTGCGTAACGCCGGCGGGCGGCAAAAACCCACACCCATGACAGGCTCACTCATAGACCTTCCCCCATTATTATTGTTAGGTCATTCAACCTTTCAGGGCGCCGTTCAGGGCAGTTCTTTCTGATTTGCCGTTTCGGATCGTTATCCTGAAACCTGCAATCTAGAGCCCCTTCGGAAGCTGGCCTATCCTATCCAGCTTTGGAAAGTCCTGACAATCGATACGACGTTATGTTTTGTTAACCCGGGGCTTGAGAGTAGTGCCTGAATGGCTAGGTATTCGCTGGATTGATGAATAAAGGCCGTTAAATGGCCTTTATCAAGGAGGTGGGAGGCTGGATGGAGGTTTCGCGGACCCCCGCGACATCATGGCTGTGCACAAACCCTGTGGGAGCGGGCTTGCTCGCGATGGACTCAAGGGCGGCGCGTTTATTCAGACAACACGCGTAATCGTTAACGTCCATCGCGAGCAAGCTCGCTCCTACAGGGGATGTGGGTACATTCGCGAGAGACAGGGCAGCTGTCAGGCCGCTTTCGCGAGCAAGCCCGCTCCCACAGGGTCCGCTGGACACCTGGGGAGCCAGGACCCATTCAGGCCAAGCTTTTGCTGACCACTTCAAAGACGTCGCTGGAAAGCTCACCGGACGCAAGAATCCGCTCCAGCTCGCTCTTCATCAGCGCCTGACGAGCACTGTCGTACTTGCGCCAGCGAGTCAGCGGCGCCAGTTGCCGCGAAGCGATCTGGGGGTTGAAGCCGTTGAGCTGGATCACCAGATCCGCCAGGAAGCGATAACCGGAGCCATCCGCGGCGTGGAAGTTGATCAGGTTCTGCCCGGCAAAGGCACCGACCAGGGCGCGGACCTTGTTCGGGTTCTTGATGTTGAACGCCGGGTGCTGCATCAGCGCCTTCACTCGCTGCAAGCCGCCTGGCAAACCGCTGCCGGCCTGGACACTGAACCACTGGTCCATGACCAGCGGGTTGTCCTTGAAGTTTTCCGCGAAGGTCGCCAAGGCCTTGGCCTTCTCTTCGTCGAATGGCGAATTGACCAGCACCGCCAGCGCCGTCAGGCGTTCGGTCATGTTGTCGCAAGCGTCGAACTGCTCCAGGGTCGCCGCCAGAACTTCCGGCTTGCCGTTGAGCATCAGGTAGGACAGCACAATGTTTTGCAGACTACGCCGGGCAAAGTGCTCGGCTTCGGCGATGTAAGGGGTGTTTTTCGACAGATCGCGATTGGCCTGGTAACGCAGCCACAAGGCTTCGAACAAGCCGTCGGCCAACTGCGCGCGAGCGAACTCGCGAGCGGCGTGGATCGCCTCCACATCGGCCACTTCGCTGATTTCGGTGAGGTAGGCTTCGCTCGGCAGCGAAAGCATTTCCGCGACCATCGCCTGATCCAGCGTCTCGTCCGCCAACACAGCGCGCAATGCCGTCACCAGACGTTGATCCATCACCAACGCCGTGCCTTGCTGGTGCTGAACGATCAATTCCTGCAGTACCTGCACCGACAATTGCTGGCCGGCTTCCCAGCGATTGAAGCCATCGTTGTCGTATTGCATCAGGAACATCAACTGGTCGCGATCGTAGGGGAAGCTCAGTTTCACTGGCGCCGAGAAACCGCGCAGCAGGGAAGGCAATGGCTTTTGCGCGATATCGACGAAGGTGAACGTCTGCTCGGCTTCGGTCACCGAGAGGACCCGCGAGGTGCCCACCGCGGCGGTCTCACCGGCCAGGCGCAGGGCAATGCCGTCACCCTCGGCGTCCAGCAGGCCGAGTTCGACCGGGATCACGAAGGGCTGTTTCTCAACCTTGTCCGGGGTCGCCGGGTAGCTCTGACGGAAGGTCAGGCTGTAGGTTTTCGCGGCACTGTCATAGGCCTCGCTGACGGTCAGGCGCGGCGTGCCGGCCTGGCTGTACCAGCGTTTGAACTGGGTCAGGTCGACACCATTGGCATCTTCCATGGCCTTGATGAAATCGTCACAGGTCACGGCCTGGCCATCATGGCGTGCGAAATACAGGTCGCTGCCTTTGCGAAAACCCTCGGCGCCAAGCAAGGTGCGAATCATCCGCACCACTTCCGAGCCCTTCTCGTAGACGGTCAGGGTGTAGAAGTTGGAGATTTCGATAAAGCTTTCCGGGCGCACGGCGTGAGCCATGGGGCCGGCGTCTTCGGCGAACTGGTGGGTGCGCAGATAAGCCACGTCCTCGATGCGCTTGACCGTGCGCGAGTTCATGTCCGCAGAGAACTCGGCATCGCGGAACACCGTGAAGCCTTCCTTGAGCGACAGCTGGAACCAGTCGCGACAGGTCACGCGGTTGCCCGACCAGTTGTGGAAGTACTCGTGGGCGACCACCGCTTCGACCCGCTGGTGCGCAGCGTCGGTGGCGGTTTCGGCACGGGCCAGCACGCAGCTGGAGTTGAAGATGTTGAGGCCCTTGTTCTCCATGGCGCCCATGTTGAAGTCGTTGACCGCGACGATCATGAAGATATCCAGGTCGTACTCGCGGCCATACACCTCTTCGTCCCAGCGCATGGATTTCTTCAGGCTGTTCATTGCGTGCTGGCACTTGTCGATGTTTTCCGGCTCGACATAAATGCGCAGCGCCACCGAGCGCTCGGTCATGGTGATGAAGGTATCTTCGACGCACCACAGGTCACCGGCCACCAGCGCGAACAGGTAGGCCGGTTTCATGAACGGGTCTTCCCAGGTCGCCCAATGCCGCCCGTCTTCTTCCGGACCGCTGCCAATCGGGTTGCCGTTGGACAGCAGCACCGGATAGCGATGCTGCTCGGCGATGACCGTGGTGGTGAACTTGCTCATCACGTCCGGGCGGTCGAGGTAGTAAGTGATCTTGCGGAAACCTTCAGCCTCGCACTGGGTGCAGAACATGCCGCTGGATTTGTACAGGCCTTCCAGGGCGGTGTTGGTTTCCGGGTGGATCCTGACGCTGGTGTCGACCGTAAAGGTTTCGCTGGTCGGCTGCAGGGTCAGGTGATGCTCCGTCAACTGATAGCCGGTCAACTGGTCATCGGTGGCGCTCAGGTCGCGGTCATCCAGTTGCACCGACAGCAATTCCAGCTGCTGGCCATCGAGCACCAGCGGCGGCAGGCCCGGGCCACGTTCCGGGTTGCGGCGCATCAGCAGTTGCGCATGGACCAGGCTGTGGTCCTCGAACAACTCGAAGGTCAGGTGCGTCTCGTCGATCAGGTATTCAGGCGCCTGATAGTCCTTCAGGTAGATCATCTTCGGTTGTTCGGTGCGCATGCTGGAGTCCTTCTACTGATGCACGGCGAGCTGGTAGGCCGTGTATTTACGAATATTGATAACGCCGGTATCGAAGATCAGGTACTGGCCCTTGATCCCCATCAGCGTGCCTTCGGCAATCGGATTCTTGTCCAGATTGAAGCTGACGATCTTGGCCGGGTACTGCTCGACCGGATAACGGATGTCGATCGGTTCGACGTCATTGATCACCTGCATGGCCTGCAGGCCGAAGCGTTCCTGCAAACCCGACAGACCGTCGGCACAGCTGTCGAACAGCTGCTGACGAACCTGTTTGAGATCCACCGCCACGGCATCGCCCTTGAGCAAGGCGCGCCAGTTGGTTTTATCGGCTACCTGACTGCGAAACAGATCTTCGACGAAACCCGATTGCTGGCGAGTCGAGACCCGCATGATCGGCAACGCCTGGCTGGCGCCCTGGTCGAGCCAGCGAGTCGGCAGCTGGGTGGCGCGGGTAATCCCGACTTTGACGCCCGAGGAGTTGGCCAGATAGACCACGTGATCGGTCATGCAGAACTGCTCGCCCCAGGCCGGATCGCGACAGGTACCGGCGTCGTAGTGGCAGCGCTCAGGGCTCATGATGCAGATATCGCACTGGGCCAGCTTGGTCATGCACGGGTAGCAGTAACCCTGACTGAAACTGGTTTTGGTCTTGCGCCCGCAATGGGTGCAGTGGATCGCCCCCAGGTACTCGAGGCGCACCGTGGTGCCGATCATTGGATTGACCGGCACCTCGATGTCGCCCAGACGGAATGCGTACTGAACGGCCGACGCGTCGAGACGCGCCGACATCTTGCTGATTGCACCGCGGCCAATCTCGATCAATGGGTGGCGTCCGACTTGAACAGCAGGTTCGGTACCGGTTCCGACTTGGAGCCACAATCCTGCGGGCCGCCCATGTAACCGGTACGCTGATCTTCCGGCAAATTGTGGATTTCCCAGGCGATCATCGCCTGCAGCGACAGTTCGCGCTGCTCGGCAGTCAGCTTGCCGCCGTCCGACCATTTGCCGATCTCTACCGCCAGCTTCAGGTTCCGGTAGATATCCGGGGTGATGTTGTTGATCATTTCGTTAAAAGAGGACATCAGGTTCTCCGCGAACTCTATTCATACGGCAATTTTTAGACGGCCAGTTTACGTCGGCTGAACAAGCCACCCAACAAACCGGTAAAGCATCCGACGAGCAACCCGCCGACATGCGCCGCATTGGCAATTTCACCGAAACCGATCATCGAGATCAGCCCGGACATACACAGCAGCAACCACACCAGCATCATCACCAGCACCCCACGGGGCAGGCGATAAGCCGGATTGGGCGACAACAATTGATAGATCCAGCAATGCCCGAGCAACCCGTACAGCACTCCTGACAGCCCGCCAAACAAGGTCGGACCGCTGAAATAATATTGCGCGTAATTGGACACCAGGCTGAACAGCAGTGTCAGGCCCAGCAGGTTGATACTGCCCTGGCGTATTTCGATGCGCCGGCCCAGCTCCCAGTACCACATGCCGTTCATGGCCAGGTGCAGGAAGCCGAAGTGGATCAGCATCGGCGTCACCAGACGCCACCACTGCCCCGCCGCGAGGCTGTCGGCCAGTGGTGTGAACTGGATGTACTCGCCGATGATGCGAAATTCGAGGAAGGTCAGCCAGCGCATGATATCAAGGTTGTCGCCGAGCATAGTCACGCCGCCAACAATCAGGCTGAGCAACAGGATCAGCGCGGTCGCCGGGCTGTGGCGCAATTGCTCGACGAAACCCGGTCGCTGGAATGCGGCCTGGGTGTCGGGAATGTCCAGTTGCTGATCGGGATCGCCGGCAGGGAAACGCTCATACAGTGAGCGGACATCCTCACTGATCGCGTCCGGCACCCAGAGCACCTGCTCACCGGCTTCTTCGCTGACCCGATGGGGAACCCGCATGCGCTGCAGCAGTTTGACGAACCCGCTCAGATCGACTGCCAGCGGCAGGCGTAACACCGCGACGGCACTCATTGCAGGACCTCCGGGCGTTCGACATCGACCCAGACGAACTTGCGCGGATCGAGGCGGGTTTCCTGGTCCAGCCGGTAGGCGACCAGTTTGCCGTAGAGCACTGCGCTGTAGTCCAGGCAGGCCAGGTTCGGCCGGATCGGTGCCGGCTTGCCGCTGCGCCAGTAGTGACCGACGAACAACAGCGGCTCGTCGACGCCATAGCGCAGCAAGGTGTTTTTCTCGATGGACGACAGCGGTGTCTGGGCAATCGGCTCAGGTAAGGCGTCAGGTTGGAACACGATGTCTCCGTAGGTTTGCGGGTCGTCTTCCCAGAACTTGGTGCGGAAAAATGCCCGGGTCAGGCCGTCGCCGCTGGTCATGGTCAAGCCGTGGGGCAAGCGCATGTCGGTGCCGCGCAACAGCCGATCGAACACCGTGCAGGCAAAACTGCCGGGCACGGCGGCAGCCTGGAGGAAGTGTTCGTCGATGCAGCCATTATGATATTGCGCCCGCAACGGCCCGATCAGCCCGGCATCCCAGCAGGCATGCACCACCCGAAAGCGCCCGGCATCGACGAACAGCGGCATCTGGTAGAACCACTGGAGGAAGTCGTGCCAGTCCGCCGGGTGCTGATCGAATTGGGTCAGGGTTTCGTTGATCAACCGCGCATGCCGTGGGGTGTGTTCGCGCACGTATTGCTTGCCACTGCCCGGTGGTGCCGGGGTGCTCCAGCCGAGGGCGTTGAACTCATGGTTGCCCATGATGCACAGCGCCTGCCCGGCTTCGGTCATGTCGTGGACGATATGCAGCGCTTCGCGAATCCGCGGGCCACGGTCGATGATATCGCCGAGGAACACCGCCATGCGCGAAGAATGGTGCCAGGTACCGCCCACCTTGTTATACCCGAGCTGGTCGAGCAAATGTTCAAGGGTATGAGCGCAACCATGCACATCACCGATCAGGTCGTAGCTACGCGCGGGATCAAGCATCAGTCGCCTCCACCACCCAAGCGGCTGCCCCAGCCGAGCTTGGTCCGGCAAACTTCATAATAATTGTGGTCCAGCGGATGGATCAGCCGCAGTTTCTGCGCTTTCTTGCTGATGGTGATGGTGTCGCCCGGCGCGCAGGTGAAATGGTTCTGCCCGTCACAGGAGACTTGCGGGTAGATCTGCATATCCTTGGACACGACGATTTTCAGCTCACTGTTGCCATCGACCACAATCGGCCTTCCAGACAAGGTATGGGGGTACATCGGCACGATAACAATGGCATCGAGTTTGGGATGCATGATCGGCCCGCCTGCCGACAGCGCATAGGCGGTCGAGCCGGTCGGCGTCGCGACGATCAGGCCGTCGGCCTTCTGGCTGCAGACGAACTGGCCGTCGATGTACAGCTCGAACTCGATCATCCGCGTCGACTTGCCGGGGTGCAGTACCACATCGTTGAGCGCATCGCCCTGGCCGATGGCCTCGGCGTGGCGGCGGACTTCGGCCTGCAACAGGAAGCGGTTTTCCACCAGGTAGTGGCCGTCGAGCACCTCGGCGACTTTCACTTCCAGTTCGTCGGGACGAATATCGGTCAGAAAGCCCAGGCTGCCACGGTTGATCCCCAGCACCGGAATGTTGTGGCGGGCCAGCGCCCGGGCGGCGCCCAGCAGGCTACCGTCACCGCCGACGACAATGACCATGTCGCAGACTTCACCGAGCATCTTGCGCGATGAGGTTTGCAGGCCGTGACCTGGCAGGACTTCGGCAATGGTGTCCTCGAGGATCACGTGCATGTGCCGGTCGAGCAGAAACCTTTTCAGCCGGCGAACCGTGTCGAGTACCTGGGAACTGCCCAGGCGACCGATGATGCCGATATTACGAAATTGCTCCATGGGGTTCCTGCGAAGTTCTGGGACGGGCCGAAAAGGACGATTATGGGCGAAAGCCGCCCGCAGACAAAATCCTTTCAACTTCAAGGGTGTGTTCCGGCCAGGCCGACGCGCCGGTGATTTATCGAGAACACAGCCTTATAGGCTATGCTCGCAGAATGATCCTGTTCCCCGGCTTGCTCAGTTTACCCCGCCAGTTGCGCCACCCTGAGGTGCGCGACCTGGCATGGGTCATCCTCGCGCCGCCGATGCTCAGTGAAACCCCGTGGCCGCAGCGCCATCCGCTGGCCGGCAGTGATTGGGTAGAGGCGCCCGAACAGCTTGCACTGTGGCTTGAACAGCTGGATCAGGACAGCAGCCCGTTGCGCCACTGGCTGGCTCTGGGCCCGACCCGTCGTCTGGGCCTGTATTACGAGCGCCTGTGGCAATTCGCCGTGCAGCACGCCCCTGGCATCGAATTGATCGCCGCCAATATGCCGATCCGTCGTGCAGGCCACACCCTTGGCGAACTGGACATGCTGCTGCGCGATCGCGACGGCGTGCACCACCTGGAACTGGCGATCAAGCTCTATCTCGGGCCGCAACAGGGCGATGGCCATGACACGGCGCAGTGGCTCGGCCCCGGTTGTCATGACCGGCTGGACCGCAAACTGGCGCATCTGAGCCAGCATCAGTTGCCGATCTCTGCCCGCCCCGAAAGCCGTGAAGTCCTTGCCGCTCTGGATATCCAACAGTTCAGTGCACAGTTGTGGCTGGGCGGATACCTGCTGTATCCATGGCCAGGCAAGGCCCAGTCGCCGGCCGGCGCGCACCCGCAGCATTTGCGCGGCCGCTGGCTGCACCAGCGCGACTGGTCGAGATTTGTCGTTGAACAGCCACCGGGACGTTGGCAACCCCTGCCCCGCCATGCCTGGCTGGCACCGGCGCATTATCCCCCCGATCAGACCTGGGATGCCGACCAGTTAAATGCCTGGCTGGCCGCTCTGGAACCCCAGGCACCGGCGCAGTTGATGGTGCGCCTGACAGAAAATGCCACGGGCGAATGGGAAGAAGCCGAGCGCTTGTTCCTGGTGGCGGATCTTTGGCCGAATGTGCCGGGGTCAGGTTGAAATCGGGTTGTTGTTGAGGGCCTCATCGCGAGCAAGCCCGCTCCCACAGGTTTAGAGTCGATCACACCATGGTGGGTTGACCCAGATCTAATGTGGGAGCGAGCTTGCTCGCGATGGGGGCAACCCGGTCTAAGGATTGCCCACCGACAACCGCACAGCCAACGCCGCCAATGTCACCAGCAACACTGGCACGGTCAGCACTATCCCGACCTTGAAATAGTAGCCCCAGCCGATCTGGATGTTCTTGCGCGACAGTACATGCAGCCAGAGCAAGGTCGCCAGGCTGCCGATCGGGGTGATTTTCGGCCCCAGGTCACTGCCGATGACGTTGGCATAGATCATCGCCTCCTTGACCACGCCAACAGCCTGGCTGGCATCAATGGACAGCGCGCCGATCAGCACCGTTGGCAGGTTATTCATGATCGAGGACAGCAATGCCGTCAGCAAGCCGGTACCCATGGCCGCGCCCCAGATGCCATAGCCGGCAAACCAGTCCAGCAGACCGGCGATGTGCCCGGTCAACCCGGCATTGCGCAGGCCATAGACCACCAGATACATGCCCAGCGAGAAAATCACGATCTGCCACGGCGCCTCTTTCAGCACCTTGCGGGTGGAAATCTTGTGCCCGTGGGCGGCGACTGCCAGTAGCAAAGCCGCGCAAACCGCCGAGATGGCACTGATGGGAATCCCCAGTGGCTCCAGGGCGAAGCAACCCACCAGCAAAATCATCAATACCCACCAACCGGCGATAAAGGTCGGCTTGTCGTGAATGGCATGCTCAGGCTGTTCCAGCTGATCCGGGTCGTAACGGCGCGGAATGTCGCGCCGGAAAAACCACATCAGCATCCCCAGGGTGGCCGCGACGCTGACCAGGTTCACCGGCACCATCACCGCCGCGTACCGGTTGAAACCGATCTTGAAGAAGTCCGCCGAAACAATGTTCACCAGATTCGACACCACCAGCGGCAGGCTCGCGGTATCGGCGATAAACCCGGCGCCCATCACGAATGCCAGGGTTGCCATCGGAGAAAAGCGCAGGGCCAGCAGCATTGAAATAACGATGGGCGTCAGGATCAACGCCGCTCCGTCATTGGCAAACAGGGCCGACACCAGCGCCCCCAGCAATACCATGAAGGCGAACAATCTGCGCCCACTGCCACGCCCCCAGCGAGCGACATGCAAGGCTGCCCAGGCAAAAAAGCCGGCCTCATCCAGCAACAGGCTGATGATGATCAACGCCACGAAAGTTCCGGTGGCATTCCAGATGATCTGCCACACCAATGGAATATCGCTCAACTGCACGACGCCAGCGAGCAACGCCAGAACCGCGCCGAACACCGCGCTCCAGCCAACCCCCAGGCCTTTGGGCTGCCAGATCACCAGGGTAATGGTCAGCAGGAAAATCGATAACGCTATCAGCATTCAAAACAGCCTTGGTTAAGTGTAAAAGTGTTCTTTTGAATGGTTCAGCAGCAACGGACAGGACGGCTATCCATGGCCTGCAGGCGCTGAAAGTCGGCGGCGAGCCAGGCACTACTGGCCTCCAGCGCGCCTTTCAACAGCGTCGTGACCCATTCGGATAATTGCGGGCGCAGGCGATAAAACACCCACTGCCCCTGGCGCCGATCAGCCAGCACGCCGGCGCCGCGCAGTTGCGCCAGATGACGGGAGATTTTCGGCTGGTTCAGATCGAGCGCGGCAGTCAACTCGCACACGCACAACTCGCCTTCGCGCGCGATAAGCAAGGCGATCCGGCTGCGGGTTTCATCGGCCAGGGATTTGAAGATCTCGACGAGGCTGGGTATTTCGAACATGGCTGGGGCAAGCGTCTTGATGCAGAGAGCGGCGAATATATGGATATTCGCATATTCAGTAAAGCAGAAAGTCGATCCGTAGCACTAGCGAAGCCTGCGTTCGGCTGCCCGTAGCAGCTGGCGAAGCCTGCGTTCGGCTGCGCAGCAGTCGTAAAACCTGCCACCGCGGCGGAGCAGATGCAACGCGGCGACTGGATTACGACTGCTGCGCAGCCGAACGCAGCCTTCGGCAGCTGCTACGAGTATGTGCGAAGCCGAATGCAGCCTTCGGCAGCTGCTACGAGTATGTGCGAAGCCTGCTGCGGCCATTGACCTCAGCGGTGCTTCTTGTGCTGCTCGACCCAGGCCCCGTAGGCATTGATGAATTTCTGCAGGATCGGCCGGACAGCCTCGGAAGGCTTGCCCGCGTCGTCGAACGCGGAGCCGGCACCGCTCAGATAGGTTTCGGGTTGCTGCATGCACGGCACATCGAGGAAGACCAATGACTGGCGCAGGTGGTGATTGGCGCCAAATCCGCCAATCGCTCCCGGTGACGCGCTGATCACTGCACCCGGTTTGCCGCTCCAGGCACTTTTGCCATACGGGCGGGATCCGACGTCTATCGCGTTCTTCAATACACCCGGCACCGAGCGGTTGTATTCCGGGGTCACGAACAGCACCGCGTCGGATGAGCTCACCTGTTGTCGGAAAGTGCTGTAGGCTGCCGGCGGTGCGGCATCAATGTCTTCGTTATAGAGCGGCAAATCACCAATCTCGATGATATTCAGTTTGAGATTGGCCGGCGCCAGCTCTGCCAATGCCATTGCGACCTTGCGGTTGATCGATTGTTTTCTCAAACTACCGACCAACACTGCAATCGTGTAGACGTTGCTCATTGAGGGATTCCCGACTTTCTATCTATAGGAGCCTGTAGTTATAGATGATTCGGGCGGCATCACAACCGACCTGTTTCAAGGAATCGCTGCCCATGACTATTTTTTTCCGTCAGGAAAACTTACCGCGCCCAACTACGGTCTACACAGCCGCAAATTGAGTGATTTATCCCTAGAGGTTCTAAGCAGATGGCAGCAGTACTCGTTGGACAATTCCATGCAAGAGACGCGGAAGGCCGTGTCTATTCGGTGCATGAGTTCCAGGAATCCACCCCGTCGTCCGATGGCCTGGCCGGCTCGGAACCTGTTATCACCTATCGCCTGGCCATTGGCGATCGGGTCGACAAACTGAATGCTAACGAGTTTCAGTTGAAGCAGTCGGGCGTTACCATCACTCGTGAACCCGAAACCTACGTCGCCTCATAACCCCGTGTTATGAGCGGAAGTCATATGCGCGGACTTGGGTTAGGATTCAGTCACTGAATCCCTCACCCGCTGGACATGGACTTCACGCATGCGTTTACGTCATATCGAAGTGATCCAGGCGCTGCTGCAAACCAGTCATCTGGGCACTGCCGCCGAGTTGCTGCAACTATCGGTGGCCGAGGTTGAAGCGATTCTGCGCGATGCCGAGGACCAACTCGGCTTCATGTTGTTCGCCAGCGTGCGCGGACGGCTGCAAGCCACCCGCGAAGCACGAGAGCTGCAGATCGAGATCGCCCGTGTCTACGAAGCGTTCGAGCCTTTGCAGCGCCTGGCCAGCAGCCTGAAGCAATATCAGGCCCCGCCGCTGCGAATCATCTGCACTCCCCCGCTGGCACAGCAACTGCTGCCGCAAAGCATCGCCAACCTGCGGCGAAATTTTCCCGATGTGCCCTGCAACCTCGCCAGCCAGCCCACCCGTGAGATCGTCAAAAGCCTGCTGTTGCGCGAGAGCGATCTGGGCTTGAGCCTGCACAACCCGGACCATGGCGACCTGCACTGCGAAGCGCTGGCGCAAGGCAAACTGCAGCTGCTGGCCCCCCATGGCTGGCTGCAACCCAAGCAAAAATACCTGTCCGTGCAGGATCTGGCTGGCCAGTCGATGGTCGGCCTCGAAGGTCATGACCCGCTCAGCGTGATGCTCGACAGCAAGCTGCAAGCCTTGCGCCCGGCACCGGTGATCCAGATCCGGGTGCAGACCCATCAGATGATGCGCAGCATGGTCGAGGCCGGGGAAGGCCTGGCCATCGTCGATCCCTTTACCGCTCTCGGCGCACGCGCGGGTGGCCTGGATGTGTGCCCACTGTCACCGCCGGTACCGATCACGCTCTATTCCCTGAGGCTCAAGGACAGCACGCCCTCCCCCGCCTTGCAGGCCCTGCTGGAGATTGTCACGGAGAAAGCCGCGGCGATGCTGGCGGGTTGATCACTGGCTCATTCCAGTGGGTTTTCAAACAGCCGATACCAGAAAATCGCCACCTCGGCGGTGTGCGGGTCGATCCCGCGATAGCGCAGGTGATCGATGCCACCGATCACGTAACCACAGCGCTCATAAAGCCGGCAGGCGCCGAGGTTGTTGTTCTGGGTTTCCAGCATGATGCCCGGCAACTTCTTCTTGCGACTCCAGAACTGTGCGACGTCGAGTAACGCCTTGGCCACCCCATGGCGACGCGCCGGGGCATGCACCGCCAGCTCATCGATATGGGCATAACCGTTCCAATTGGTGCTGACCACCACATGTCCCACGGGCTGATCATCGAGCCAGGCCATGAAAATAGCGCTGTCAGCGGCGTCGCGATAACTCTTGAACTCCTCCGGGTCGATGCCATAACACTTGCGATAAGGCGCGATTTTCTCCACCGGCCATTGGTCGACGCTTAAACCGACTTGCGCCGCCGCATAGGTACTGACCTCAAAACTGAAGTCACTGCCCCAGATGTAAGCTGCGAAGCCGTCATCGGCCACTCGCACCGACAAGCCAGGGTATTGGGGATTGATCACGGGTCGCATGGCGGGAAACGTCCTCAAACCTTTATGCAATCGACGGTATAGCACCGTCCATTGCCTTCGTCTTCGTGCTGCAAGCCATGCACATCCGCGACAAAGCCGGGAAAGCTGCTGTCGAAGGTGCGGGCGAACGCCAGGTAGTCGACGATCGAGCGGGTCGACTCGGTGAACCGCTCGCCCGGCATGATCAGCGGAATGCCCGGCGGATACGGCACCAGCATCACGGCAGCGATCCGTCCCTGCAGGGCGTCGATGGACACCGCTTCAACCTCGCCACGTACCAGCTGGTCATAGGCATCGGCTGGTTTCATGGCAATCTCCGGCAGTACCGTGTACATGCGCTTGAGGTGTTTGGCCGTGGCATTGCTGCGATAACAGGCATGCAACTGGTCGCACAGATCCCGCAGGCCCATGCCCTGATAACGCGCAATGTCCTGTTTCGCCACGCACGGCAGGCAGGTCGCCAGGCTGACGTTGGCGTCGTAGCTGCGCTTGAATTCCAGCAGTTCGGTGAGCAGCGTGCTCCACTTGCCTTTGGTGATGCCCATGGAGAACAACACTAGAAACGAATATAGCCCGGTCTTCTCCACCACCAGACCGCGCTCCCAGAGGAACTTGCTGACCACCGCCGCCGGAATGCCGGACTCGCTCAAGGCACCGCCAGCGGTCAGCCCGGGCATGACCAGGGTGACCTTGATCGGATCGAGCAGGACGTAATCTTCGGCAATATCGCCAAAACCATGCCAGTCGGCTTCGGGCTCCAGCAGCCAGTCGGCGGTGATGACCCGGTCGATACCTGCAACCGACGGCGGCTGCCAGATCGAAAACCACCAGTCATCCGCAGCGATATGTTGCCGCAGATTGGCCAGCGCCCGGCGAAAACTCAGCGCCTCATCGAACATTTCCTGCAACAGCGAACGCCCCGCCGGACCTTCCATCATCGCCGAAGCGACGTCCAGCGAGGCGATAATGCTGTACTGCGGCGAAGTGGAGATATGCATCATGAAGGCTTCGTTGAACCGGTCACGGTCCAGCTGCCGTGCGCCGCCGTCCTGCACGTGGATCATCGAGGCCTGGCTGAACGCCGCCAACAACTTGTGGGTGGAATGGGTGGTGAACACCAGGGGGCTGTCGGCGCTGCGCGAAGTGCCCATGCCGTAACGCCCGGCAAAGAACTCGTGAAACGCCGCGTAGGCGTACCAGGCCTCGTCGAAGTGCAGGACCTCGACGCTGTTGCCCAGGGTCTGCTTGATCAGCTCGGCGTTGTAGCACAGGCCGTCGTAGGTGGAATTGGTGACCACCGCCAGCTTGACCTTGGGTGGCCGGCCCTTGGTCAGCGGGCTGGCATCGATCTTGGCCTTGATCGACTCGGGGCTGAATTCGCTCAGCGGAATCGGCCCGATGATCCCCAGCTCATTGCGTTCCGGGCACAGGTACAGCGGAATCGCCCCGGTCATGATGATCGAGTGCAGGACCGACTTGTGGCAATTGCGGTCCACCAGCACCAGATCGTCGCGCCCGACCATCGAATGCCAGACGATCTTGTTCGCCGTCGAGGTGCCGTTGATCACGAAAAACGTATGGTCGGCGCCAAAATTGCGCGCTGCGCGGGCCTCGGCTTCAGCCAGGGGACCGGTGTGATCGAGCAGCGAGCCCAACTCTGGCACCGAGACCGACAGGTCCGAACGCAGGGTATTTTCCCCGAAAAACTGATGGAATGCCTGCCCCACCGGGCTCTTGTGATAGGCCACGCCACCGCCATGCCCGGGAGTGTGCCAGGAATAATTGGAATCGGCGGTGTGTTGCACCAGCGCCTTGAAAAACGGTGGCAACAGGCCATCAAGGTAGTTGCGTGCGGCGCGCGCCACTTGGCGGGCGAGGAACGGCACGGTGTCTTCGAACAAGTACAGAATGCCGCGCAGCTGATTGAGCTCGCTCATGGCATCGGCCGGGGCGTTTTCCAGGGTCACCTGCTCGCCCAGGGCGAAAATCGGCAGGTTCGGCGCACGGACCCGGGCCAGGCGGATCAGCTGGGCCATGTTCTGTAGCAGGTGAGTATTCTCCCTGGCGTCTTCGGCCGCAATCAACATGCAGGACAGACCGTGGTGCGTCGAGGCCACCAGGCGGCCTTCGGTGTAATCCACCGCAGAAACAATGCTGAAGCCTTCCTGCTCCAGCTCCCGGGCGATTCCGCGGACCCGATCACCGGCGACGGTGTCGGCCTTGATGTCGCGGTGCACGATAAGGACGGGGAATTTCAAGTCTTTATACATGGGGCGGGTGTCCTGAGACGGCAGACCGCAGCCTGCCAATGACTTCAGGGTAGAGGGTTGAAGCTCCTGTGGCGAGGGGGCTTGCCCCCGCTGGGTCGCGAAGCGGCCCTGAAACCTGCAATCACATTTCGCCAGGAACACCGCATTCACAGGTTTTGCGGCTGCTGCGCAGCCGAGTGGGGGCAAGCCCCCTCGCCACAGAAAGCTCCCTCGCCACAGTCAGCACCGCAGGATTAACCCCTGGCCTCAGCCAACTGCACCCAAAGCGCTGGAGCTCCGGCAGACTTGGCAATTGCTTCCATCCGCGCCAGATGTTCGGCCAGATCGGTTTCACTGGCACGAATGATTCGGGTCGGCTGGCGATCGGCGGGCAGACGGCGGATCTCGGTGGCGGAGTTGTCCGCCCCTGCGCCGGAACCATTGCCATCCGAAGCATTACCGGCCAGGGACAGACTGGTCTGGCCGCCGGTCATGGTCAGGTAGACGTCGGCGAGGATCTCCGAGTCGAGCAAGGCGCCGTGCAGCTCACGACCGGAGTTGTCGACGCCATACCGCTTGCACAAGGCGTCGAGGCTGTTGCGTTGCCCGGGGTGGCGCTCACGGGCCATCATCAGGGTGTCGAGGATCGTGCAGTGCTGAGTGATATCAGCCCGATCCTTGTGCCCCATCAGGGCGAATTCATTGTTGATGAAGCCGACGTCGAACGCCGCGTTATGGATGATCAGCTGCGCGCCCTTGATGAACTCGAAGAATTCTTCGGCCACTTCAGCGAAACGCGGTTTGCCCACCAGGAATTCGTTGGTGATGCCGTGCACGCCAATGGCGCCTTCATCACTTTCCCGGTCCGGCTGCAGATAGACATGGAAATGCCGACCGGTCAGGCGCCGACCGATCAACTCGACGCAACCGATTTCGACAATCCGGTGGCCGTCGGTCACCGGCATGCCGGTGGTTTCGGTATCGAGTACAACGGATCTGTTGGCCATCAGGGGTCAGCTCTCAACGGGTCATTCGGGCAAAAGCGGCGATATTAACACGCTCACGGACCATGACGCGCGCCAGCCAATGACCGGCAGGGTTGCGTCTGTCTGGCAGATCCTTTTGCCGGACACAGTCGGGGAGCTGGGTAGGAGCTGGGTAGGAGCTGTCGAGTGAAACGAGGCTGCGATCTTTCCAGGTCCACTTGAGTCCCAAGCGAAAGATCAAAAGATCAAAAGATCAAAAGATCGCAGCCTGCGGCAGCTCCTACAGGGGATTGCAGACACCCACACCATTGCAGGTGCACGCGGTCAGCGTAGGACGGGTGAAATCAGGATTGTTTGTAGCCGCGCACTTCATCCACCCCACGGTTGGCCAGTTGGTCGGCGCGTTCGTTGCCGTGGTGGCCGATATGGCCGCGCACCCACTTCCAGGTAACGTTATGGCGATTGACCTGCTCATCGAGCAGCTTCCACAGGTCAGCGTTTTTCACCGGTTCCTTGGCAGCGGTTTTCCAGCCGCGTTTCTTCCAGTTGTCCATCCATTCGTTGATGCCTTTCATCACGTACTGGGAGTCGGTCACCAGCAGCACGTCGCAGGAACGCTTGAGCTCTTCCAGACCCCGAATCGCCCCCATCAACTCCATGCGGTTATTGGTGGTGTTGGCTTCGCCACCCCAGAGTTCTTTTTCAACGCCCTTGCACACCAGCAACGCCCCCCAGCCGCCCGGGCCGGGGTTGCCCTTGCAGGCGCCATCGGTGAAAAGTTCTACGCTATCGCTATCGCTCATGCCCAACCTATCCAGAAAATGCTTGTGGCCTGCCGATCGTTGACCGACAACGCCCGAGGCCGGGCAAGCCCGGCCGGGAATATTATAAAGAGTGTTTTACGGCTCGATGTCGCGTCGATTGACCTTGGCCATCGGCAATGGAATCAGCTTGCCCATCGGTTCGCGACGAACCTGGCGCACCGGCCTCAAGCCGACCACGATCTTGCGCGCGACCAATAAATAGAAGCCGCCACCGGACAACTGCCAGTCAACGGCCTTGCGTTCCCAACCGGCCAGACGGGCCTGCCATGCCGGTGACGCAAGCGGCGGACGATAGCACCCGAAGCGGCGTTTCTCCAGCGCAAAGCCCAGCAGGTTCAACCAGTCACCGACCCGCGAAGGCGAAATGCAGCGCGCCTTGCGTAGCGCGTCATGGGCGAACACATGGCGCAAGCCCCAGCTACTCCAGGGGTTGATGCCGACAATCAGCAGATGCCCACCCGGGCGCACACTGCTGGCCGCTTCACGGAGCAAGCCATGGGGCGACAGACAGAAATCCAGGCCGTGCTGCAACACCACCACATCGGCGGCATGCTCGCTGAGGGGCCAGGCCTGCTCCTCACAGACGATCTCCACGCCGGGCAAGGGTGCGCCGAGCCGGACATTGCGCTGCACCTGGGGCGCCGCCGGCGGCGTTTCGGCCGAGGGACCGTAATGCACCAGGTAGCCGCCGAAAAACCGCCCAAGCTCGTCTTCAAGCATGCGCCGCTCTTCGTCCAGCAAGAATTGCCCGATGGGACCTGACAGCCATTCACGGGCCGCGCCGATCAATGCCAGCCAGTCAGGATCAGCCTGAGCGAACGCTTTATCGGTCATTTGCTTTCTCCAACCCGCCAAGAAGTTCTAAGATGCGCCATTGTTTTCCGCTTGGCGAATCCGACGATGATACAGATCAGTGCCCTGCCCGCCTTCACCGATAACTACATCTGGTTGTTGCAGGATCACCGCACCCAGCGCTGCGCAGTGGTCGATCCGGGCGATGCCGCGCCGGTCCAGGCCTGGCTCGAACAGCATCCCGAGTGGACCCTCAGCGACATCCTGGTCACCCACCATCACCATGACCACGTCGGCGGCGTCGAGCAGCTTAAACAACAGTCCGGTGCCCGGGTCTATGGACCGGCGAGCGAAAACATCCCGGGCCGCGATGTGGCGCTGCACGACAATGACAGCATCAGTGTACTCGGCTGCGAAATGAAAGTATTCGCCGTCCCCGGCCATACCCTCGGGCATATCGCGTATTACCATCATGGGCTGCTGTTCTGCGGCGACACGCTGTTCGCGGCCGGTTGCGGGCGGCTGTTCGAAGGCACGCCCGAGCAGATGCACCACTCGTTGAGCCGTCTGGCAGCCTTGCCTGAAGACACCCTGGTGTATTGCACCCACGAATACACCCTGAGCAATCTGCGCTTTGCCCAGGCGGTCGAGCCGAACAATCCGCACATCGCCGAACGGCTGGCGCAAGTCTCCCAACTGCGCGAAGACGGCCGCATGAGCCTGCCCTCGACCCTGGCCCTGGAAAAGCTCACCAATCCGTTCCTGCGCACTGGCGAAACATCTGTTAAACAAAAAGCGGACGAACGGAATGGCCTCGATAACCGTGGTCCCAGTGCGGTTTTTGCTGCCTTGAGGGCTTGGAAAGATAAGTTCTAGACGTACCACTGTTGACACAAAAATTCTGAATGGTTGACCGGACCCCGCGTGCTTCCTAGAATCGCCCGACATTTTTGCCCGGAACTTACTTCCAGCCAATGTCGTCATTTATCAGTAAAGCCATCAATTCAGACGCATTGACCCGCCTGGCTCAAGCCATCGCGGTGGCTGTGTCCGCCACTCTGGCGGGCTGCCAAAGTACCAGTTATGCCCCGCAAACCGACGCGGCGCATGTCCCCAATCTTTCCAACCGGGTCAAACAAAAACCCGTCTGGCTCAGCGAAAAACCAACCCCGCAAGCCCCTCAGGATGTCTGGGAGCGCATGCGTCTGGGCTTCCAGTTGCAAGACCGGCTCGGCGTCAACCCGCGCATCGAGCAACAGCGCCTGTGGTTCGCCAGCAACCCGTCGTTCCTGGAGAACGCCGGTGAGCGCGGCAGTCTTTATATTCATTACATCGTCGAACGCCTCGAAGAACGCAACATGCCGCTGGAGCTCGCGCTGCTGCCGGTGATTGAAAGTGCCTACAACCCGATGGCCTACTCCCGGGCCCATGCCGTCGGCCTGTGGCAGTTCATCCCGTCTACCGGGCGCTACTTCAACCTGCGCCAGACCCGTTTCTACGACGGTCGTCGGGACATCACCGCCTCCACCACCGCGGCGCTGGATTACCTGACCCGCCTGCACGACATGTTCAATGGCGACTGGATGCTGGCCCTGGCGGCCTACAATGCCGGCGAAGGCACGGTCAGCCGGGCCATCGAGCGCAACGAAAAGCTTGGCCTGCCCACCGATTACTGGAACCTGCCGCTGCCTGCCGAAACCCAGGCTTACGTGCCCAAGTTGCTGGCCTTGTCCCAGGTAGTCCTGGCGCCGGAAGCTTATGGCGTGAACCTGAACCCGATCGCCAACCAGCCCTATTTCGAAGTCGTCGAAATCAACCAGCGCATGGACTTGTCCCGTGTCGCCGCCGTGGCCAACATCGACGAAGACGAGCTGTTCCAGCTCAACCCGGCCTTCAAGCAACGCACCACCATCGACGGTCCCCAGCATCTGCTGGTGCCGACGTCCAAGGCACAGTTGCTGACCGCCAGCCTGTCGACCATGAAGCCGGAAGAACTGATCAGCAAACGCTCGCTCAAGCCGGTGTTCGATGACGTGGCTGGCGACGAGTCCCCCAGGCTCAAGCGCAGCTACCGGGTAAAACGCGGGGACAATCTGTCGCTGATCGCCAAGGCCAACAAGGTCGACGTCAAGGACCTGCAACGCTGGAACAAACTGACCGGCAAGAACCTGAAAGCCGGCCAGACCCTGGTCATGCAGGACACTGGCAAAGGCAAAGGCAACAACGTTGCCAGCAACAAGAAGTCGACCCAGTACAAGGTCAAGCAAGGTGATTCGCTGTACATGGTTGCCAAGCGTTTCAATGTCGAGATGCAACACCTCAAGCGCTGGAACCCGCGCACCGGCCAGGCACTCAAGCCAGGGCAGATGCTGACGGTTTATCTGCCGCATTGAGTTGATGTGTGGCCGAAAAGATCGCAGCCTGCGGCAGCTCCTACAGGGATTTACATGCACCCACAACATCTCGGGTGTATTCGGTCGGCGCGTAGGAGCTGCCGCAGGCTGCGATCTTTTTGAAGCACCCCCAGGTGCTTCGGTGCACAGTCTTTTTCCTGTCGATACAAGCTGTTACTGTACCGATCACTAAGCCCAAGCCGCCCGGATCGGATCTCTGACTTGATGCGTCCCCTCCTCCTGCTCCTAATCAGTCTGGCCTTGAGCTTTCCCGCGAGCGCAACAATCAGCGAAAGCCACGGTTACGCGCAGTTCGGCACGCTCAAGTACCCGGCCAAATTCACCCATTTCGATTGGGTCAATCCTGCAGCGCCGAAAGGCGGCACTTTGCGGGTCATGGCATTTGGCACCTTCGATACGCTCAATCCCTATACCTTCAAGGGCTCCAGCCCGGTTTCGACGTCCAATTTCCTGCAATACGGCGTCAACGAGCTGAACGAAACCCTGATGGTCGGCACCGGCCAATACGCCCCTTCGGGTGACGAGCCGACTGCCAGCTATGGGCTGATCGCGCAATCGGTGGAATACAGCGAAGACCGCAGCTGGGTGGTGTTCAACCTGCGCCCGCAAGCGCGCTTTCACGACGGCACGCCGATCACCGCTTACGACGTGGCATTTTCCTACCGCCTGCTGCTCAAGGAAGGCCACCCGCAATACCGGACCAACCTGCAGGAAGTCCTGCGGGTCGACGTGCTCAACCCGCAACGCGTGCGCTTCGTGTTCAAGCGTGCCGGCAATCCGCTGCTGATCCTGCGCCTAGGTGAACTACCGGTACTGCCCCGGCACTACTGGAAAGACCGCGACTTCAAGGCCACCACCTTCGAACCGCCACTGGGCAGCGGGCCTTACCGTATCACGCAGGTGCAACCGGGCCGGCAACTGCGGTTCGAGCGGGTCAAGGATTACTGGGGCAAGGACCTGCCGGTCAATCGCGGCAAGTACAACTTTGACCGGGTCGAGGTGGAGTTCTATCGCGACAGTGATGTGGCTTTCGAAGCGTTCAAGGCCGGCGAATTCGACATCTATATCGAGCACCAGGCGAAGAACTGGGCCAATGGCTACAACTTCCCCGCGGTCCGGCGTGGGGAAGTCATCAAGGCGCAGATCGCCCATCAGATTCCGACCCAGACCCAAGGGCTGTTCATGAACAGCCGCCGCAGCACCTTCGCCGACATCAAGGTGCGCGAAGCACTGGGCATGATGTTCGATTTCGAGTGGACCAACCGCACGCTGTTCAGCGGCGCCTATAAACGCGCCATGAGTTACTACCCCAACAGCGAGTTTTCCGCTACCGGGCTTGCGGTCGGCCATGAATGGCTGCTGCTCTCGCCGTACCGCAGCCAGTTGCCGGCCAACCTGTTTACCCAAGCCTTCAGCCTGCCGCAGACCGAGGGTCGAGGCATTCCGCGGGACACCCTGCGCCGCGCCCTCGGGCTACTCGACGAAGCCGGCTGGAAGCTTAATGGCCAACGCCTGCAGAACAGCGCCGGCCAGCCCCTGCGCCTGGAAATCCTGCTGGTCAATCCCAACCTGGAACGGCTGCTGCAACCCTACGCCGAGAATCTTGCCAGCATCGGCATCGAAGCACGTCTGCGCACGGTGGACCGTGCCCAGTACAAACAGCGCCTCGACCAGTTCGATTTCGACATGATCCTGATGACCCTCGATCAAACCCTCAGCCCGGGCCTGGAGCAATGGCAGTACTTCCACTCCAGCCAGGTCGGGGTCAAGGGCAGCAAGAATTACGCGGGCGTCGCCAATCCAGTGGTCGACCATTTGCTGGAACAGTTGCTCGCGGCGAAAACCCGCGACGAACAACTGGCCGCCGGCAAGGCCCTGGACCGGGTCCTGCTGTGGCAGCACTACATCATTCCCAACTGGTACATCAACTATCATCGTATGGCGTACCGCAACCGGTTCGCCTTCGTCACTACGCCGCCCTACACCCTGGGCCTGAGCGCGTGGTGGCTGAAGTCTTCGGAGAAAGCCCAATGATGCCTTTGCGTGCCCTGCTCCTGCGGGCCTGCGGCCTGTTGTTCACGGGACTTGCGTGCGCCGCCCAAGCCGCCCCGCAGCATGCCCTGACGCTGTACAACGAGCCGCCGAAATACTCGGCCGATTTCAAACATTTCGATTACGTCAACCCGGATGCGCCCAAGGGCGGTATCTTCCGCCAGGCCGGTTTCGGTGGCTTCGACAGCCTCAACCCGTTCATCAACAAGGGCGTACCGGCCGACGATATCAATCTGATCTACGACACCCTGGCCAAACAGAGCCTGGACGAACCCTTCACCGAATACGGACTGATTGCGGAAAAAATCGAAAAGGCTCCGGATAACAGCTGGGTGCGTTTTTACCTGCGCCCCGAGGCCCGCTTCCACGACGGTCACCCGGTGCGTGCCGACGATGTGGTGTTCAGCTTCCAGACCCTGATCAAAAGTGGCGCGCCGCTGTACCGCGGGTACTACGGCGACGTCGAAGAAGTGATCGCCGAAGACCCGCTGCGGGTCCTGTTCAAGTTCAAGCACACCAACAATCGCGAATTGCCGCTGATCCTCGGGCAACTGGCGGTACTGCCCAAACACTGGTGGGAGAGTCGTGATTTCACCAAAGGCAATCTTGAGATGCCGCTGGGCAGCGGTCCTTACAAAGTCAGCGCGGTGAAGGCTGGACGCTCGATTCGCTACGAGCGGGTCAAGGACTATTGGGGCAAGGACCTGCCGGTCAATCGTGGCCAATACAATTTCGACGCCATGACCATCGACTACTACCGCGACAACACCGTCGCACTGGAAGCCCTCAAGGCCGGTCAGTTCGACTACTGGATGGAGATGGCGGCGAAGAACTGGGCCAATGCCTACAACACCCCGGCAGTGGCCGAAGGCCGGCTGATCAAGGAACAGATCCCCAATGGCAACCCTACCGGCATGCAGGGCTTCGTCTTCAACCTGCGCCACCCGGTGTTCCAGGATGTGCGGGTGCGCGAAGCCCTGAGTCTGTTGCTGGACTTCGAGTGGACCAACAAGCAGCTGTTCAACGGCGCCTACGCGCGCACCCGCAGTTATTTCGAGAATTCGGAAATGGCCGCCACCGGTCTGCCGGATCCGGAGCAACTGGCGATACTCGAACCGCTGCGCGGAAAAATCCCCGAGCAGGCGCTCACCGAGGCCTTCCAGCCCTCGAAGACCGACGCCAGCGGCATGATCCGCGCCCAGCAGCGCAAGGCCTATCAGCTATTGCAGGAGGCCGGCTGGCGCATCGTCGACGACAAGATGGTCGACGCCACCGGCAAACCGGTGACCATCGAGTTCCTGCTGGCCCAGACCGAGTTCGAGCGGGTATTGCTGCCGTTCAAGCGCAACCTGAGCGACCTGGGGATCGAGTTGGTGATCCGCCGGGTCGACGTGTCTCAATACATCAACCGCCTGCGCTCACGAGACTTCGACATGGTCGTCGGCAGCTTCCCGCAGTCCAGCTCACCGGGTAACGAACAGCGCGAATTCTGGAAATCGGAAAGCGCCGACAAACCTGGCAGCCGGAACTACATCGGCCTGAAGGATCCGGCCATCGACCAGCTCGTCGAGCAACTGATCAATGCCGATTCGCGCAAGAGCCTGGTGGCCCATGCCCGCGCCCTCGACCGGGTCTTGCAGTGGGGCTACTACGTGATCCCGAACTGGCACATCAAGACCTGGCGCGTGGCGTACTGGAATCATATCGGTCACCCGAAAGTCTCACCCACCAACGACGTCGGCATTTCCACCTGGTGGATCAAGCCCGACGCCGCACCGGCGGTAGAAATTCAAACCCAGGTGCAAGCCGAACCCGCAGGCGGGGAGCAATAAGATGCTGGCGTATATCTTTCGGCGACTGTTGCTGATTATCCCGACCCTGTTCGGCATTTTGCTGATCAACTTTCTGATCATCCAGGCCGCCCCCGGTGGCCCGGTGGAGCAGATGATCGCCAAACTCGAGGGCTTCGAAGGCGCCACCAGTCGTATCGCCGGCGGCGGCGCCGAAGTCTCGGTGGCCGGCTCCAGCTACCGTGGCGCCCAAGGCCTGGACCCGGCGCTGGTCAAAGAGATCGAGCATATGTATGGCTTCGACAAATCGGCGCCGGAACGCCTGTGGATCATGATCAAGAATTACGCCAGCCTGGACTTTGGCGACAGTTTCTTTCGCGACGCCAAGGTCATCGACCTGATCAAGGAAAAAATGCCGGTGTCCATTTCCCTCGGGCTCTGGAGCACGCTGATCATGTACCTGGTGTCGATCCCGCTGGGGATCGCCAAAGCCACGCGGCACGGCAGCCATTTCGACGTCTGGACCAGCTCGGCGATCATTGTCGGCTATGCGATCCCGGCGTTCCTGTTCGCCATCCTGCTGATCGTGGTGTTCGCCGGTGGCAGTTACCTGGACTGGTTTCCGCTGCGCGGCCTGACCTCGAATAACTTTGACGAGCTGAGCTGGAGCGGCAAGATCCTCGACTACTTCTGGCACCTGGCGCTGCCGGTGACCGCGCTGGTGATCGGCAACTTCGCGACCATGACCCTGCTGACCAAAAACAGCTTCCTCGACGAGATCAACAAGCAGTACGTGATTACCGCCAAGGCCAAGGGCCTGACCCAGCGCCGGGTCCTTTATGGCCATGTGTTCCGCAACGCCATGCTGCTGGTGATCGCCGGTTTCCCCTCGGCCTTTATCGGCATCTTCTTCACCGGTTCCTTGCTGGTGGAGGTGATCTTCTCCCTCGACGGCCTGGGTCTGATGAGTTTCGAAGCGGCGATCAACCGCGATTACCCGGTAGTGTTCGGCACCCTGTTCATCTTCACCTTGCTGGGTCTGGTGGTGAAACTGATCGGCGACCTCACCTACACCCTGGTCGATCCGCGCATCGACTTCGAAAGCCGGGAGCATTGAGATGACTCTATCCCCCCTCAATCGCCGCCGTTTCGAACTGTTTAAAGCCAACAAGCGGGGCTGGTGGTCGCTGTGGCTGTTCCTGATCCTGTTCGGCCTGAGCCTGGGCGCCGAGCTGATCGCCAACGACAAACCGCTGGCGGTGCATTACGACGGCGACTGGTATTTCCCGGCGCTCAAGCGCTACCCGGAAACCGCCTTCGGTGGTGAGTTCCCGCTGGAGGCCAACTACAAGAGCCCGTACATCCGCGAACTGCTGAAGGCCAAGGACGCCTGGATCCTCTGGGCACCGATCCCCTACAGCTACCAGAGCATCAACTACGACCTGAAAGTCCCGGCCCCCGCGCCACCCTCGGCCGATAACTGGCTGGGCACCGACGACCAGGGCCGCGATGTGCTGTCCCGGGTGATCTATGGCTTTCGGGTCTCGGTGCTGTTCGCCCTGACCCTGACCATCCTCAGCTCGATCATCGGCGTGATCGCCGGGGCCTTGCAGGGTTTCTACGGCGGCTGGGTCGATCTTGCCGGGCAGCGCTTCCTGGAGATCTGGTCCGGGCTGCCGGTCCTGTATTTGCTGATCATTCTCGCCAGCTTTGTGCAGCCAAACTTCTGGTGGCTGCTGGGGATCATGCTGCTGTTCTCCTGGATGAGCCTGGTGGACGTGGTGCGCGCCGAGTTCCTGCGCGGGCGCAACCTTGAATACGTGCGCGCCGCCCGAGCGCTGGGCATGCAGAACGGCGCGATCATGTTCCGGCACATCCTGCCCAATGCCATGGTCTCGACCATGACCTTCATGCCGTTCATCCTCACCGGCGCCATCGGCACCCTGACCGCCCTGGACTTCCTCGGTTTCGGCCTGCCGCCTGGCGCACCGTCCCTCGGCGAACTGGTGGCCCAGGGCAAATCCAACCTGCAAGCGCCGTGGCTGGGCATGAGTGCCTTCGCCGTGCTGGCGATCATGTTGAGCCTGCTGGTATTTATCGGCGAGTCCGCTCGCGATGCCTTCGACCCGAGGAAGTAAAATGAATCAGAACACTCTGATCGAAGTCCGCGACCTCTCCGTCGAATTTATCGTCGGTGAGCGCCGTCAACTGGTGGTCGAAAACGTCAGCTTCAAAATCAGGCGCGGTGAAACCCTGGCCCTGGTGGGCGAAAGCGGTTCAGGCAAATCGGTGACCGCCCATTCGATCCTGCGCCTGCTGCCCTACCCCTTGGCCCACCATCCGACCGGCGCCATCCTGTATGCCAACCAGGATTTGTTGAGCCTCAGAGAGAAAACCATCCGCCACATCCGCGGCAACCGGATCGCGATGATCTTCCAGGAGCCGATGACCTCGCTGAACCCGCTGCATTCGATCGAGAAGCAGATCAACGAAGTGCTCGGCCTGCATAAAGGCCTGACCGGCAAAGTCGCGACCAGACGCACCCTGGAATTGCTCGAACTGGTGGGCATTCCCGAGCCGCACAAACGCCTCAAGGCCCTGCCCCACGAATTGTCCGGCGGCCAGCGCCAGCGCGTGATGATCGCCATGGCCCTGGCCAACGAGCCGGAACTGCTGATTGCCGACGAGCCGACCACCGCCCTGGACGTGACCGTTCAGCTGAAAATTCTCGAATTGCTCAAGGAATTGCAGGCGCGCCTGGGCATGGCATTACTGCTGATCAGCCACGATTTGAACCTTGTGCGAAGAATTGCGCATCGCGTATGTGTCATGCAGCGTGGTTGCATCGTCGAACAGGCATCATGCGAAGAATTGTTCCGCGCGCCGAAGCATCCTTACACTCAGGAACTGCTGGCAGCGGAGCCCAGCGGCAAGCCTGCGAACAATGTCATCGGCCCGCCGCTGCTGGAAGTCGAGGACCTGAAAGTCTGGTTCCCGATCAAGAAAGGCTTTCTGCGCAGCACCGTCGATTACGTGAAAGCGGTGGACGGCATCAATTTCAGCCTGCCTCAGGGTCAGACCCTGGGGATCGTCGGTGAAAGTGGTTCCGGTAAATCCACCCTGGGCCTGGCGATCTTGCGGTTGATTGGCAGTAATGGAGCGATCCGTTTCGAGGGCAAACAGCTAGACTGCCTGACGCAGCAACAGGTTCGACCGCTGCGGCGGGAAATGCAGGTGGTCTTTCAGGACCCCTTCGGCAGCCTCAGCCCAAGGATGTCCGTGAGCCAGATTGTCGGTGAAGGGTTGCGGATCCATAAGATGGGCACGGAGGCAGAGCAGGAACAAGCGATTATCGCGGCACTGGTGGAAGTAGGTCTGGACCCGGAAACCCGGAACCGCTACCCCCACGAGTTCTCCGGCGGGCAACGGCAAAGAATCGCCATTGCCCGGGCATTAGTGCTAAAACCGGCGTTGATTCTGCTGGACGAGCCCACTTCGGCGCTCGACCGGACAGTCCAGCGCCAGGTGGTGGAGCTGCTGCGCAAGCTGCAAACCAAGTACAACCTGACATATTTGTTTATCAGCCATGACCTGGCGGTAGTCAAAGCGCTCAGCCACCAGTTGATGGTGGTCAAGCAAGGCCAAGTGGTCGAACAGGGTGACGCGCAAAGTATTTTTGCCGCCCCGCAACATCCCTATACACAGCAGCTGCTGGAGGCCGCTTTCCTGGCCCCAACAGCTGTCGAATAACCTGAAGAGAGGAGCAACACATGGGTTTTCTCGCCGGTAAGCGCGTACTGATCGTCGGTGTCGCCAGCAAGCTGTCCATCGCATCCGGCATCGCTGCCGCCATGCATCGCGAGGGCGCTGAGCTTGCCTTCACTTATCAGAACGACAAGCTCAAGGGTCGTGTCGAAGAGTTCGCACAAAGCTGGGGTTCCAACCCTGACCTGTGCTTCCCGTGCGACGTGGCCAGCGATGAAGAAATCACCAAGGTTTTCGTTGAGCTGGGCAAGAAGTGGGACGGCCTGGATTGCATCGTGCACTCCGTCGGCTTCGCCCCGGGCGACCAACTGGACGGCGACTTCACCGAAGCCACCACCCGTGAAGGTTTCCGCATCGCTCACGACATCAGCGCCTACAGCTTCGTGGCCCTGGCCAAGGCTGGCCGCGAAATGATGAAAGGCCGCAACGGCAGCCTGCTGACCCTGTCGTACCTGGGCGCCGAGCGCACCATGCCGAACTACAACGTCATGGGCATGGCCAAGGCTTCCCTGGAGGCTGGCGTGCGTTACCTGGCCGGCTCCCTGGGCCCGGATGGCACCCGCGTCAACTGTGTGTCGGCTGGCCCGATCCGCACCCTGGCCGCCTCCGGCATCAAGAACTTCCGCAAGATGCTGGCCGCCAACGAAGCGCAAACCCCGCTGCGTCGTAACGTCACCATCGACGAAGTCGGCAATGCCGGCGCCTTCCTGTGCTCGGACCTGGCGTCCGGCATCAGCGGCGAAATCATGTACGTGGATGGCGGCTTCAACACCACCGCCATGGGTAGCCTTGAAGAGTGATGCCCCTGCTGTGAAAAAACCCGCCGATTGGCGGGTTTTTTTATGGCTGAAAGATCAAAAGATCGCAGCCTGCGGCAGCGAGTCACCCGCGACGTTCGGTTGAAACTCGATCCGTAGGAGCTGCCGCAGGCTGCGATCTTTTGGCCGCCCACGCAGGACCAAGCCTGAGGATGAGGGACTAACGTCTTCTGAAAACTTGCTTATGGGCATGTATCGCCCAGTCGGCATCGGCCAGCAGACCCTCGATCGATTCGTGGCGCTGCAGGTCATATTCGATCTGGCCGACGCTGAAGCGGATGGCGTAGTCGCGCTGCAAGGTCGAGTTACGCTCATCCAGAATCTTTTGCAGGCGCGCCATGATCACTGAAGTCTCCACGTGATGGGAGCCGGTCAGCAACGCCACGAACTCATCCCCATCCAAACGGCCGATCACATCGCTTTCACGAAACGCGATGCGAAGCATGTCAGCGAAGGTTTTAAGCGCGTTATCACGCTCGGCATGGCCGTACAGGTCGTTGATCTGCCTGGAATCGTCGAGATAAAAAAATAGCAGCGTCGCCGGTTTTTTCAACCGTTCACAGGCGCTCAACCCGTGTCGGGCCAGGGCCTCGAAACCATGGCGATTGGACAGCAGCGTCAGTTCATCCATGCTCGCCACCTGCACTGCCGCCAACTCCTGCTCAGCCATGCGCGCAAGCTCTCGTAGCAACTCGCGCTCTTCGTCGTCCAGTTGGCGGGGTTTCGTGTCGATCAAGCACAAAGTGCCGAGCGTGCTGCCATTGGCGGCGGTCAGCGGGCAGCCTGCATAAAAACGAACGCCTGGATCGCCGACTACCAGCGGGTTGTCATGGAAGCGCTCATCGTGCTGCGCATCCGACACCATCAGGATGTGGTTCTCGAGGATCGCATGGCCACAAAAAGAAATATCACGCCCAGTCTCACTGGCCGCCAGCCCATCACAGGACTTGAACCACTGCCGGTCTGCGTCCACCAGACTGACCAGGGCGATCGGCACATTGAACACGCGCCTGGCCAAACGGGTCAGGCGATCGAAGCGCTCCTCCGGGGAAGTGTCGAGGACATTCAGCGAGCGTAAAGTCTCTACGCGGGCATTCTCATTGACAGGTTTGATTGGGGTCAGCATCACGCACTCCCTTGGCATGTATGTTCCTTTGACCAGTCCACACTACTCCTCGACATCTCTCACACTTGGCTGGGTCGTCTCCAGGCCGAACTGCAACGGCGAGTCGCCGGGGATGTGGCAGTTCTGGCAGCGCGGGCTCTGGAAGACTTTCTGCACAGTGGTAAAGGCTGCCAACGCCGCCTCATTGGCGGCAAACAAGTCCGGGGCATAGCCGCCCAGGCCGATTAACATTATCGATCCGAGAAACAGATGTCTTTTCATCTCACACCCCGCCAGTTGCAATGGCAATTCGCGCAGGCGTTGACCGGTCAAGGCAAACACCGCGCTGGCCACCACCGAAGCCGGGATGACACAGGAGCGCAACGGTGCGCCATTGCGCCATGCCACAGCCAAACGTGGTGCCGTGGCCGTTTCCGGTCTACGCGCGCATTGGGTTATCCATACAGCTAAGCGCACTTTGCTGCGCAGGCCACCTTCATCGACCATCGGTCATGCCAAGGCCGCCTTATTCGGGCGGTCTTTTTTCACTCAGGGGTGAAGCTGCCTTTGTCGATCTACGGCACGGCCAGACGACTATCCGCAGGCTACGCTTTACTTCAGCGTGCCTACCGGAAGAGGGAAACCGCCATGCAACGCATTCAGAAGATCACTCCATGCCTGTGGTTTGACGATCAGGCCGAGACCGCTGCCCGGTTTTATTGCTCGTTGTTCGATCACTCGAAAATCACTGGCATCACTCACTATGGCAAAGCCGGATTGGAGATTCACGAGCGGCCCGAAGGTTCGGTGATGACTGTCAGTTTCGAGCTCGATGGTCAGACGTTTACCGGGCTCAATGGCGGTCCTGTGTTCACCTTCAGCGAAGCCATTTCGCTGCAGGTCAATTGCCAGAACCAGGAGGAAGTCGATCATTTCTGGAACAGCCTGTCTGAAGGCGGCGACAAGCAGGCTCAGCAATGCGGCTGGCTCAAGGATAAGTTCGGTTTGTCCTGGCAGATCGTTCCAGTCGCCATGATGGACATGCTCAAAGATCCCGACACGACAAAGTCGCAACGGGTCATGCAAGCCATGCTGCAGATGAAAAAGCTCGACATCTCCACGCTCCAGCGAGCCTTTACCGGTGAGAGCTAATACACTGCAGAACCGGCCTGCCGATGGACGCCCGACGATGACCCGAAACCTTGCGAAAGAGGCCGCCAAGGCGCCGCGCTTCTGGCGTGACCCAGCCCTGCCGTTCATCGAGGCGCGCTCCATCGCGGACGGCCGCGAGGTCTGCTATTCCCGGCATTCCCACGAGCACTTTTCCATCGGTGCAATCACCGCGGGGCAAAGTACGTATATCCATGAAAACAGCCAGCTGCGGGTCGGCGCCGGCACGGTGGTGCTGATGAACCCTGGCGATGTCCACGCCTGCAATCCGATTGACGACCAGCCCTGGTCCTATCGCATGTTCTACGTCGATACGCCGTGGCTGACCGAGCTTCAGCACCGACTGGGTCTCAGCCCGGAGCTGGGCTTCAGGGCCTTTTCAACCACCCACAGCACCGACGCCCGCCTGTATGCAGGGCTGAACCGGCTGTATGAGGTGCTGATCGACGAACAGCTTGAAACACGGCACAAACACAAGGCCGCGGTGGCGTTTTTTGCCGAACTGCAGCAAAGACTCAACCCGGTAGAGCTCCCCGCTCGCGAAATCAACCTCAAGCTGGAACGGGCCGCAGCCTACATTCGCGACAACTGTACGTTGGCTTTGAAGCTCGAAGATATCTGCGAAGCGGCACAGCTCTCGGCCTCCTACCTGATCCGCGCCTTCAAACAGCACTACGGCATGACGCCCCATGCGTTCCTGGTTAACACCCGCATCCAGTTCGCCCAGGCGCAACTGCGCAGCGGCAAGTTGATTGCCGATGTCGCACTGGAGGCAGGGTTTGCCGATCAGGCGCATTTTCAACGAGCCTTTAAACAGCACATGGCCGCGACGCCGGGGCAGTATCGGGGTTGAGCCACACCCGAGATTTCACTGGTACAGCACAAGACCTTGTGGCGAGGGGGCTTGTCGGAACGCCGCACCGCCCCGTTGGGTCGCGCAGCGGCCCCAAAACCGCCCACCGTGATTCTTCAGCTAAAATGCATCAGCCGGATTACGACTACTTCGTAGCCGAGCGGGAGCAAGCTCCCTCGCCACAGGGGGCAGCGTACAACTTGGTTTAATTTGCCCAGAGCTCTCTGCGCCTACGGCAACACCAAATAAACCGCACTCGCCGCCAGCAACAATGCCATCAACCGATTGAACAACCGCATCCCCTTCGGATTGCTTAAATAGTGCCGCAGAAAAGTCCCTGCATAAGCCCAGCACCCCACCGAGACATAACAAACCACCAGATACACCGCGGCAAATTTCCAGATCAGCGACGCCTCGCCATTCGCCGCGAACGCGCCCATACCCGCCACGCAAGCCAGCCAGGCTTTCGGGTTGAGCCATTGCATGAGCGCACCATAGAACATCGACGGCGCCCTGCCCGTTCCATCCGTACTCAGCCGGCCATCGTCGATGGCCAGTTTGAAGGCCATGAACAACAGAAACGCCACCCCGGCCAGCTGCACCACTCGCCTCAACGACGGCCAGAGCAGCAGCACTTCATGCAGGCCCAGGCCCATCAGGACCAACAGCAGAACAAAGCCCAGGGTCGCGCCGGCCACATGCCGCAGGCTGGCGCGAAACCCGAATTGCGCGCCCGAACTCAAGGCGATGATATTGACCGGTCCAGGGGTAATCGAGGAGGCCAGCGCAAACGCGGCCATGGAAACAATCAAGCTCATTGCACACCTTCTTCACTTCAGTGGAGGGTTATTCCTGAGCTCAAGTTAAAAGAGCGCTGCACCACCTGTATTGAAGAAAATACCCCTCGGGGCCCGGCAGCGAACGTGCCCCATACACTGATGTCTAACTATTGGATGGGATCGCGACCAGGCAAGGGCCTTAAGCTTACTTCAATCCGTCAACCCGGCTGCGAATCCCTGCACCGCACTCACTGCGAAGGAGATTCACAGATGGTTACCCACTACAGGACCGCCGGGCATCTTGCCTGCGGTCACCATGGCGACAACCTCAGCTCCACCACTGAATTTGCGCGGGTCAAATGCCGCAGCTGCCGCAACACCGACGCCTTCAAAAATGCTCGAAAAGATAGCCGCAACGCAGCGCGCAGGGCCGCTCGCAAAGCCAAGATCCCTCATGCAGCGGTTGACTGGCGCGTGTCCTGGATACAAAGACTTACCGACATGCCCGGCCAGCAACGCCTCCCTAGAGGTTTCAGTGGTCAGCCTTACGTCTAGCGTCCATGCACACATTCACCGGCGGAATGAGTGATGCCCGCCATCCATGAAAAAGCCCGGCGATTCGCCGGGCTTCAGAGACAACGAACCGCCAGGTCAGCTGCGGGATTCATTGTTCAGGTCGGCCAGCTCTTCCTGGATGTCCTCATCGACATCAGTGAACGCTTTCTGCATATCAGCCATCAGACTGTTCTGAACCTTCACGGCTTTCTGGGCAAGCGCACGCCCATCCTCGGAGTTCATGATTATTGCCATCGCATTCGCCGGATCCTTGTTGGCCTTGATGATGAGTTCGAGCTCATCGTCATCGAAACTGGATGCATAGGACTCTACGAAAACGTCCTTCAAGTCGTCTTTGGATACGTGTTCCTGGATGACCTTCTTGATCGATGCCGCGGGCACATGGCTGTATTGGGTGGAGTAGCCAGCAGTTGCCATATTGACAACCATCTTGTACTGCCCGTCCATATCGAGGCTGTCGGCGAGCTTTTCTGCTGTGTCAGTACTGCCGCCGCAACCAGCCAGGAGCGCAGCACAGAGTGTCGTCAGCGCCCATTTGGAAATATTGATCATGAAAGGTCCTGTTCTTTGGCTTGCAGGGATTAATGATGTGCGCCCGGGAGCCCGGAGAACCGCGCTCCCGGGATTGCGACTTGAGCCGATCAGTTCGTCTCAAGGGTGTAGCTTTTGCTGACGAACAGCCCGGCGAAGAGCGACTTGTCTTCCTTGAACATATAGCTCTCTTCGAACTTGCCCTCGGTGACAAGCTTCCCGGCGATCGCACACTCCGAGTCACTGTGGTCTTTACCCTTGGCACCGAAGTCGTTCTGGAACGTCGAAAGGCCGGCTTGCGCACAGTAGCCAGCGAAATCCTGTTGCTTGGTCGCCGTCTTGTACTCGTCGAACCCGTCCTTCAGCTGGTCGAATCCTTTGTAGGTCAACGAGTAGTTGGCCACCTTGGCTTTGCGCGCAAAGTTGCTGGTGGCATCGGCGAGGACTGATTGTCCCATGGAGGTATTGTAAGCCCCCATGATGAAGCCACTGAAGGCACCCTTGAGCTGTTCCTGTACGTCGTCCAGCTGCGCAATTGACGCGAACTCAGCCTCGCGAACAATCCGGCCAACTTCGCTGCCGTCGTTGCGGTGAACAACCACGAACTTCATGGAGCCGGCGCCATCGTCCGACCGTTTGATAGTGAAGTCGAGGTCAACCTTTACTCCGATATCGCCAGTAGCGCCGTTCAGGAACGCCCCGGTGAACGGCAGGCGGGCGACCATGTTGCTGCCCCACGAATAGTCGGAATTCACTACACGGCCGTACTGATCGACTTCGGCCCGCGGCTGGATCTCATCGCTGACTTCAGACACCAGAACCACATCAGCGCCTTTGTGGGAGATGTAGGGGTTGCTCATGTCCATGCCCAGCAGTTGGACATGGATCTCGCCGTCCTTGCTGTCACCCGATCGGCTGAGCTTCAGGGCGTCGGCTTTGAGGTAAACCCCGCCAGCACGGCCACCACCGGTTGAGGAGTTGAGCAAGTACCGGGACCAGGCTGCCAGACCGGTTTCGGTAGTCGACCCGTTTGTCCCGCCCAGCAATGCCAGCATGCCCTTCAGGAAAGTTTCGGCGCCGTTCGTTTGTGCTGCAACCAAGCGAATCTCCGGCGATTCCACAGTGAGGTTGCCAGACAAGAAGGAATACGACACCTCCCCCTCAGTCAGGACGTCATCAAGGAAGAATTGCTCCTTCAGTTCCTCGTAGTAGCTCAGCGTTTCCTTCTTCCCGGCGCCCGACAGCATCGAACCCGCAATGCCAAGGACGACAACACCGGCGGCCGCAGCGGCAATGAGAATTTGCTTCTTGTTCATCGATTTCATAGTGGCGTGGCCTCACTCAATTTGGGCAGATGCTTGCTGCCAGGCAGTCACGTACTGCTGGGAAACTTCCGGGGTCCAACTGAAGTCGATGCCGGCGTTCGGAAATTCCTTGGCCAACACCGCGCCGAAGGACACTCGGTCTGCGCAGTGATCCTGCTTGCAGGCCTCAGGGGGGCCGGCGGCATACACGCGGAAGGTCGCAATTGCACGGCCGTCTTCGAGAGGAAGATACGGGGTCATGTTGGCGGCATGAATCACGTACCACTGATTTTCCAGATCGGCGTCAGCCTGTACCCGGCCTTTACGCGGAAAGTCGATCTCGTAGAAATCGCCGCTTTTGCCCGTGACGTGGATCATCATTGGCGTCGCCGACTTCGAGGTCGACGGGTCGAGCATTGCCATCGGGGACGGGAACGTAACACTGATGCCTGCCATCTGGGCCAGGGCTTCAGCCTCACGGCCTGCGAATTCCTTCATCCCTTCTTTCAGCTGCTGGTAACGATTGAGCACGCGGGTGTGCAGTTCAGCCTTCTGCTCTTGCAGACGGCGGGCTTCACGCAAGCGGACTTCTTCACGACGCAGCGCGTAGTTGGTCCCTTCGCGGACGTCAAAGAAGAACTCGCCACGGTTTTCACCCATACGGTTGCGAACGATCTTTAAACTGTCACTGGAGGAGTAGCCGGAGTCCGGATAGAGGGTTTCCAGGGTTTTCGCGATGTACAGGTTCTGGACGTCCACGGTCGATGGCGAGGTCGCCTTCACCAATTGATACACCTCAAGCACTGCTCGCTTGTACTCGGCCGGATCAAGGGCAAAGTCTTCGTTAACCGTTTCTACTACATAGTAGGGGTCGCTACTGAACGGTGTGAGTATGCGATAGGTGGGACGCTGGAATGCCAGGTAGACCTTCATGCGCCGGGCTGGAATCTCGCCCAGCAGGAAAAGGGCCTGGTCGGCGTTGCCACTCAGATAAGACAGTGACTTGCCTTTCACTGCCGAACTGATGGATTGGTTGAACATCAGGCCGCTCGGGTGGACATATGTCCGGGACCAGGAATCGCCGCGATAGGTGTTCGGGATCGACCAGCGCAACTTCTCGAACGGACCTTCGGCATAACCGGAGGCAGCACACGGCATCACAGGCGTGGAGGCGAAGGCGAAGCTCGGTTCACTCTCGTCAATCGCCGACTTGCTGACCAGCCATTTGCAACCGGCGCCGTCGGTGATTCCAATAAGGTTCTTGTTGGCCAGAGCCAAAGAACGGCCGAAGTCAGCGGTCGGTACTGCAGCAATGGCGGCCTGTGGCGCTACTGGCGCAGCAGGAGCTACTGGTGCTGCAACAGTTGGTGAAGAGGCCACCGGTGCTGCAACGGTAGGGGCTGGGGCTGCAGGTTCTACAGGAGCTGGAGCTGCTACTTCTTTTGCTGGGGCAGGAGCTACCGGCGCAACAGATACTGGGGCAGTGGCCGCTGGCACTGCAGGAGCTGATGCGGGCTCTACCGGCTGGACGGCAGTAGAGGCCGGGGTCGCTGGTGCTGCAGGTGCTGGAGCTGGTTCTACCGGCGTGGCAGGAGGTGCCGGGGCTACCTGTGTTGGTGCTACCGGTGCGGCTGCTACTGGTGCAGGAGCTGCTGGTGCTGCTTCTGCTGGTGCCGGAGCTGCTGCTGCTGGAGATGGTGCTACTGGCGCGGCAGCAGGTGCGGGCGGTGCAGTCAAAGTGGCGATGCCCAGGTTGGTCGCATTGCCCAGCCCAGTGGCGTAAACAGCCCCCTTCGCGTCGACAGCTTTCCAATTGACCTTCGCGGTCGGACATTCTTGTCCAAGGATGAAGGGCAGCTTACTGAGCAGCGTATTCAACGGCTTCTGGTCATCCCAGGCTGGCCGCTGGATGGTGATGGCAACTTCTGGTTTGCACCAGTTGGTTGCATCACCCTCAACGATGACGTGGATCTGCTCTGTTTTCGAATAGGCAAGCTCGTGTGCAAATGCTTGCGGCGCGATGCCGCAAGCACTCACTACAGCGAGAGCGAGTGCGCGGTTTTTCATGGAGATCCTTAGATGAGTTCCCAGGTGCCGTTGGCTTGCTTGCAGAAGGTGTTATTTTCCTGCTGGCTATTACCGTCTGCCGCTTTCAGGCTCACAGTCACCGGACGGCAGGAGGTTTCTGCTGCAACTTGCTGCGTTGGCAGGGTCGGGATCGAATCCAGGTCGAAAGCCTTGGTTTCTTTATCAGCGGCCACGTTCATTTCGTCGAGGTTGTGGGCCGGTTTGACGTTCCTGGCTATAGCGTCAGCTTTAGGGGTAACGAGATCCTTGTGTATGTAGCCTACGGTCACACCCTTACGGCCTACCAGAATCCAATCGCCGGTGGAGCCAACTGCAGTGAACTCTGTACCGGACTGCAGACCACCGACCTTGTCGGCACTTTTGTCTGGTGCGGCACGCACGTTCGAACTGCTCTTGGTCAGATACGGTTCGTTGATGAGCTTCATCGACGGGACCGCTGCGATCTTCGGAGCGCGCTTCACTTCAACAGTTTTGGTCTCGGTGTATTCTTTGCCCTGGACGATCTGCGCAGTCGCGCCCGAGTGCGCAGAGGTCCAGGTGACCGGTTGGGCCGAAGCACTTGTCGGCAGGCTCAGGGCTTCCTGAGTGCGCAGTGCCAGCGCTTGCTTGTCCTTGTCATCGAGCATTGCGCCAATTTTATTTCCGATGTAGCCACCGATCGCACTGGTGAGCAGAACAGCAACAATCTGACCATTGCCTTTACCCATGAAGGAGCCCGCAACCGCCCCGGCAAGGACGCCAATCGCAGTACCGGCCTGTTGCTTGTTGATGCCCAGTTGGGCACAGCCAGAGCTTGCTCCGATAGCTACTGCCAGGATGGAAACGATAAGCTTTTTACGCACGGTGAATCTCCCTTTTGTGTGAGTTCACTCTGCTTTCAGCAGAGGCTTTGTCAGGTTGTAAAGCATTGCTTCTGAGGACATGGCCCAGTTGAATACCGAGGCCAGTAGTAGGGGTTGCTTGCCCAGACTTTGGAACGCATCCCGGTATCCGGTGCTTTCGACAATCCCATTGCCGACGGCTAGCGGGAATATAACGATCGAAGCAATTGCGATCGGGCGCACAAAGCGAATTCGACGCGGCCTGCTCCGCAGGGCTTCAACACCCGAGATGATCAGAACCACAAGACTGATGGCACCGAAGAACAAACCGCTCAGAAGTGAGAACGGGATAAACCACATGTTCTTCACCACATTCAGGCCTTCTGCACCCTGGATGTCGGTATGCGCTACGTCGAACGCCATGTTGTCGGCAATGCCGGGGAGGTAGCTCTGAAATTGCTGGCGGGTCGCCAACAGATTCATACCTCGCACATAAAGAGGGCCTAGAGCGCTCTTGGCCATGTAGCGGACTTCGGTAGTGTTGGCGAGAGCGTCCCGGCTTCTTACACCCGGATTGATCGATCTGGCGTACTCGTCAATGCCTGGTTGATAGCCCAGGTCCACCCCGGCACTTGGCCACTGGATAGGTTTCCATTCGTTCCCGGGAATTCCAGCCGCGCGAAAGCCTTCAAGCTTTGCGTACGTTCTGATGATGTCGTCGATGTTGGGCACAACGGTTTCTTGCAGGCGCTCGTAGAGAGCATCTCCATTTCGGGACGTATAGCCCCGGAATACAGCAGCGCAGAAGCCTCGGAAGTTTTTGTCGATGCGCTCGACATACGCACCTTGAACGCTCATTAGAACCCCAAGGTTTGCGATGAATGCCTTGCCCTCACCCTGGTCTTTGTATTCCTTGTAGGGAATCTCGGGAATGTTCAGCGAGTCGTAGAGCAGACCCTTTTTGGTGACGTATGCGTACAGACTGCTGACGCGCAGCGATCCAGGGAATTTTTCGGCTATCCAGTCGGGGGCTGCACCCTGGAACGACCAGGTGGCAGGAGCGACGATCACAGTCGAAGCGGCAAGCCAGTACCAGAGCACCCTGCCCTTGCCTTGATAGCGGCGATAGCAGAGGCGCCACACAAGCAGGCACATACTTGTGGAGGCCAAAACCTGGCTATAGGTCTCAAGGACTTCGAGTTTTTTCAGCGGAATGTCGGCCCCCGCCATGTTCAAAAGTTCAGCATTGAACAGGAGGCTGCAGATCAGATAGATCGCGTTCAAAACAACAAGTGCGACGAGCATCCAACTGTTCCTTGTCAGAATTCAAGCGTTAGACCCTGGATGATCAGGGGTACGCAAAGAGGTGTAGCATATTGCCATCTTGGAAAAGGACGCACCACCCAAAATAGGCTGGAAATACGTAATCCAGAGGGTTTAAGTCGATTTTTATCCAGTATTCGCGGGGGCGAGTTCAGGAAGTCGTCAATCGGCTGAGTTCCCGACCTGGATCAAAGAAGCCACAGCGAAAGGCATCATCCAGTAACGCCCCTCCCCTCGGGTATTCCCGCGCCGGCATTTCTGCAGGCAAGAAAAAGCCCCCGTCTCCGGAGGCTTTCTCAACCCTTTTCGGGTTAGCCGATGCTCACACCGTGGGATTCAGCCAGAGGCTTCAGGCCGCCGGCGAAACCTTGGCCGATCGCCTTGAACTTGAACTCTTCACCACTGCGATACAGCTCGCCAAAAATCATGGCGGTCTCGGTCGAGGAATCTTCACTCAGGTCATAGCGAGCCAGCTCTTTGCCGTCAGCCTTGTTCACAACGCGGATGTAGGCATTGGAAACCTGACCGAAGCTCTGCTTACGCTCTACCGAGTCGTGGATGGTCACAGCGAAGACAAGTTTCTTCACTGCAGCGGCCAGGCCATTCAGCTTGACGGTGGCTTGTTCATCGTCGCCTTCGCCGTCGCCCGACTGGTTGTCGCCCATGTGCTCGACCGAACCGTCGGCAGACTTCTTGTTGTTGTAGAAGATGAAGCTATTGTCGTCGAGAACCTTGCCGTTCTCGCCAACGATGAAGATCGAAGCGTCGAGGTCGAACTTGGAGCCATCAGTAACGCGTGGGTCCCAGCCAAGGCCAACGGTTACTTCGGTCAGGCCCGGGGCTTCTTTGGACAGCGAGACGTTACCGCCTTTAGACAGACTTACAGCCATTTTCAGATTCCTTGTTCCGTGGGTTCGATCAAGCTTTCATGCCGGTGATCTCGCCAGCGACTCTAGGCCGATAGCGAAATATTGTCCAACGGCACTGATTCAGAAATTCATGCCAAACGAATTCGCAAGCGCCTTCAGGCCGCCAGCGAAGCCTTGGCCAACGGCACGGAATTTCCACTCGCCGTTGTTGCGGTACAACTCTGCGAAGATCATCGCAGTTTCGGTCGAGGCATCTTCGGCCAGGTCGTAACGAACGACCTCAGCGCCGGTCACTTCGTTGGCGATGCGGATGAACGAGCCGCCCACTTGGCCGAAGTTCTGCTTGCGACCATCTGCATCGTGGATGGTCACGATGAATGCGATCTTGTCTACGTCAGCCGGAACGCGGCTCAGGTCGACCTTCAACACTTCATCGTCGCCATCACCAGCACCGGTACGGTTGTCACCGGTATGCTCAACCGAGCCGTCGGTGCTCTTCAGCTGGTTGTAGAAGACGAAGTCAGCTTCACTGCGTACCTTGCCGTTTGCACCCAGTAGAAAGGCGCTGGCGTCCAGGTCAAACTCAACGCCATCGGTGGCGCGAGGATCCCAACCCAGACCGATCAGAAGCTTGTTCAAGCTTGCATCGGTTTTCGTGAGAGACAGATTGCCGCCTTTTTGAAGTGTCAGTGCCATGGGTAGAGCTCCTTGTGGTAAATGCTATTGCTCAGTTGCTTTCGGGTTGGGTTTCTTCTTTCTCAGGGAAGATCCAACTCGCGACGACGCCGATAACCAGGACAATCATGACGATCAGCAAGCTGGTGTTCGCGTCAATGTTATAGCCGTGGTGGAACATGTGGTCGGTCGCATTCAAGCCGAGCTTGACTGCGATGAAGAACAGCAGTGCGACGACCGCTTTCTCCAAGTGGACCAGGTAGCGTTTTGACGCTTCGAGGACGAAGTACATCGTCCGCAAGCCGAGAATGGCGAACAGCATGGCCGAATAGACGATCAGGGGCTCACGGCTCACCGCGATAATCGCCGGCACGGAGTCAAATGCGAACAGCACATCAGACACTTCAGCAACCACCAGGCAGAGGAACAGCGGGGTAGCGAAAATTGTGCCTTTTGCCGCCAGAGTCATACCTTTGTTTTCGGGTTTCTGGAGTTCTACCTGCAGGGCCTTGCGAGTCACAAAGAAATTGTGACCGTACAGCTTTGGCCATACCGGGAACAGCTTCTGTGCGAAGCGATACGCCATGTGCTTGGAATAGTCTTCTTCCTCTTCGGCATCGCCGCCGGCGCGCAGCATCATGACTGCAGTCCACGCAACGATCAGCGCAAATACGATCTCGACCCAGGGTCCGAAGGCCAAGAGGCCGGTGCCGATGGCAACGAAAATGCCGCGGAACACGATAGCGCCGATGATGCCCCAGTACAGAACCCGGTGGCGCAAGCCATCCGGCACTTTGAACCAGGCGAAGATCGCCATGAATACGAACAGGTTGTCCACGCTCAGGACTTTCTCCAGGGCGTAGCCGGTTACGAAAAGACTTGCGACTGCCGGGCCATGCTGGACGTAAAGGAAGCCTGCAAACACCATCGAGATGGCGATCCAGAACACCGACCATATCGAGGCTTTAGCCAGCGAAATTGGCTTGTCGCCACGGTGAGTGACCATATCGAGCAGAAGCGCTCCGAGCGCGATCCCGACGAATACAGCCATGGTCAGCGGAGGGAATCCGATTTGAGTAGCTTCCACGGTACGGCTCCTTAGAGTTCGAAATCAGCTGGGTTGAGGCCCAGCTCAAGGCAGATCAAACGGCAGGCCGCTTTTTCCTTGTCGTCGAAGTTGCCATCCGAGGCGCCGACAGAACATACGACACGTACCAACAGGCGAGCAGCGCCATCGTTGCCTTTGAGCTTGCCGACAACCTTCAGAGCTTCAGCCCGACCGATCTGTAGGTCGAACTCGAACTTCGCGCAGTGGTCGTTGAAGGAATTGATCACGTCCTTGAGGTCGAAGACTTTCAGTTCAGGCGAGTTGGTGATAAATCCAACCATCTTCGACTTCTCAACCGCCGAGATGTCGTCATCAGCCGCAGCGACAATTGCGCAACCCGCGGTGGTGGCGTCCATGAACTTCTGGTTCTTGAATTTCGCGACCTCAGTGGTCAGCGTGTCACGGGCTTTCGCCGCGTTCGTTTTAAGCCATGCAAGCATTTTGAGTTCCCCTCAAAAGGCGGGGTCAGAGGACCCCGCCAAGATTTTTATTTCGAGCCAGAGGACCAGCGCATGCCCCAGTCATATGCTTTGTCCATCACAGCTTGCCCTCGGTGGAAGTCCACCCGCCGGGAGACCTTGACGGCACCGTTGACATTTTCCAGCAAAGCGATAGCGCACGTGCCTTCACGCCCACCCTCCTCGTTAAGCCTTACCTCAATGTCTGGCTGGCCAGGGATGTAGATGGTCACAACTCCATCGGTCTCTTTCCAGTCAGGTACCCCTTCGTAAATGAAGGCGTAGATCAAGATGCGCCGGACCTCACTCCACTGCGTCCCGTTAATGTGCAGCCACTCCCCTCCCGCAACAGAGCCGGTACGGTCGTCGCCCATGAGTTGGATATAAGGCTCGCGTTTCAGGCTACCAAATGCTTTGCCCAAGGCTTGCACCACGCCCTTGCGACCATCCTGAAGTTCATAGAGACAGCCGACGTCGAGGTCGATGGATTTGCTACGGCTGAAGAAACCGCCACCTTTACCCTGGTTCCAGTTCAAGTTCACTTTGATCTCGCCGAAACCAGCAGCGGTTTTCTCGAGGCTGATCGAGGAGCGTGTCTTGTCGAGCGTGACCTTGCTCAGGCTGATCGAAGACTTCGGTGCGGCCGGCGGGACCGGGGCAGGCTGGGGAGCGGCTTGAGCGGGCGCAGGTGTCGGAGCTGGAGCTGGAGCCGCGACTTCAACACCAAAATGCTTGGCCAAGGGTTCCAGGCCACCAGCGAAGCCTTGGGCTACGCAGCGGAACTTCCACTCGCCCTGGCGGCGGTAGAACTCGCCGAGGATGAGTGCAGTTTCCTTCATGCCACCGGTGGGAAGCTGAGCTTCAATCCCGCCTGACACCGCTACCGAGAGCTGCGAGACACGGTCGAAGCTGGCCTTGTTTTCGTAGATCGTGGCAGTCAAAGCCACTTTCTCGACAACAGCTTCCAGACGGCTCAGATCAAGGGTGAACACTGCGCGACCGGCAGACGACTCAGTCATCTGCACCGCGCCGCCCAGCACACTGGTTTGCCCGTAGAAGCACATATCGCCGTCGCCGCGGACTTTGCCTGCAGCGCCCAGCGCAAAAGCCGAGACATCAATTTCAGCCCCGGGAATCGGCGAGTAGTTGATATCGACGCGAAGCTGGCCGGTGGCAACCGACGCATTACCGCCAGGTACGAGAGTCGCCATTAGCGCACCGCCTGAACAGCCAGACTCACCAGGTCATCGGCAGTGCGGCCGTTGGTAACCTTGCCGATTGCCTTGAACTCCCAACCGCCACTTTCGCGTGCCAGGCTCGCCATGACGATGCCGGTGTGACCGCCTCGCTCGGACAAGTTGAAGCGCGCCAGCTCCGACTTATTGCCAGCGTTCACGATACGGCAGTAGGCGTTTTCTACTTTCTCGAATGTCTGCCCGGTGAAGCTGTTTACGGTGAACACCAGATATTTAACCGATGCAGGCAGGCGCTGCAGGTCAACGTGAATGGTTTCGTCGTCACCATTGCCGTCACCGGTGCGATTGTCGCCCGAGTGCTTGATCGAACCGTCCTGGGACTTCAGTTGGCGGAACCAGACCAGATCAATGGATTTCAGGTCGCTGTCGAGGAGGATGCAAGAAGCGTCAAGATCGATCTCGCCGCCGTTCCCCATCAACTTGCCAAGGAAGCCGGCTTTCACCGGATCCCAACCGAGGCCGAGGCTGATATTGGTCAGTCCGCCACCGGCGGTTTTTTCCAGGGAGATGGATTGGTTTTTGCTCAGGGTAAGTGCCATCTTTACGCTCCTTGTTGATCTGCTATGTTTGCGAGGTGATCCGGTTTGACCGTTACTCGCAGGTTGATGAGCGCAACATCGCTCACACCTTAATTCCCGACTTTGGTTCCCTGCTGGCGTCCACGACGCCACGCAGGATGAAAATGTCGCCAGTGTGCTTCTTGTGCCGCGGCCAGCAGTTCATGATCGCCACGGGTGTCACCCCATGCTTTGAGCTGGTATTGACTCAGCGGTCCATAGACAGCCTCAAGCCTGAGTACCTTGTTCTCGCACCTGCAGTTGTTGCCCGTGATGCGCCCCGTCAGCAAACCATCGACAACCTCAAGCTCCGTGCCGATTAGCTTGACGCCAAGGCGATCAGCGAAAGGTTGAAGCACCAGGGCGGGAGATGCAGAGCACAGAGTGACCACCGCACCGGCTTCCACCTCGGCAACGAGGGATGGTAACCCTGAAGGGCGCATCAGCCGGGTCCAAAACACCGTACAAAATATTTCTGCTTGTTGCTGCAGCCATTCCGCTTCAACGCCGGTCAGAAACGTGCTGACCAAATGTGCTTTGAGTTGGTCTCGGTTCATTCGCCGCGCGAGGAAACGAATGCTGGGTAGCGCGAGCAGCAGAATGCGCCGGCTGAACTCTCGCGTTCCGAAGGCAAACCTAAGGAATGGGACGAAGCTGTCATGCCGGGTAAGGGTGCCGTCGAAGTCAAAGACCGCCAGCACCCTCTTCCCTTGTACATCAGCCTCGAGCGATTCCTGTGTCATCGAGCTGCCTCGGCCAGGCGAATCGGCGGCTCACCGCCGCCAACTTCTGCTTGCTTCACGCCGTGCCACTGTGCACGCTCGAGGATCTTGACTGCCCACTTGTAATGGGTCGCAGGCTCACACATCACATCGTTGTGCCTGAACACGGCCGGGGCAACGTCACTCACGATCAACTTCGCGCTGTTCAGGTCTTCGAGGCTAACGCGCAGCGTGTCCTGGATGATGCTGATCTGGCTTGGATGAATCGCTGTCTTGCCTACAAGACCATGCGCGATATCCAGCTCCAGCTCCTCTTTGAGCAAGTCCGGTGTAGCGAGCTGCTCAAATACCGGAGCGGTCAGGGCGAAGCCCTGCGAGCCCATAATCCCGGCCAGCATCGGTATGACGAAGCTCATCGGGGTCTGGTATAGCGTTGTGGTCGGGTTGCGCCGAAGGCCCAGGCACCCCATCAGATCGTTCCCGCCAATGCGCAGGGCGATGATTCGCTGGTCGAGGTTTGCCTTGAGCGCCTGGCCCAATTCGACCATTGCCCCCGGGTTGAATACGTCGTGAGTTTCCAGGGTCGGCATGAGGAACAAGTCAGGATTGGTTACCGCCTGCTCCCATGCGCCCAAGTTACGAAGCGTCAGTTTTGGGACGACGAACCCGTCAACATGCCGCATCAGCGGCCAGTCATTCAGTACGGCCGCCATCTCCGAATCTCGGGGACGGACGAACAACAGTGGACCATCCGCCGGGCGGCCACCCCGTTGGTCAATCGCAGTCAGCAGGATATGCAGATTGCGCAGCGCTGTGTCGACATCAATGTCCGCCACTGCGTCTTCCAGGCAAACCACCAACGAACGAAGTTCTGGCAGCCTGGTGCGAAAAACCACGTCAAGCAGATCCACTCGCGTGGCCGGCATGTAGAGCGTGGCCCCAAGGGCGTATGGAGAACGTCTCTTCATCAGCTCAAGCTCCGAATGATAGTCACCGCCCTGTAAGGCCCCAGATCGGAACCGACCTCTTCCACGGTAACGCCCGCGGCCTCAGTGAGGTGCAGCAGCAGTTGAACATCACTGTCGCTGCGGTCCCGGACCAAGACCTGGTCAGGTACGCGGCGCAGTACGGCGCGGGTTGCCTCGGCGATCCCCGGTTTCACCCGGTTCAAATTCGTGATGTCAAAGCGTTCGGCCAACAACTCGACTACGTATGAGGCGGCTGCCTGGAGTTCCAGTCTTTGACTGTCTGTCCACGGCGAAGCGTGGGCTACTTGTCCCAAGGCCCGGCGCTTTACCTCAATCTGCTCGATGAACTCACGGGTCACATCGTGTTCATGCAGGTGGTCGTAGACCACGCAGCCGTGCAGTCCGCCGTCGGCAGGCCAGATAGAACGAGAAACGAGGCCGGAAACTGTGGCGCCCAAAATGCCCGACGGAATAACCCAGTCCTCTGCCGAAGCCGCCAGCCAGGCTCGGCCGCAAGGGTCAGCCAGCACCACCAGTCGCGGTTCTTCCGGGAAGCGAGAGTCCCCGTTCAGGCTTCGCTTGATCTCGCCGCAAATCGCACCTTTGCCGGTCCAGCCGTCGACAAAAAAGATCTGCTCGGCGCCATGTGCCTGGATGATTGCTTCCAGCGCAACGGTGTCGATCCCGCGATCACGGACGATGCTGATTCCATAGTGGTAGGCGTTTCGGCCCATGTCGATCAGTGCCCGGCGCAGCAGTACACCCAGCGGGAGGCCTGCACGGACGAAAGACACCAGAATTATCGAAGGGCCCACGCAAGCGTCATTCAGCGCCAGAGCCAGGGACTGAACGTCCGTGGCCATACGGTTGCCGTTATGCGCGAGTGCCCGCTCGTAGAGCGCCTTGTGAACTTCAGTCGGAGCGCTCTCCAGACTGATCATCTCGGAGTAGTGCTTCTGCTTCGTTTGAATCAGACGCTCCTTCTCTTCGACATCCGTCACTTCCATCTGAACCGGCTGAAGCAGGAAGTGAACGTCGTCAGGTGCGTAGCTACCGCTGCCCACGGTTTTGAAGTCGCAAATAGCCCTAGCCATTAATCGCATCCCCGAAAAGCTTGGCCAGTTGGCTGCGCGCCGGGGTCGCCCACAGATGACACTCGTCCATGAAGCCCAGGTCGGTGATGCTGTCGCCAAAACCCAGCACCGGACGTTCGCCATTGACCTCGCGATCACGGCGAAGCCATTCCTGAACTGCCACGCGCTTCGACAGGCCTGCAGGCAGGAATGCCAGATTGTTGCTGTTCGCGTGAATGTGCATTCCGTCCAACAGCCCCTGGGCCTGGACTTCAGCGAGTACGGTGCTTAGGACATCGTCGTTGGATTCGTTGTGTTTGGTGACCACGTAGTTGCGCAAACCTTCCTCTTCAACCACCCACCCGCGCAACGAGATGCCAAGTTCCTTGCCGATTGCGAGCGTTGCTTCACTCAGGGCTGGCAGGCGACATTGGAAACCGTCGAGGATTTCACGCATGTGCGCTTGCCAGTCCTGATCGAGTTTCCCGTCAGGGCCCAGAATCACGCCGCCATGTGAACAGACGGCCCCGAAGCTAAAGGGCAGTTTCACCCGGCTGTAGGCTTCGACACTGCGTGCGGTAACCGGCACAACGTCGGCCGTCGAGAGCAGCCATTCGGCAAAGGACTTCTGAACCGGGCTCATGAAGCCGTTCGGTTGTCCATCCACGTCGAGGGTCGCTGGGTAACGTGGCGCCCCTTCTTTCATCTTGCGAGCGGTTTGGAACAGAGTGTCATCCAGATCTATCAACACCAGGGGGCGATTACTGCTCATTGATGATTACCTCCGCGCTCAAGGTTGCCAGCAGTTCAGCGGAAACGGCCTGCGCAGGGGTTTCGGAGCAGATCAGCACGCGGTCAAACTGGCCAGGGCGAACGTTGTAGAGGAAATTGGGAATGCCGAGACCATAGTTGTCCGAAAACGACAATGCGTGCTCGATGGCGTGGCCTAGCGCGATGGGTGAGCGACTCGTCGAGCTGAAATGCACGTCAGCGCCAGCACGTTCCAGGCGCTCCGCGAGGAGGAATGGTCGCCATACGAACTCACTGGTGCCCACCACCAGGATTCGTTCACCAGGCTTGACCGGCAGGTCCGGTGCCAGGGTGTCTTCCACGTTGCGCACGCCCAGACGGCCCCAGTCGTTGCGCGGCGACAGCGGCCACTCGCCAGGGGCGATAGTGCCTACGGACGGCATTTGCGGTAAGGGGGCGTCGGCGTCTTCGATAAAGCGGTAAGAGCCCTGCAACAGGGAAACCTGATGTGCAGATGCGCCAATGGTGTTGCGGACAGCGCCGCCGGACCAATCCGTCAGAACGCAGGTTACGACACGCTCGACCTTGGTCAGGCCCGCATCGACCAGAGCGCGGTGCAAATTGATGAAGGTCTTGCCAGTGGATGCCTCGTCGTCAACCAGCACCAGCGAACGGGCGTTCTGCATCATTTCCCGAACATCGGGTTCGACGGGCAAGTGGATCAGGTGCGCGCTGGCATGACTGTGCTCTTCTTCAAAGCGAGCAAACAGTTCGGTACCTGTCGGGTGGCGCGTACTGACTATGTAGACCGTATCAGGGCGGGTGGCGCTGAAGGCGCGATGAACACCGGCACCGAGGCCAACTGCAGTCTCGGCCATGCCGATAACGAGGACCGGTCCTGGCAAGTCATCAGGGATTTGCGCAGCCAGGCTTTCGAAGCTTGCGTTCATCACGGACGGTCGTACAGGAATGTGACGCCCCAACACTTTGGACACGAACAGAAACGCACGCTTCGGGTTACGGCGCTCGGCAAATCCGAACAGTGAGTCGGGGGCGATGACGGCATCATCAACTTTGACCTCGAGTCGCCCGCGCATCAGTTGCGCGCTAAGCGTTTTTGTAGCTGCGTTACGTTCCATGAACAACATTCCTAGATGGGCGGAGGTCGATAACCTGACGCCTCTTCCGTGGGTTTCAAGTCAAAGTGGGGTTATGGATTTCTGGCCTCGATCCGCCACAGCGAAGCCTGGGCTTCACGAGCCATCTCAGCAGTGGTGAGCTCACTGCGAGTGGCGCAATAAGGCACACAGTATCAATGGATGATGTCGGTTTAATATCATGCCGGTATTGGTATCGCAACCGTAATGGCTTTCACGCGCACGCCCGACCGCCAGACACTTTCTGGTTCTTTCAACCCCAGCCGGCGCGCAGCAAAGATACCTGGCAAGTTTGTTCCCGTAGCCCGCGTGTAACCGATCCCGCCTGAGTAGCGAGGGTTGATTTCCAGAAGGTGAGGCTTACCGTCTGCGTCATCACGGGTCTGCACGTTGACAATTCCGTCACACTTGAAGTGCCGGGCGGCCTTGAGTGCCAGCTCCACTGCCGCACCGTCACGTGCGAACGACTGATGCAGCCCTTCTTTGCGGCGACCGACGAATGCCACCGGACGACCAGCCTCACAGACCATGTCCACCGAACATTCGCTCCCGGCCATGTAAGGCATTACAAGCATCGCAGGGGGGGTGGTCCCCGCGCAGTACGCCTGCATGTAGGTCTCGAAGTTCACTTCACGCGCATCCGGGTTCGCAAAGCAACGGAAAGGGTCCGCCTCTTCCTTGAACCGCCAGAAGCCCTGGCCGTAGATTCCGACCGCTGGCTTGATGCAGACTTCTCCCAGTGACGAAAGGGTCTCATAGGCCTTGACCAGCTCCTGAGCGTCAGTAGCAGTGATCGCAGGCACACAATCCAGGCCTGCCCGCTCTGCTTCGGCGGTGAACAGGCTCTTGTCGTCAACCATGTTGAAAGTGTCAATGGACATGCCACCGGTAACAAGGTCCAGGCCTGCAGCCTGGAATCGCGACCGCGCAATCTCGAAAACACTGCCCACACGACCGGCCAGGATGACCTGTATGTTGTGCGCCCGGGCGCTTGCGATCACCCAGTCGATGCGCTCCTGGTTGTCCTTCGGCTCCATGAAACTGACGTCAGCAAGCCCTGTTATTTCAGGGCGGTCCTGACGATGTGAGGCGAAGACTTTCACTTCTGGCGGCAACGCCTCGCGCGCGCCCATGATGACGTCGCGCTGACTTGATTGCCCTTCGAGAAACCAGATCATGGTCGAACTCCCTGATAAATATGCATTCCGGCAGCTGACCTGCTCTGCGGCAGCTGCTGGACTCCAATGGTAGGGACGATAATGGTCCGATGTGTAGATTCAACGTTAAGCGTGGCGGCCGGTACCGGCGTATGACTGGATGCAACGCCAGGCTAGCCAGGTATGGCGGGCAGAAGAATGAATGAATGCACCTGAGCCACCTCAAAAAGACTTGGAGAGCCAGTGCCCCGGCAATCCGGAAACATGCCCCACACAAGTGTCCTTTTGACTGATGTACTCGCTGATAATATCAGGTTGGTGCTTGTCAACGCGGCCAGCAAAACCTTGTATCAATTATCTGTGATCACTGCACAAGCTACGGAATAAGCCTCTTGCCACCCGTTCTTCACTGGTCTTGTAGATCGCCATGAATCGCCCTGGGCTTTCCCCATTCATTCAGCGACTAATATTTGCCATCGATCTACCGAATTGGGGCAGAATTCCGACGATCTAAACTGGAGTATTTACATGAAGTGGTTCAAGGGGTTGATTCTGGGTGCGATCTTCCTGGTGGCCGGTGCTGGCGCACTAGGTCTTTACTATGTGCTACCTCAACACGAGGTGGTGATGGTCACAGGTGTTGAAGTCAAACGGGTCGACCACGATGGGGTCATCAATGCAGAAAACCCGGCCGACGGCCCCACCAGGGACGTGTATTTCATCAACACCGAGGATCCAGACTCAAAGGAAGTCATGGTTTATCGTAACGAAAATACCGGCTGGAGTTTTCCCTGGTATTTCAAGTTTGACTCGGCCGACGTGCAGGCGAAAGCCCAGGGTTACTCCCGTGATGCTCAACAGTTGGCGCTCATTCGCTACTACGGCTGGCGCATTCAGATTCTGTCGGTCTTCCCCAACATTACGCACATCGAAGCAACGACAAGCCGCGACCAACCGTTCCCATTGTTCAACACGATATTCTTCAGCGTGACCACATTATTGTTACTGCTTGTAGCCCTTGCTGTAAGGCGTCGTCTGAAAGGGCGTAGCGAGCTTGTGTCGAACTGACCATCAAGGACCAGGCTGCCCGCAAGAGCAGCCGATTGGTCTGGCCAGATGGCAGACTGAATCGACTCATTGCTTCGATGCCGAGTAATTGCCATTAATGATGGTGATACATTTAAGTGTTTTGATGTTGCTAACAGACAGCACAAGATTCCCATGGCCCATATAGATACTCCCGAAAAGACCAGCCATATGGAACTAAAGCTCGCCGAGCGTTTTTGCTCTGTCCAAGCAGCAAGCGAACTTCCTGAGACCACCCGGAAATCGATTTTGCCTGCCCGGGCAGTTCAGTCATATTCAGCCTCCAAATGGTCGCCCAGCAGCCGCAGTTGGCGCGCAGTGGCGGCGGCCAGCACGTCAGGATTGAAGCGCCAGTGCAGGTAAGGCGCGAATTTTTGCGCCACCATTCGCCGCCCGTAATGCACCTGCAGCAGGTAGCGGCTGCGGTCTGGGGTCCGGTTGCTGCTGCCGGCGTGCCATAGCTCGCTGCGAAACATCAGGGCATCACCGGCCCGGCACAATACCGGCTGCGCAGCACGACCCTGCCACTGAGTTTCACCTTTGCCTGGCGCGCGGCCAGCCCGATGACTGCCGGGGATCACGTGGGTGGGACACAGATCAGCGTCAATATCATCCAGGTAGAGGTGAACGGTGCAGATCTGCATCGGCAACTCAAAGCCCGGATCGGCCAGCAGGCCGGCTGGCAGTTCCATTACCAGATAGTCCAGGTGCAGCGCCAGGCCGGTGAAGCCGGGATGGCAACGCCAGGCCGTCTGGCCAATCAGGTGGCAATCGTCGCCGAGGGCCGCTTCGGCCAATTCAATGATCCCGGGCAGGTCGAGAAACGGTAGCCACAGCGGGTCGCGATTGAACACGCAGGCGTAGTGCTCGAGCAGGCCGCTGTAGTCCCAGTGCTGTTGCTTGAGGCGATCGATGGCAGCACGCAGGGTTTCAATCTGCATGCCATTGAGGATCCTGGGCAACAGGACAAAACCGTCTCGGTGCAAGGCCCGCAGACGCCTGCTGGTCAGGCGTGGCGAAACTTCAGTGGTGGCCATGGCAGGCACCCGGCAAGCGCAAATCACTCCAGGCATCCTTGCACGGCGGGACTGTCGCGCCAAGTACCCTCGGGTCGGCTCGAATCAGCCGATTTGCCCCCTGGGATATACTTCAAGTACCGCCACTCACTCGATGCGCCACGCCGAGGAGAACACCATGACCCGCAAATACATCGATTGCCGCGAATATCCGAGCGATATCAATTGCTCGGTCGCGCTATCGGCAGACTCCGAAGACGAACTGCTCGAGGCGGCCGTACAGCATGCGATGGTCGCCCATAAGCATAGCGACTCGGCGGAACTGCGCGCCCAGCTCAAGCAGCTGTTTCACGACGGTACACCGCCTGTCGAAGCACCCCGTCAAGGGTAATACGGCGTGATGCGGTAGTTGGCCTGCGATTTGCTCCACCGAACCTGCAAAACCCGACGCTGGAAAAGACCACGAGCGGAGGGCTCAACGGGTTCATCGGGGTACTCATCTTCAGCGGTTCGCTGCCGGCAACACCGTGGCGGTACTGGAATTCGTCGGTTTCGTATTCTGGTATCGCGGGCTCGCCGAAGGGGGTATTGCCGCCGTCGGCCAGCTTCAGCTTCTACAGCCGTTTTTGGGCTTGGCGCTGGCGGCCACGCTGCTTCACCAGCGAGTCAGCATGGGCATGCTGGGGGTTACCGTTGCGGTGATCCTGTGCGTTGCTGGAGCGAGAAAATTTTCCAAGTAGACGTTGATCGCAACACCAGGTGCAGGAGCCAGTAATGCGCCTGCCTTTGCTGACCAGCAACGCAGCTCTCACCAGGTCGCCATGGTCATTTATCGTCCATCCTGGTTGACGATTGTGACCGACTCTCAGTGCTCTCTTCGGCGTTGGGAGCTTCTGGAAAACTCCCTGGCGTGAACACGTGGGTCTGCAAGTCGCTGGCATCGACTTCGGCGACGCCATGAACCGAACGGGCCAGACCAATAGCCTTTTCACACTGTCTATGGGTGTTGACGCGGCCGCTCAACGCCACCACACCCGCATGGGTCTTGACATTGATATGCAGGCCAAGGGCTGGTTCGGCAAAGGCCAAGGCCGACTTCACTTTGGCGGTAACCCACGTGTCGTGAACGGCCATTTCCAGATCATGAGAGTAATGCTGGAAGGAGTGATTTTTCATGGCTGAACCCTCTATCACCTAATCAGATCTGCTGTCCGTCCCATTTGCTGTGCTGTCATACATCGCTCAGGCGGGCGTTATGGACACCTGATTCGTTTTGGAGTGCTCGCCACGCAAATATGGACACACATTAATTATAGTGCGGCTGTTGTTCCCGTGGGCGTTCGCTTTGGCCGCTCAGTTTGAACGCAAGAGACGGGGTGCGGCCTTGCTGTCTCAGGTTCAGACTGCATGGGGTGACCGCTGCCCTGTCTCAGGAACCCTATGCCCGACATCTACCATCACGCCAGTGCATTCCTGGCCTCGATCGACGAGGACTGGGCGCGGCATATCGCAGCCATCGGCCCTTGCCTGCACCAGCCAAAACCTGCACGTGATCCCTATGAAGCACTGGTGCGGGCGATTGCCTATCAACAGCTGCATGCCCGCGCTGGCGATGCGATTCTCGGTCGTATGCTGGGGCTATTTCCTGGACAGGATTTCCCGAGTGCCGAGCAGCTTCTGGCGATAGAGTTTGACGTGTTGCGAGCCTGTGGTTTCTCCGCAGGCAAGATCGCGACGATTCAAGGCATTGCCCAGGCCGCGCTCAATGGCGTGGTCCCGGACTATCCGACAGCGCTGGGGATGGACCACGAAGCGCTGATCAAAAGACTCACCAGCCTGCGAGGCGTGGGTCGCTGGACCGTGGAAATGCTGCTGATCTACAGCCTGGAACGCGCGGATATTCTGCCCGCCGACGACTTTGGCGTACGTGATGGTTATCGTCGCCTCAAAGGCCTGGAACAGCAGCCAACCCGCAAACAGATGATCGACCTCGGCCAGAGCTGGAGCCCCTACCGGACGGTAGCAGCCTGGTATCTGTGGCGAGTGCCAGGCCGTTGAGCCGCCCGTTCCTGTTGCTCGGTCCCCAGGGCCAGCCCGTGCAAAGCACTGAACCCGGAACCCTCGGCGGTCATCGCCAATCACGAATCTACGGTCGCCTGGACTGCCCCGCCGCCTTGCGTGCGATGGCCCGAGGTGGCTACGTGGCCCATAGAGTGTTTTTTCTCGATGAAGCCACAGCCCGCAGCGCCGGTTATCGACCTTGTGCGGTGTGTATGCCTGGCGAGTATGCCAAGTGGAAAGTCCAATACAGCATGTAAAACCTGCGATCGGTTTGCGGCACAGCATCTAAGATCAAAAGATCGCAGCCTGCGGCAGCTCCTACGCACACACATGGGGACGCCAATTGCCCTGTCGGAGGTTCCCATGCAGCTCGAAGGATCCTGTCATTGCGGTGCGGTCAGGTTCAGCCTGAGCAGTGCCCACCCCTACCCTTACCAACGCTGCTATTGCTCGATCTGTCGCAAGACCCAGGGCGGTGGCGGTTACGCAATCAACCTGGGGGGCGATGCCAACAGCCTGAAAGTCCGCGGCCGCAAGCAGATCGCGATCTATCACGCGCGGCTCAAGGACGAGGGCGACAGTCGCGCCCACCGCAGCACGGCCGAGCGGCATTTCTGCAAGCTGTGCGGCAGTGCGCTCTGGCTGTTCAGCCCCGAGTGGCCGGAGTTGATCCATCCGTTCGCCTCGGCCATCGACACGCCTCTGCCGGTGCCGCCGGAACACACCCATCTGATGCTTGGCTCGAAAGCTGCCTGGGTTGAGGTCGAGGCGCATCCCGGCGACCAGCAGTTCGAGGTCTACCCCGAAGAATCCATTGCCCAGTGGCATGAGCGGCTTGGTTTGAGCGGATAAGCAATCGGCAGCAGGATCAAAAGATCGCAGCCTGCGGCAGCTCCTACGGAAACGAGGGCACGCCGCTATGAAAGCGGAACTCGACGTCCGGCGACTCGATCAACTCCTGCTCCGCCGCCCTGACCTTGTCGATCACCTGGGCAATGTCCTTGGCATCCCCGTACTGGTAAGCCAGTTTCAGATAGCCCTGGAAGTGCCGGGCCTCGCTTTTCAGCAGGCCGAAGTAGAACTTGCCCAGCTCTTCATCCAGATGCGGCACCAGCGCTTCGAAGCGTTCGCAGCTTCGCGCCTCGATAAAGGCCCCGACCACCAGGGTATCCACCAGTTTTACCGGTTCGTGGTTGCGCACCACCTTGCGCAGCCCCGAGGCATAACGCCCGGCGGAGAGCTGGCGCAGCTCGGTCTTGCGCTTTTTCATCAGGCGCATGACCTGTTCATGGTGAACCAGCTCTTCCCGGGCCAGGCGTGACATCAGGTTGATCAGATCGACGTGGGAGTGATACTTGGCGATCAGGCTGAGCGCGGTGCTGGCGGCCTTGAACTCGCAGTTCTTGTGGTCGATCAACAGGGTATGCTGATCCGCCAGCGCGGCCTGGATCCAGCCATCGGGGGTGCGGCACCCAAGAAACTCATGAATTTCCGGAAGAATCATTGGCACACTTCCGCAAGTTCAGGAGCGTGGCAAGGCAGGACGGTAGCGACTTCAGCGATCAGTAACATGAGGCTCACGAAAGAAAGGTTCACAGCGAAGGGCGCTGATTATACCGGCCGGGCCGCAGACCACCAGTCGGCCGACTTGACATGCATCAACATCACGCGCGGCGCACAGCAACTATAGTTGTGCAACGCAGCGTCTTTTCACTAAGGAGATCCCGATCATGCAAGCCATTCGCAGCATTCTGGTGGTAATTGAGCCCGAGCATTCGGAAAGCCTCGCCCTCAAACGCGCCAAGTTGATCGCAGGGGTCACCCAGGCGCATCTGCATCTGCTGGTGTGCGACAAGAAACATGATCACGCAAGCCTGCTCAGCGTAATCAAGAGCGGCTTGCTGGAGGAAGGCTACAGCGTCACCACCGAACAGGCCTGGAATGAAAGCCTGCACGAAACCATCATCGACGTGCAGCAGGCCGAGGGTTGCGGGCTGGTGATCAAGCAGCATTTCTCCGATAACCCGCTGAAAAAGGCCTTGCTCACTCCAGCCGACTGGAAACTGCTGCGTTATTGCCCGACGCCCGTGTTGCTGGTCAAGACTGCCAAGCCCTGGACCGGCGGGGTGATTCTGGCGGCCATCGACGTCGGCAATACCGATGGCGAACATCGCAACCTGCACGCCAGAATTGTCGATTACGGCTTCGACATCGCCAGCCTGGCCAAGGCGCAACTGCATGTGATCAGTGCCCATCCGTCACCGATGCTGTCGGCCGCCGACCCGGTGTTCCAGCTCAAGGAAACCATCGAGGCCCGCTACCGCGAGCAGTGCAAGGCGTTCCAGGCGGAGTTCGACATCGATGACTTGCACCTGCACGTCGAGGAAGGCCCGGCAGATGTGTTGATTCCCCACATGGCCCACAAACTGGAGGCATCGGTCACTGTTATCGGCACAGTGGCACGCACCGGCTTGTCCGGGGCTTTGATCGGCAATACGGCGGAAGTGGTGCTCGACTCGCTGGAAGGCGATGTGCTGGTGCTCAAGCCGGACGAAATCATCGACCATCTGGAGGAGATTGTTACCAAGCATTGAAAGCCGGAAGATTAAAAAGATCGCAGCCTGCGGCAGCTCCTACACAGGCTGCGATCTTTTGCATTCAATCAGGTGCCAAGGCATCCCTGAGAAACCCTGGCGCGATGTAGCGCTGATAATGCGCTTCAGACAGCAGGAAAAATTCCCGATCGATGGCATCGCGCAGCTCCGGCAGGTTCCAGTCGCGAAACTCCGGTAACAGCACCATCCCGTAGGCATCCAGATTGTTGATAACCCGCGCACCACGGGCGATCAACTGATAAGCCCAGCAATACTCGGACTGATGGGGTACGAAGCGGATTTTTCGCTGTTCCAGCTGCAGGCGCAGGCGCTGGGGGTCGAAAATCTCCAGTTTGCCGGCCATCACCTGCACCAACAGCTGTTCCAGGCGCAGCCACACCGCACGTTTTTGTTCCTCGTTGTAGCCGTTCCAGTGAATCACTTCATGGTGGAACCGCTTGCAGCCACGGCACACCAAATCACCGTACACAGTGGAGCAAAGGCCGACGCAGGGGGTCTTGATAGTCTGATTGGGCATAGGTAGCCAGAACGCGGGAAAGCAAAACAGATGCCCATGTTAGCCCTTTGTCTAACATTGATCACCCCTCAAACTTCAGCAGCTAACTTACCTTTAGAAAATTTTTGCCGTAGAATCAGCCAGCCTTTTAAGGCGCCAATGTCCGTTAGAAGCTGTTTTCAAAGCGTCACGAGCACAGTCGTTCCTTCAGAGCGGTGTTGGCGAGGGGTATTTCCAGCGGGGAAAACTCAGCGCCAACCCTCATCAGCTCCGTTCTGCAGGCGTAAAACTTTGAAAGCAGCTTCTGTGAGGAATTCCGGCAACTCTGGCCAGGTGGCTCAAAAAGCCCCCAGGGCGCATGCGTGCCGTGAGTTTCTGGATGAGCGTCCCGGACACCCATTTGGGACCACTGATGAGGGTAATAACTGTGCTTGAAGCCTACCGCAAACATATCGAAGAGCGCGCAGCACTGGGTATCGTTCCCCAGCCGCTTAACGCCGAACAAACTGCAGGCCTGGTCGAGCTGCTGAAGAATCCCCCGGCTGGCGAAGAAGCTTTCCTCGTTGACCTGATCACCAATCGCGTGCCGCCTGGCGTCGACGAAGCCGCCTATGTAAAGGCCGGTTTCCTTTCCGCATTGGCCAAAGGCGAAGCCAACTCCCCTCTGATCGACAAGAAACGCGCTGTTGAACTGCTCGGCACCATGCAAGGCGGCTACAACATCGTGACCCTGGTCGACCTGCTGGAAGACGCCGAACTGGCGCCAGTCGCGGCCAAGGAACTCAAGCACACCCTGCTGATGTTCGACGCCTTCCACGACGTCGCGGAAAAAGCCAAGAACGGCAACGTTCACGCTCAAGGCGTGCTGCAATCCTGGGCTGACGGCGAGTGGTTCCAGAAGCGTCCGGTGCTGGCCGACAAGATCAGCCTGCGCGTATTCAAGGTCACCGGCGAAACCAACACCGACGACCTGTCCCCTGCTCCCGATGCCTGGTCCCGTCCAGACATCCCGCTGCACGCCCTGGCCATGCTGAAAATGGCCCGTGACGGCATCGTTCCGGATGAGCAAGGCGTCACCGGTCCCATGAAGCAGATCGAAGAAATGCGCGGTCAAGGCTTCCCGATCGCCTACGTCGGTGACGTGGTCGGTACCGGTTCTTCGCGTAAATCGGCAACCAACTCGGTACTGTGGTTCTTCGGCGACGACGTTCCTTTCGTGCCGAACAAGCGTGCCGGTGGTTTCTGCTTCGGCAACAAGATCGCTCCGATCTTCTACAACACCATGGAAGATGCCGGCGCACTGCCGATCGAATTCGACGTGACCAACATGAACATGGGCGACGTGATCGACCTGTATCCGCATGCTGGCAAAGTCACCAAGCACAACAGCGACGAAGTCCTGACCACCTTCGAAATGAAGACTCCGGTTCTGTTGGACGAAGTCCGTGCCGGCGGTCGTATCCCGCTGATCATCGGCCGTGGCCTGACCGAGAAGGCTCGCACCGAACTGGGTCTGCCACCTTCGACCCTGTTCAAGCTGCCCGAAGCACCGGCTGAAAGCACCAAGGGTTATACCCTGGCGCAGAAAATGGTCGGCAAGGCGTGCGGCGTAGCTGGCGTTCGTCCAGGTACCTACTGCGAACCGAAAATGACCACCGTCGGCTCCCAGGACACCACAGGTCCAATGACCCGTGACGAACTGAAAGACCTGGCGTGCCTGGGCTTCTCGACCGATCTGGTCATGCAGTCCTTCTGCCACACCGCGGCCTATCCAAAGCCGATCGACGTGACCACCCACCACACCCTGCCTGACTTCATCATGACCCGCGGCGGCGTTTCCCTGCGTCCGGGCGACGGCATCATCCACAGCTGGCTGAACCGCATGCTGCTGCCGGACACCGTCGGCACCGGTGGCGACTCCCACACCCGTTTCCCGATGGGCATCTCCTTCCCGGCCGGTTCCGGTCTGGTAGCGTTCGCTGCAGCCACTGGCGTCATGCCACTGGACATGCCGGAATCGATCCTGGTGCGCTTCAAAGGCAAGATGCAACCGGGCGTCACCCTGCGTGACCTGGTTCACGCCATTCCTTACTACGCGATCCAGGCTGGCCTGTTGACCGTAGAGAAGAAAGGCAAGAAGAACGCTTTCTCCGGTCGCATCCTGGAAATCGAAGGTCTCGACAACCTGAGCATCGAGCAGGCTTTCGAACTGTCCGACGCCTCCGCCGAACGTTCCGCTGCCGGTTGCACCATCAAGCTGTCGAAAGAGTCGATCACCGAGTACCTGAACTCCAACATCACCCTGCTGCGCTGGATGATCGGCGAAGGCTACGGCGATGCACGGACCCTGGAACGTCGCGCACAAGCGATGGAAGCCTGGGTTGCCAACCCTGAGCTGATGGTTGCCGATGCTGACGCCGAATACGCCGAAACCATCGAAATCGACCTGGCCGACATCAAAGAGCCTGTGCTCTGCGCGCCAAACGATCCGGACGACGCCCGTCTGCTCTCCAGCGTTGCTGGCGAGAAGATCGACGAAGTGTTCATCGGTTCGTGCATGACCAACATCGGTCACTTCCGCGCTGCCGGTAAACTGCTGGAAAAAGTCGAAGGTGCGTTGCCAACTCGTCTGTGGCTGTCGCCGCCGACCAAGATGGACGCTCACCAGTTGACCGAAGAAGGCTACTACGGCATCTACGGCAAGGCTGGCGCGCGCATGGAAATGCCGGGCTGCTCGCTGTGCATGGGTAACCAGGCGCGCGTTGAACCGAACTCCACCGTGGTGTCGACGTCGACCCGTAACTTCCCGAACCGTCTGGGTGACGGCGCGAACGTCTACCTGGCTTCGGCCGAGCTGGCGTCTGTGGCTTCGATCCTGGGTCGCCTGCCGACCGTCGAGGAGTACATGGCCTACGCGAAGGAAATCGACACCATGGCCAGCGATGTCTATCGCTACCTGAGTTTCGACCAGATCGCCGAGTTCCGTGAAGCTGCTGCGAATGCCAACATTCCGGTCATTCAAGCTTAACGTTACAACGCCATAAAAAACGCCGCCCATCGTGAGATGGGCGGCGTTTTTTTATACCCCAGAATCAAAAGATCGCAGCCTGCGGCAGCTCCTACAGAATTTATATACACCCGCAATATCACGGGTGTACTCGGTCGGTGTAGGAGCTGCCGCAGGCTGCGATCTTTTGATCTTGTTTTTCTAGGCCGTCAACGAATAGATCAACGCGGTAATCGCCACCAGCCCCACCAGCGTCACAAAGACGTTGGAAGCCTGGCCACGATACCGCGCCATGGCTGGCACCTTACGGATCGCGTACATCGGCATCAGGAACAGGATTGCCGCGATGATCGGGCCACCCAGGGTTTCGATCATGCCGAGGATGCTCGGGTTGAGCGTAGCGACGATCCAGCACACCACCAGCATGAAGGCTGCGGTCATGCGGTCCAGGGTCTTCGGTGCCGGGCGACGACCGCTCTTGACGACCAGACCCTTGAGGCCTTCGCTGGCGCCGATGTAGTGCCCCAGAAACGACTTGGAAATCGCCACGAACGCAATCAGCGGTGCCGCAAAGGCAATCGTCGGGTTGCTGAAGTGGTTGGCCAGGTACGACAGGATCGACAGATTCTGCGCCTTGGCTTCGGCCAGTTGTGCCGGCGACAGGGTCAGCACGCAACTGAAGACGAAGAACAGCACCATCACCACCATCAGGCCGTGGGCGCGGGACAGAATCTGCGAGCTGCGCTCTTCGGCGTGCTCGCCATGCCGACGCTTCTGGTCCACCGCAAAGGCCGAGATGATCGGCGAATGGTTGAACGAGAACACCATCACCGGAATCGCCAGCCACAGGGTGTGCAGCAAGGCCGAAGGCTCAGGCACTGTGCTCGCGGTGGCGAGAATGCCGCCGTTCCAGTGCGGAACCAGGAACACCGCGAGGAACAGCAATGCGACGATGAACGGATAGACCATCAGGCTCATGGCCTTGACGATCGCCTGTTCACCACAGCGCACCACCGCCAGCAGACCGAGAATCAGCACCAACGACAGAACCACCCGCGGTGGCGGCGTGATGTGCAGTTGATGTTCGAGGAAACTGCCCACGGTGTTGGTCAGCGCGACGCTGTAGATCAACAGGATCGGAAAGATCGCAAAGAAATACAGCAAGGTGATCAACGCCCCCGCCTTGATCCCGAAATGTTCTTCGACCACTTCGGTGATGTCGGCGCCGGCCCGGCCCGAGAGCACGAAGCGGGTCAGGCCACGGTGCGCATAAAAAGTCATCGGGAACGCCAACAGCGCCAGAATCATCAGCGGCCAGAAGCCACCGAGGCCGGCGTTGATCGGCAAAAACAGGGTGCCCGCACCAATTGCAGTACCAAACAGGCCCAGCATCCAGGTTGTGTCATGGCGATTCCAGCTACTGAGACTCGCTGGTGTCGCCGCTTCATAGCGTTCGTCGACGCTATTGGCCTGATCATTCATCCGGTCGGATCTCCGCATTTCCAGTCATGTGCCACACAGTCGGAGCGAGTCAGAAAAAGCTGACAGGCAGCGCCCCGGCCATAATAGGGGCGCGATTGTCCGGGATTAGCCAACAGAAGCAAAGACTTAGCTGAGGAGCGGTCAGGCGGACCAGGCGTTTCTCGCAGCGCGCATTAACGTAATGCCCCCGTAGGAGCTGCCGCAGGCTGCGATCTTTTGACTTTGCTGTTGCGCGGCGCTGCGATCTTCGGCCCCACACCCCACCGCGCCAGCTACCCTTGTCAATCATCTCTCTAGCCAGCAGTCTGGAATCTTTCAGAGATCTCCCAGGGATGGGCAACACACTCATTACAACTTCGGCAAATCCACCGATTGAAATTTTTCAGGAGCGCAGCATGCCCGTCACCGTTCTGGTACTGGTTGAAACCATTAACGACTACCTGCCGATCCTCGAACACAGCGGTTTTCACCTGATTCTTGCGCCTACGCCGGCCGAGCGGGCCCAAGCCATCAGGACCCACGCCAGCCAGATCAGGGCCGTACTGACCCGCGGTCCGCTTGGCTTGACCGCCGAAGAAATCGCCGCCCTGGCGCATCTGGAAATCATCTGCGTGATCGGCGCCGGCTACGAACACGTCGACCTGCAGGCTGCCAGCAACCGCGGGATCCGCGTGACCAACGGTGCTGGAGTGAATGCTTCGTCGGTGGCCGACCATGCCATGGCGCTACTGCTGTCCCTGGTACGCGACATTCCCCGGGCAGATGCCGCGGTCCGGCGCGGTGAGTGGCCGAAAATCATCCGCCCTTCCCTTGCCGGCAAACGCCTGGGCATTCTCGGCCTCGGTGCCGTCGGCACGGCCATCGCCAAACGCGCGGCCAAAGGCTTCGATATGATGGTCAATTACCACAACCGTCAGTTACGCAGTGACGTGCCCTATAGCTTTTGTTCGACCCCCACCGAGCTGGCCCGGGCCTCTGACTTTCTGATCATCGCCACTCCCGGCGGTGTCGGCACGCAGCACCTGATCAACAGACAGGTGCTGGACGCCCTGGGACCCAACGGTTTTATCGTCAACATCGCCCGGGCCAGCGTGATAGTCACCGCCGACCTGATCTCGGCGCTGGAACAACGACGGATCGCCGGTGCCGCCCTCGATGTATTCGATGCCGAGCCGCAAGTGCCGCAAGCGCTCAAGGTACTGAGCAACGTGATCCTCACTCCGCATGTCGCCGGGCTGTCTCCGGAAGCGACCCAGGCCACCGTCGAACTGGTGGGAGAAAACCTTCTGGCGTATTTCTCCGGGCGCCCATTATTGACCCCTATCGACCTGCCGCCAGCGAAATGACCGGAGGTGGCTGCAGGGCATTCAAACGCTTGTATCAAAAGCAATGATTGCCCGGCAACACGCTCACCTATAACGGCTTGCCGCGGTTGTGGGCTCCGGGCAGGCACATTAGATTAGACAATAATGTCGGGCCTCCAAAATAAGCAGAAGGGATAAGCATGGCGCTTACTGATCAGTCCACCGATGTCCGCTGCGGCGAAGAACTCGAGGTCAACCTCATCGATCCGTACCTCAAGGCGCATATTCCCGGCCTGAGCGGGACGCCACGGATCAGCCAGTTTCCGGGCGGGGCTTCGAATCTGACCTACCTGCTGGAATACCCCGGGCAGGAGTTCGTCCTGCGCCGGCCGCCGTTCGGCCACAAGGCCAAATCCGCCCACGATATGGGCCGCGAGTACCGGATTCTCAATCAGCTCAAGGACGGCTTCCCGTATTGCCCGAAAGCCTATGTGCATTGCACCGACGAATCGGTGATCGGCGCCGAGTTCTATGTGATGGAGCGGGTCAAGGGCATCATCCTGCGCTCCGACTTGCCAGCGGAACTGGGCCTCGATGCGCCGAAGACCGAAGCGCTGTGCAAGAGCTTCATCGACAAGTTCGTCGAACTGCATCAGGTCGACTACAAGGCCTATGGCCTGGCCGACCTCGGTAAACCCGAAGGTTATGTAGCGCGGCAGATTCGTGGCTGGAGCGACCGCTACGAAAAAGCCCTGACCCCGGATGCGCCAAAGTGGGAAGCGGTCAAGGCCTGGCTCAACGACAAGATGCCCGCCGACCATCCGACTTCGAGCATCGTGCACAACGACTATCGATTCGATAACGTGATCCTCGACCCGCACAACCCGATGCAAATCATCGGCGTGCTGGACTGGGAACTGACCACCCTCGGCGATCCGCTGATGGACCTGGGCAACACCCTCGCCTACTGGATCGAAGCCGCCGACCCGGCACCGGTGCAACTGATGCGCCGCCAGCCGAGCCATGCGCCCGGCATGTTGACCCGCCGCCAGTTCGTCGATTACTACGCCGAACGCGCAGGCATCCAGATCGACAACTTCGATTTCTATTACACCTACGGGCTGTTCCGCCTGGCGGGTATCGTGCAGCAGATCTATTACCGCTTCTTCCATGGCCAGACCCAGGACAAACGCTTCGCGCAGTTCATTCAGATGAACAAACTGCTGGAGCAGATGAGCCTGCAAGTCATCCAAAAATCCAGCCTCTGACTGCGCACCTCGCGCCTGGCATACAACAAGGAAAAACCATGTCCAAGACCCAGTTGTTCGACCTCGACGGCAAGATCGCTTTCGTTTCCGGCGCCAGCCGCGGTATCGGCGAAGCCATCGCCAAACTGCTGGCCCAGCAAGGTGCCCACGTGATCGTCTCGAGCCGCAAACTCGACGGTTGCCAGCATGTGGCCGATGCGATCATCGCCGACGGCGGCAAAGCCACGGCCGTCGCCTGCCATATTGGTGAAATGGAGCAGATCAGCCAGGTCTTCGCCGGGATTCGCGAGCAATTCGGGCGCCTGGACATCCTGGTCAACAACGCCGCGACCAACCCGCAGTTCTGCAACGTGCTGGATACCGACCTCGGGGCGTTCCAGAAAACCGTCGACGTGAACATCCGCGGCTACTTCTTCATGTCTGTGGAAGCCGGCAAACTGATGCGCGAAAACGGTGGCGGCAGCATCATCAACGTCGCCTCGATCAACGGTATTTCGCCGGGCATCTTCCAGGGCATCTACTCGATGACCAAGGCCGCGGTGATCAACATGACCAAGGTCTTTGCCAAGGAATGCGCGGAGTACGGCATCCGCTGCAACGCCTTGCTGCCAGGCCTGACCGACACCAAGTTCGCTTCGGCACTGGTGAAGAATGACGCGATTCTGAATACCGCGCTGCAGCAGATCCCACTCAAGCGAGTGGCTGCGCCGAGTGAAATGGCCGGGGCGGTGTTGTACCTGGCAAGTGAAGCGTCGAGCTATACCACTGGGGTTTCGCTGAATGTGGATGGTGGGTTTTTGTCCTGATTGCAGCGGGTTCTGGGTGAGCAAGAGGCAGCCTTCGGGCTGCCTTTTTGGTTTGGTTGAAATGCATATCCATGGTGCACCCAGATCCCTGTGGGAGCGGCGGTGCGGCGATCCGACTTGCCCGCGATATAGGCGACTTGATGGCTGGCCTATCGCGTTGCAGGTGTACCCAATCCAACTGTAGGAGCTGCCGCAGGCTGCGATCTTTTGATCCTGGCTTTCAGGCGGCGTACACATCCATTCCTGCGAACCTCCTCGATATCAATTTCAACCCATAACTATATACCGCACCTGCCCAGTGCTGAATCGTCACCCTGCGCCATACAGACAAGGAGAGACTGTATGGCTAAACAAACCTATCAAGATGGATCAACAGGGGACGTCGTTATCAGGCCGGGCCCGCCGCCCGCGAGTGGAGGTGGCGGCGAAGGCTTTTTCGGCATTGGCGGTGGTGGCGGGTTTTCCGGAGGCTTCGGCGGATCAAGCAATAAGCGCAGAAAAGCCAGGGCACGAGCCAAGAAGGCTCACCTCCTCGCTCAGGAGCAAGCCCGAGCGCAGGCCGCCGCTCAAGAGCAAGCGGCGGCTCAGGCACAAGAGCACGCTCGCGCCCAGGCAGCCCTTCACCAACACCTCGCCACGCTGACGCAACGCCATGACGCCATAAGGGCCGAGGTTGATCGAACCTTTGCAGCCAGATCTGAAAGACTCGCAGAGTCGATTCAAAGCGAAATTTCGGCCGCCACAAAGCCACCCGATAACAAGTCGACCGAGCGTTGGCAGCTTTACCTGATCAGCAAGGAAAAAGACGAAATCGATGGGCTGATTGCCCGAAAAAACGCTGAACTCAACCCAAAAAAAGTGCTCGCCAGATCCTTCGATGGGCACGATCCACTCACTCGTTCGGCAAACGATTACCTGACACGACTGGCGGAGTTCGGCACGGCGCTCAACGACAGCCATCAGTTGTGGGAAAACGCTTATAACGCGGCCCATGAAGCTCGGCTTCTGTCCACACAGATACAAGCACTCACGGATAAATCCAACGCACTTGCCAGGCATCACGCGGAGCAGACAATAGTCTGGCGTGACAGGGAACAGGTATGGGAGCGTCATCGGCAGAACGCCGAACAACGGGACGCGCGCATTCGTTTCAAGCAACAGGCCGATGAAGATGTGCGTCATGAGCGGGTCAGAACGGCCAATACACTGACAGTACCCGCTACCTCTGTGGCTGCTGGCGGGATGGTTTTAACCCGCGGTGGGGCATTTGTTGTCGAGGGCGCCGCAGTCGCGCTGGAAGCGTCCATCTCTAGCGCTATAGCTGAAATCCTGCGCATTGCAGCGATACGTGCAGGCCAGTTAGCCAGCTTGTTTGTCAGTTCGATGCTCTACTCGCCGGTGCTGGGCGATGGCGAGCTTACGGCTGAGCAGCGCCGTCATCTGTTTCAAGGGATCGGCGTCTGAGCCGACCTCATGGGGCTGCCCGAGGGTCGGGACCTGCAAGCCATCGCCGATGCTGGCGGTTCGGTGGAGGTGACCTATCGCATCAAACCTGAAACCGTGCAAGGCGGCACTGCGATTATCGTAGCCAGTACCGGTGGCCAGTTATCGGCCAGCGTTCCGGTGGTAAACGCAGTTCTTGATCCATTGACGGGTACCTACACCGCCGAGATCCCGGGCGCTCCGGCAAGACATTTGCAGTTCACGCCAGACGCGATGGTCAGCCCTTCAGCGCAAGGATCCACGCCAAGCTATCCAGGATTGTCGATAAGTGCGCCGCAGGCACAGGACATTCCGGCAGGCGTAGATACTCGTATCAACGACTGCATCGTCTGCATCCCTGGGCTGGCGCCGACCTATCTATCGTTTGGTTTGCCGCCAGTGGGCTCGGGCATCGTGACAGGCAACGGGCAGCCCGCCACTGAAGAATGGTGGAAGGCTGCCTCCCAGGAAAGGGGCGCGCCCATCCCAGCGCTGATCGGCGACCAGTTTCGCGGCCGTGAAATCAAGTCGTTCGGGGCGTTGGAAGCGTTGATGTGGCGCACCGTCGCCGAGAATTCGACGCTCGCCTCAGCCTTCGATGAGGTAAACAAAAAACGCATCGAACAAGGTTTCGCACCCTTTGCACCGAAAAACACCTGGGTCGCTGACCGCCGCGAATACGAGATCCGTTATCAGGAAAGCGCCGCCCTGGGAGCGAACCCTTACAACCTCGACAAGACCAGCATCACCACACCCCAAAGCACTCACGGCACGCGCGGCGTGGTGCCGGTATTTGCGCCCTGGTCTGTCGAGTTCGCCAATCCGGAGGCGCAACGACCCACCGGTACCCGGACCTGGACGCCACTGTTGCCCCCGGGCATCGAGTCGCTCGGCTCGACGACATTACCGATAACGCCGTCACTGCCTGGCGTTTATCCAGGCGGCATTACCAGCCCCGTCCTACCGAAAAATGAAACGTTTCCGACTGTTGACGAAAAGGATATCGGTGCCAGTATTCCTGGATATCCGGCGGATCCGGATCTGCCGTCGCCTGATGTTCTGTTTCTGGACCGGCGAGATGATCCAGGAGTTGCGACCGGGTTTGGGCAACCGATCTCAGGAGTATGGCTTGGCGAGGCTGCACGAGGTGCGGGTGCGCCGATTCCATCGCAGATTGCGGATCATTTGCGAGGGCGGGAGTTCAGCAACTTTCATCGGTTTAGAGAGGCATTTTGGAGAGCCGTTGCGGCAGATACCAACTTGAAGCAGCAATTTAGTGAGTCCAATCTGGTCAAGATGCGAAATGGTGCAGCTCCTTATCCAGGCCGCTCGGATCAGGCGGGGGGTCGCAGGAAATTTGAAATCCACCATGAAATAGAGATTGCCAAGGGTGGAGCGGTTTACGATATGGAAAACCTTTTAGTGTTAACGCCAACACGCCATATTGAAATTCATAAAGGTAAAAAAGAATGATTAAATTAAAGGGCAAGCTGGAGGACTATACAGAGGCTGAATTTTTACTGTTTATAGCGGAGTTTTTCGAAAATAGGAGTGGGTTAGAAGGAGAGGCGCTAAGTAACTACACAGATAGGCTTCTTGATCACTTCGAATTGATTACCGATCATCCAGGAGGATCAGATGTGATTTTCTACCCCAAAGAAGGCCAAGAAGATAGTCCGGCAGGTGTGCTGAAGGAAGTCAAAGAGTGGCGTGCACGAAATAACAAGCCTGGATTCAAAACGTCATAACGATATTGAACCTTTCGTCTTCTTAGCATTGAAAATCTGGGGCGCTAAGTTCTTACCTACCGGCCCAGATGAAAGCCTTAAACCAAAGCTATCTAGTTGCAATGTGTTTTTAAGAATTAAAAGGATAATATTAAAGATGGAACTTAAAGAAAACCTCCAAGACTACACCGAACCAGAATTCCTGAATTTCGTGGACAAAATCTGGGCCGTAGACGTTCACAAACAAAATCATGATCGACTGGTCAATCACTTTGATCGAATTGTGGGACACCCCAAAGGTGCGGACCTGCTGTTCTACCCGGACGACCGATCATTCAATAATCATTCCGCATATGGCGTCGTGTACTCCGTAAAGAACTGGCATGCCAGGCGGGGCACGGCAGCGTTCAAGGGTGGGACAGTTCCCGGTCCGGTTCCGGCCAGGCCGGCGGTGTTAAGTGCAAGAGAGAGAGTGCTGAAGAGTTCAAACGAGAACCTCGAAAAAGTACAGAAGCTAGCCGCCGACATAAGCTTTGCAGAGCAGACCGTCGAAAGTGCGTTCGCTCATTTTGATCAGCTCCTGGGGGCATGGGGCAAGATCCCGACATCAGGCATCGACGAGCTGGAACGCAAGATCTCGTCATTGGAGGCCGCACAACAGGATGCGTCGATAGCGGTCAGGAAGTTCGAATTTCTGCAAATGACCATTCAGTTTGCCAGGGATGATGCGCAACGAAGCCTTGGAAATTCGTTTTTGGACGCACCGTTGCAGCAGACGGTTTTTCAGAACATGACTCGAAGTCATGATCAATACATCGCCCGGCTTCCCGTCATCGCCCAGCGTCATCGTGAACTTCAATCCCGGGTTGAAGCAGTGCTGGTTAGCGCCGAGGAACAGCTTGTGCGCATGCGTTCACAGGCCGGAACGGGCCCGACCAGGACCAGCTCTTCGGTTTTCGCGCCTGCAGCCGTCGCCAACGCGTGGCCCTATGTCCTGTTGAACGGTGCATCACCACTGGAAGGAAGTCAGTTTGTGGATCTGCAAAAATCCATACGTTCGGCAGTCGCTGAATTCACCTGGTTGATCACCACTGGAACCGAAGAACACAAAGGGCAATATGCGGCTGTCCTGCGATTCGACTTCATCAGCCGGGTGGCTGATCAGCGGTTTGGCCTAAGTGTGCCGCTTTCGGAGCTTTTGCAGATCGAGGGACAGGATTGGCAAGCCGTCGCGGCAGCGAAAGCCGAAGTCGATATGGCGTTCAGGATGAGCACCGGCACCGTCGCTGCCAAACCCGGCACGAAATTCAGGCACTTGAAAGAAATTCAGGAGCTCGCGCAGGTGTACATCACCCCCACCAATGGCAGCGCTCTTACTTCAAAGGTACGAGTAAGAGTCGCTACCTGGGATGAGCCTCTGAATCGCTACAGTTTTACCGCCGATGGTGTGGCACCGACCACCGTGTCCTGGACACCGCCCATCGACCTCGAAAACACTCCACCGGTTGAGCGCAACCTGCCGAACAGGATGGGATTCATTGAATCGCCACCCTTGCCACTACTGGAAACCTTCGTTGCGATTGAAGAAGTTCAGTTTGACGATTACATCGTGGTCTTCCCCTCCAATTCCGGGCTGGATCCCGTTTATGTCATGTTCAAGGACCGTCGAGACTACCCCGGTGTCGTGAGTGGCAATGGCCAGCCGGTCGCAGACGACTGGCTGGCCAAGGCTTCAACCGATGATGGTGCTCCTATTCCGTCGCGCATAGCCGAGCAGTTACGCGGGCGCATATTCAAGAGATTCGAGGCTTTCATAACAGCGTTCTGGAAAACAGTTTCGGCGACTCCAGAGCTGAATGCCCAATTCAACGTCACCAACCAAGGATTGATGGCGAGCGGCCTTCCTCCTTTGAATGAGCAGCAAGAGGGGGAGCGCATACTCCTTATTAGTCACAAGCTGGATTTCACAGAAGGCGGCGAGGTGTACGACATGGATAACCTGATTATTTGGTGTTAGTACGAAAGGTTGCATGGGAGGCACCGCGTAGGAGCTGCCGCAGGCTGCGATCTGTTGATCTTGCTTTGCAGCACTCCCGGCACAGCCGGAAGATCGCAGCATTCGCCGGCTGCAACGGGGAATGCGCCGAGCCTGAAATCCCTTCGAAAGCCAAGATCAAAAGATCGCAGCCTGCGGCAGCTCCTACAAGGGGATTGGGTACACCCGAAAAGCGACAGGTTGGCTGTCGGGCCGCCATCGCAAGCAATAGAGCGTTGGTCGGCTGCTCCACAGGGGATGGTCATTGATCCAATAAAATGAATATTTATTCCACCTATTGAATATTGAGAATATTTATTCCATTAATAGTCCTCCCGAAAATAATAATCCACGAGGACCCCCACCATGCGCGAACTCGGAATCGGCTTGATCGGCACAGGCTTCATGGGCCGCGCCCATGCCCTGGCCTTCCGCAACGTCAGTGCGGTATTCGAACTGCCCATGCACCTGCGCCTGGCCGCCCTGGCCGACGCCGACAGCCAGCGCGCCGATTACTGCGCCAACGCCTGGGGCTTCGAAAAAGCCCATGGCGACTGGCAACGACTGATCGACGACCCAAAGGTCAATGTCGTCGCCATCACCACGCCCAACCACCTGCACTATCCCATGGCCATGGCCGCCTTGGCCGCGGGCAAAGCGGTGTACTGCGAAAAGCCACTGGCCGTCAGCCTCGACCAGGCCGACCAGATGCGCCGCGCCGCCAAGGCGGCGGGTGTGGTGACGCGGGTCGGCTACAACTATCAGCACAACCCGATCATTGGCCTGGCCCGTGAATTGATTCAGGGCGGCGAACTCGGCGAGATCATCAGTTTTCAGGGCGAGTTCAGCGAAGATTTCATGTCTGACCCGCAGTCACCCTGGTCGTGGCGTTGCGAAGCGCAGCATGCCGGTGGCGCTCTGGCGGATCTGGGCAGTCATTTGCTGGCGATGGCCCGCTATCTGGTCGGTGATGTGGAAGCGGTGTGTGCCGACACCCAGACAGTGCATCGCCAGCGACCCGCCAGCACTGGTAGCCTGGATCAGCGCAGCATCGCCGTGGATGATCAGGCCCATGCCCTGCTACGTTTTGCCAACGGTGCGCGCGGTACCTTCAGCAGCAGTTGGCTCAAACACGGCTACAAGAATCACCTGAGCTTCGAGATCAGCGGTACTCGCGGCACCCTGGCGTTCGATCAGGAGCGCTTGAATGAATTGCGCCTGTGCCGCGCCGGTCAGGACGGTTTTCAGCGTTTGCTGGCCGGCCCTTCCCTGCCCGGCTACGCGGCCTTCAGTCCGGCAGCGGGTCATCAGTTGGGCTACAACGAGTTGAAGACCCTGGAGGTGCACGAGCTGATCATGGCGCTGGCCGGGCAAGGTTCGGCCGGGACCGACTTTGAACAAGCCTGGGAGGTGGAACGGCTGGCGACCGCCATTCGCCTGGCCGCGCTGGAGCAGCGTTGGGTCAAAGTGAACGAGGTGTAACCGAGGGTGGTGGGATTCGAAGCAACTTGTACTTCGAATCCCACTTGCCAATCCCAGCAGATTTCAGTCATTCAAGCCGCCAACTGGCCGTCGGCAATCGCCGCCGACGCCGCGAGCATCGCCCGCAACAGCACCGCACAACCGGCCGCCAGATCGTCCGGTGTGGCGTTTTCGATTTCGTTGTGGCTGATGCCGCCTTCGCACGGTACGAAGATCATCCCGGCCGGGCCCAGTTCCGCAAGGAAAATCGCGTCATGCCCGGCACCACTGACAATGTCCATGTGCGACAGGCCCAAGCCTTGGGCGGCATTGCGCACGGCATCGACGCAGCCCTTGTCGAAATACAGCGGCGGGAAATCGGCGGTCGGTGTCAATTCGAAACTCAGACCGTGTTTCTGGCAGGTGATGTCGATCACCTGCCTGACCTCGGCAATCATCGAGTCCAGCCGCGCCGGTTCGAGATGGCGGAAGTCCAGGGTCATGCGGACTTCGCCGGGGATCACGTTACGCGAACCCGGGTAGGCTTGCAGGCAACCGACGGTGCCGCAGGCATGGGGCTGATGGCTCAAGGCGACGCGATTGACGGCCGAAACCACAATCGCCGCGCCGACCAGCGCGTCCTTGCGCAAGTGCATCGGCGTCGGACCGGCGTGGGCTTCGACGCCCTTGAGTTTGAGGTCGAACCACTTTTGCCCCAGCGCGCCCATCACCACACCGATGGTTTTGCGCTCGTCCTCAAGGATCGGCCCTTGCTCGATATGGGCCTCGAAGTAGGCACCGACCGCGTGGCCGCTGACCTGGCGACTGCCAGCATAGCCAATGGCGTTCAGCGCTTCGCCGACGGTTATGCCTTCGGCATCGGTCTTGGCCAGGGTTTCCTCCAGGGTGAATTTCTCGGCAAATACCCCAGAGCCCATCATGCAGGGAGCAAATCGCGAGCCTTCTTCGTTGGTCCAGACCACCACTTCCAGTGGCGCTTCGGTTTCGATACCGAGGTCATTGAGGGTGCGCAACACTTCGACTCCGGCCAACACGCCGAAGCAGCCGTCGAATTTGCCACCGGTGGGCTGGGTGTCGATATGGCTGCCGGTCATGACCGGTGGCAGGTCCGGATTGCGCCCGGGGCGGCGGGCGAAGATGTTGCCGACGGCGTCGATGCTCACGGTGCAGCCGGCCTCCTCGCACCATTGCACGAAGATGTCGCGGGCCTGGCGGTCGAGGTCGGTCAGGGCCAGGCGACAGACCCCGCCCTTGACCGTGGCGCCGAGTTTGGCCAGTTCCATCAGCGACTGCCACAGGCGGTCGCGGTTGATGTGCTGATGGCTGGACTGCAGAACGTCAAGGGCAGCGTTCATGATGATCTCCTCAGGCAATTATTCTGGTTTTCTCAGGCGAATCCGGAGTCTCGGGGCTCACTGAAATCCACATAGCTAAAGGCTGGAATTCCCGTAGCAGCTGTCGAGTAGAACGAGGCAGCGTCCGAGGACGGAGTCCTCGTAAAATCTGTGCTCGCGGTTTATCTGAAGCACCGAAGTGCAGGGTTTTACGGCTGCTTCGCAGCCGAACGCTGCCTCGCTCTGCTCGACAGCTGCTACAGGGAGCGAGGCTTGCCCGCGAAGCTTCTAGCCATCACACCGGTGTCTTGGCCACCGCCGTGTCACGACGACCCATCATGCACAGCCCGTAATACAACAACCCGCCCAACACCGAGCCGGTGAACCAGCCGTAGCTGTAGAACCAGCTGAAGGCGTCGCTGCCCAACGACATCACGGTCAGCGCCACTGGGACGCCGAAGGCGATAAAACCGTTCCAGTTCCACGCCGGGTACACGTCGTCGCGGTACAGGCCAGCCAGGTCGAGCTGTTGTTTCTTGATCAGGAAATAGTCCACCACCATGATCCCGGCGATCGGCCCGAGCAAGCTGGAATAACCTAGCAGCCAGTTGGAATAGACGGTTTCCAGGCTGATATCGGAGACCAGCAGGCCGAGTTTTTTCAGCAGTTCGTGGGCCATCAATGCCAGGCCCACCAGCCCGGTCAGCATCACGGCCTTGGTCCGGTTGATCAATTTGGGGGCGATGTTCTGGAAGTCATTGGTCGGCGAAACAATGTTCGCCGCGGTGTTGGTAGACAACGTCGCAACGATGATCACAAACATCGCCAGCGCCACCCAGAGCGGGCTTTGAATATGCCCGATCAGAGTCACCGGATCGGAGACCGTCACCCCCACCAGCCTGGCCGAGGCCGCGGTCATCACCACACCCAGCGAAGCGAACAGGAACATGGTCAGCGGCAAACCGATGATCTGCCCGACGATCTGGTCCTTCTGGCTTTTCGCGTAGCGGCTGAAGTCCGGGATGTTCAGCGACAGCGTCGCCCAGAACCCGACCATGGCGGTCAGCCCGGCCATGAAGTAACTCGTCACTCCAGCGCCTTCCGGGCGTTTCGGCGGTTGCGCCATCAGTTCGCTCAACGAGACGTTCGGCAAGGCCCAGAACAACAAGCCCGCACCCACCAGTACCAGCAGCGGTGCGGACAGGGTTTCCAGCCATTTGATCGATTCTGCTCCGCGCAGCACCACCCATAGATTGAGTACCCAGAACAGCATGAAGCCGATCACCTCACCGGTGCCGCCCAAGGCCTTCCAGCCCTCGAACACCGAGCCCAGAAACAGGTGTATGGCCAGGCCGCCGAACATCGTCTGGATACCGAACCAGCCACAGGCCACCAGGGCCCGGATCAGACACGGCACATTGGAGCCGATTACCCCGAACGACGAGCGCAGCAGCACCGGAAACGGGATGCCGTACTTGGTGCCGGCGAAGGCATTCAGAGTCAGGGGGATCAGCACGATGATGTTGGCGAACAGAATCGCCAGCAGCGCCTCACCGACCGACAGCCCGAAATACGCCGTGAGCACCCCGCCGAGGGTATAGGTCGGCACGCAGATGGCCATGCCGACCCAAAGCGCCGTGATGTGCCATTTGTTCCAGGTTCGTTCGTGCACTTTGGTCGGCGCAATGTCGTGGTTATAACGGGGACTGTCGAGTACGTCGCTGCCGGCCTCAAGCTCGTACAAGCCGTCGCGCTCGGTCACTTGCGATCTGATCTGGTGCATGGCCGCTCCACTGTTCTTTTGATTATTGTGCTCATCGGGCTGGTTGACGGGTTGACCCGAAAACCGGGCGATGGCCGGAGTACTGACGACTTTCACGGACCGGCCAACGTCGCAGCGGCGGCACTCAATAAACGTGCCGGATACATTGCTTGCGCGCCTGCCAGTTTCATGAAATCCATGTAAACAACTGATGTTTATCAGTTTTATTCGGTAACTAACTGAATCCAGGGTTACTTGCTTCATGGCTCAATCGCAATGTCAGGCAAGTTGACCGATCAGTCGGGACTCAATCTGGTGCATCAATATTTTTCAAATGTTTCCACATGCCCATAGGCATAGCTCAAGCAGCTGATTTCACATAAGAAATCTTGACCATATTTGGAACCTGTCAAGTGCGTCAAAATGGTGAGAGGCCTCACCATTTTGCTGCATTTGTAATTAAATCTATATTTTTCAATATGTTATTACGAATATAAGCTTATAAAAAATAATCTTGATCAATCCAATAACTCCAGCTAGCGTCTATTCCTGACAGCGCTGACAGCGCTGACAGGAATATAACTTCCCGCAGCTTGCCGCAACTACAACACCAAGAACTGGCATCAGCCGGTCAAGCCCGTGAGGAACTCGCAATGTCACTGTTGATCCGTGGTGCCACCGTTGTTACCCATGATGAAAGTTACCGCGCCGACGTGCTCTGCGCTGACGGTTTGATCCAGGCAATCGGCAATAACCTGGATGTTCCGGCGGACTGCGAAGTGCTCGATGGCAGCGGTCAATACCTGATGCCCGGCGGCATCGACCCCCATACCCACATGCAACTGCCCTTCATGGGCACCGTTGCCAGCGAAGACTTTTTCAGCGGCACCGCGGCCGGACTGGCCGGTGGTACCACCTCGATCATCGACTTCGTGATTCCCAACCCGCAGCAATCGTTAATGGAGGCTTTTCACCAGTGGCGCGGCTGGGCCGAGAAGTCCGCCGCCGACTACGGTTTTCACGTCGCCATTACCTGGTGGAGCGAGCAGGTTCGCGAGGAAATGGCCGAACTGGTCAGCAATCATGGAGTGAACAGCTTCAAGCATTTCATGGCCTACAAGAACGCTATCATGGCCGCCGACGATACCCTGGTGGCGAGTTTCGAACGCTGCCTGGAGTTGGGTGCGATACCGACGGTGCACGCGGAAAACGGCGAGTTGGTCTATCACCTGCAACGCAAGCTGATGGCCCAGGGCATGACCGGCCCCGAAGCCCATCCCTTGTCGCGGCCCTCCCAGGTCGAAGGCGAAGCCGCCAGCCGGGCGATCCGTATCGCCGAAACCCTGGGTACGCCGCTGTATCTGGTCCACGTCTCGACCCGCGAGGCGCTGGATGAAATCACCTATGCGCGCCGCAAGGGCCAACCGGTCTACGGCGAAGTCCTGGCCGGGCATCTGTTGCTGGACGACAGCGTCTACCAGCACCCGGACTGGCAGACCGCCGCCGGTTACGTGATGAGCCCGCCCTTCCGCCCTCGCGGCCATCAAGAAGCGCTATGGCAGGGCCTGCAATCGGGCAACCTGCACACCACCGCCACCGACCATTGCTGCTTCTGCGCCGAGCAGAAAGCCGCCGGCCGCGACGACTTCAGCAAGATCCCCAACGGCACCGCCGGTATCGAAGACCGCATGGCCGTGCTCTGGGATGAAGGAGTGAACAGCGGGCGGCTGTCGATGCAGGACTTCGTAGGCCTGACCTCCACCAACGCGGCGAAGATCTTCAACCTCTACCCACGCAAAGGCTCGATTCGCGTCGGCGCCGATGCCGACCTGGTGCTCTGGGACCCGGAAGGCACCCGGACCATTTCGGCCAAGACTCACCATCAGCAGGTCGACTTCAACATCTTCGAAGGCAAGACCGTGCGCGGCGTACCCAGCCACACCATCAGCCAGGGTCGACTGGTCTGGGCTGACGGCGACCTGCGGGCCGAACGCGGTGCCGGGCGCTACATCGAGCGCCCGGCCTACCCCGCGGTGTTCGATCTGTTGAGCAAACGGGCTGAGTTGCACAAGCCGGTTGCTGTGAAACGTTAGGGCCACCCAACCGTAGGAGCTGCCGCAGGCTGCGATCTTTTGATCTTGATCTTGGCGATTGAGGCCGGAACCGTGGCGTCTGCTTAAAGATCGCAGCCTGCGGCAGCTCCTACGGGGACCGAGTTCAGTTTCAGCGATGTGTGCAAACCAATGCCCGTTAGAGGCACCCACAAAAAAAGTGAGGCCAACACCGTGATCAAGACCTTGAACCACCTCCCGCATCCCCACGAGGACGCGGTCGCCCTTGCCGGCCATTTCACTGATCTGGCGCCGCCGCTCAACGCCCGCCAGGCCCATCTGGAAGCCTCGCGCTGCCTGTATTGCTACGACGCGCCCTGCGTGAATGCCTGCCCGAGCGAGATCGACATCCCGTCATTCATCCGCAACATCCACCAGGAAAACGTCCAGGGCGCCGCGCAGAAAATCCTCTCGGCGAACATCCTCGGCGGCAGTTGCGCCCGGGTCTGTCCGACCGAAATCCTCTGCCAGCAAGCCTGCGTGCGTAACAACGCCCAGGAATGCGCACCGGTGCTGATCGGCCTGTTGCAACGCTACGCGGTGGACAACGCGCAATTCAGCGAGCATCCGTTCCAGCGTGCAGCGCCGACCGGCAAACGCATCGCGGTGGTCGGCGCCGGGCCGGCCGGGTTGTCCTGCGCTCACCGCTCGGCCATGCACGGTCATGATGTGGTAATTTTCGAGGCCCGGGAAAAGGCCGGTGGCCTTAACGAATACGGAATCGCCAAGTACAAACTGGTGGACGACTTCGCTCAGCGTGAGCTGGAGTTCCTGTTGGGCATAGGCGGGATCGAGATCCGCCACGGGCAGAAACTCGGTGACAACCTCAGCCTGACTGAACTGCATCAGCAGTTCGATTCAGTGTTCCTCGGCCTCGGTCTGGCTGCCAGCAAAAAACTCGGCCTGGCCCACGAAGACGCTCCGGGCATGCTCGCCGCCACCGACTACATCCGCGAGCTGCGCCAGGCCGATGACCTGACTCAACTACCCGTGGCCGATCGCTGCATCGTCCTCGGCGCCGGCAACACCGCGATCGACATGGCGGTGCAAATGGCCCGCCTCGGTGCGCGCGACGTGAATCTGGTGTACCGCCGCGGCCTGGAGGACATGGGCGCCACCGAACACGAGCAGCACATCGCCAAGGCCAATCAGGTCCGCCTGCTGACTTGGGCCCAGCCCGAAGAAGTACTGCTCGATGAGCAGGGCCAGGTCCGCGGCATGCGCTTTGCCCGCACGCGAATGGTGGACGGCCGTTTGCAGTCCACCGGCGAGACCTTCGAACTGGCCGCCGACGGGATCTTCAAAGCCATCGGCCAGGCCTTCGACGGCGCAGCGCTGAGCGACCCGTTGGCCCGTGAATTGAAGCGCCAGGGCGAGCGCATTCAGGTGGACGAGCAGCTGCGTACCAGTATCCCCGGCGTGTATGCCGGCGGCGACTGCACCAGTCTCGATCAGGATCTCACCGTCCAGGCCGTGCAGCACGGCAAGCTGGCCGCCGAAGCCATCAATGCCCAACTCATGCTCAATGTGGAGGCTGCGTAAATGGCCGATCTCTCGATAATCTTCGCCGGTATCAAAGCCCCCAATCCATTCTGGCTGGCCTCCGCGCCGCCCACCGACAAAGCCTATAACGTGGTCCGTGCCTTTGAAGCCGGTTGGGGGGGCGTGGTCTGGAAAACCCTCGGCGAAGATCCGGCGGCGGTCAACGTCTCGTCGCGTTACTCCGCGCACTTCGGCGCCAACCGTGAAGTCATGGGTTTCAACAATATCGAGCTGATCACCGACCGCTCGCTGGAAATCAATCTGCGGGAAATCACTCAGGTCAAAAAGGACTGGCCGGACCGCGCGCTGATCGTGTCCTTGATGGTGCCCTGCGTCGAAGAATCCTGGAAAGCCATTCTGCCGCTGGTGGAAGCCACCGGTGCCGACGGCATCGAGCTGAACTTCGGCTGCCCCCACGGCATGCCCGAGCGTGGCATGGGCGCGGCGGTCGGTCAGGTGCCGGAATACGTCGAGCAAGTGACCCGCTGGTGCAAGACTTACTGCTCGCTGCCAGTGATCGTCAAACTCACGCCGAACATCACCGACATCCGCCTGGCTGCCCGCGCGGCCCATCGTGGTGGCGCCGATGCGGTGTCACTGATCAACACCATCAATTCCATCACCAGCATCGACCTGGAGCGCATGGTTGCCCGTCCGATGGTCGGCAGCCAAAGCACCCACGGTGGCTACTGCGGCTCGGCGGTCAAACCGATTGCGTTGAACATGGTCGCGGAAATCGCCCGCGACCCACAAACCCGGGGCCTGCCGATTTGCGGCATCGGCGGGATAGGCAGTTGGCGCGATGCGGCGGAGTTCATCGCCCTGGGCAGCGGCGCGGTACAGGTGTGCACGGCGGCGATGCTGCATGGCTTTCGCATCGTCGAGGAAATGAAGGACGGTCTGTCACGCTGGATGGACAGTCAGGGCTACGCCAACCTGGACCAATTCTCGGGGCTGGCAGTGGGCAATACCACGGACTGGAAGTACCTGGACATCAACTACCAGGTCATCGCCAAGATCGACCAGGACGCCTGCATCGGTTGCGGCCGCTGCCACATCGCCTGCGAAGACACCGCGCACCAGGCCATCGCCAGCCTCAAGCAACCTGACGGCACTCATAAATATCAAGTGATCGACGACGAGTGCGTGGGCTGCAACCTGTGCCAGATCACCTGCCCGGTCCAGGACTGCATCGAGATGGTCGCCATCGACAGCGGCAAGCCGTTCCTGGACTGGAATCATGATCCGAGGAATCCGTATCACGTGGTGGTTTAATCAGAAACTCAGCTGAAATCAGGGTGTACCTGACAAGATCGCAGCCTGCGGCAGCTCCTACGGATCGGCGTAGATTCGCAACATCGCAGATGTACGCGCTCGGCGTAGGAGCTGCCGCAGGCTGCGATCTTTTCAGGCAACCACCACCTCAAGACTCCAACCCGATCCCCCGAAGAATCACACTGGTCACAGTCTGCACCGCCCGCTCGAACTGCATGTCCGACAGCGGCTGGTGATCGTTGAGGATCATCACCTGGTGATCGAAGTCGGCGTAGTGCTGGGTCGAGGCCCAGATCATGTACAGCAGGCTCGAGGGCTCCACTGCGAGGATGCGTTTGTCTTCCACCCACTGACGAATCTTCGCTTCCTTCATCTTCGCCCAATCGTACAGGCTGGCATCCAGCGCCTCGCCCAGGGTCGGTGCACCGTGGATGATTTCATTGGCCCAGACTTTCGAGCCATAAGGCCGGCTGCGGGAATGGTTCATCTTGGCGCGGATATAGCTGCTGAGCACCACCCGTGGATCATCGAACAGCTCGAAGCACAGTGCGTCCTGCTTCCAGACTTCCAGCAAGTCGAACAACACCGCGCTGTACAACTCGCTCTTGGTGCTGAAGTAGTAATGCAGGTTGGAGCGCGGCAATTGGACTTCCCTGGCAATATCCGCCATCGCCGTGCTGCCATAGCCCTTCTCGGCGAAGATTTTTTCCGCCGCCAGCAGAATTTTCTCGACGTTACTGCGACGAATCTCGATCTTGTGATTGCCCATGAGGACTCCCTGGCTACAGCGTTGATCAAGATTACCATCCGCTCTAGATCGGACGACAGGCGAAAACGAAACTTCGTACGCTAGACTTCCCCGCGAAAAGCCCAAGAGGCATTTCACTCCTCTCGCGCTTCATGCTCTATTAACGTTCCCGTTGCACTCATTGAAGGTGCCTACAATGATTATCAAAAAAATCCTGACCCGCGCGGCCTTGCTGGGCTCGCTGCTCGCCGCGTCTTCGGTGTTCGCCCACGCCCATCTGGAAAGCGCGACACCGGCCGCCGAGGGCACCGCTGTTGCGCCCAAGGAATTGCGCCTGATGTTTTCCGAAGGGGTTGAAGCGACCTTCAGCAAAGTCAGTCTGAGCAAGGATGGCGCTGAAGTGCCGATCAAAGGCATCGCCACCGAAGCCGCTGACAAAAAGACCCTGATCGTGACCCCGGCAGAACCACTGACTGCTGGTGAGTACAAGGTCGAGTGGCACGCGGTATCGGTCGACACTCACAAAAGCGAAGGTAAATACAGCTTCAAGGTCGGCCAATAACCCATGTCGGACATGCTGGTGCTGTGCCGTTTCCTGCATTTCGCTGTGGTGTTGATGCTGTTTGGCGCCTGGGTCTTCCGGCCCTTGCTGTTGGACCGGGCGCCGCTTACCGATGCGCTCTCAACTCTGGATCGACGCCTCGCCAGCGTGACAAAACTACTCGCATTGTTGGCCCTGATCAGCGGGCTCTGTTGGTTGCTGCTGATCACCGCCAGCATGGCCGGGTCATGGCCGGCGGCGTTTGATCTGCCGACCGTGCAATTAGTCTTGAGCAAAACTTTTTTCGGACAGGTCTGGAGCTGGCACCTGCTGTTCAATCTGTTGCTGGTCGTGTGCCTGATGACTCGACTGCAAAGCGCATTTGCGTTACGCCTTATCCTGACGAGTCTGCTATTGGCCACGCTGGCGCCAGTCGGCCACGGCGCCATGCTCGACGGTCTCGACGGCCAGCTATTGATCCTCAATCAGCTGATTCACCTGGCCTGCGTCGGCGCCTGGCTCGGCGGGTTGATGTTGCTGGTGTTGATCCTGCTACAACCGGCCGGCCAGCCGATCGGCGCGATACTGCGCCGCTTCAGCGGTATCGGTTATGGACTGGTGGCCGGTTTGCTGGTCAGCGGATTGATCAATGTCCGGGTCCTCACCGGAGTCTTTTGGCCGACGCCATTGCTCTCCGGTTTTGCGCTGATCCTGCTGATCAAGGTCGCCCTCGTCGGCGCCATGTTGCTGCTGGCGCTGTTCAATTGGCTGCGGGTGAACGACTGTGAACAGCGCCTGTCGACCCTGCGCACCAGTGTGATCATCGAGTGGCTGCTGGGCGTTGCCGCGGTGGCGGCGGTTTCGTTGCTGGGGACATTGCCGCCGATGGGGGGTTGAGTCAGGCGCGAAGATCAAAAGATCGCAGCCTGCGGCAGCTCCTACAGGGGATTTTCGGACACCTGTGATGCCAAGGTGAATACGATCCTGGCGGTCTTGCTTGCGTCAAGGCAGCTAGCGCAGTGGTTTCGCCGCAACGATGGTTTTTTTGCAAGAGCGCCCCAACTTATGCCTTGAACAGCATATAACCCGCCACAACGATGCAAATGCTCGCGAACCCCACCTGCAACCCCCTGGCCGGCACTCGGGATGACAGCCGTCGGCCCAGCAGCATGCCGACGATGCTCGCGACGATGAACATCCCGCCCGTGGCGTCAATGGAGACTCCGGCGTAGAACGCACCGATCACCCCTATCGCCGAAATCAGGCTGATCACCATCAATGAGGTGGCGACGATGCCGCGCATCTGTACATCGGTCAGTTGCTTGAAGGCCGGCACGATCAGAAAACCGCCTCCCACTCCAAGCAGCCCCGACACAACCCCGGTGACCGCGCCTAATGCGGCAAGCGTCGCCGAGCATTTCGCGGTCCAGGAGAAGCGCCCGGTCTGCTGATCGAGCATGCAGTTTTTCTGCCCCCAGGAAGCACTGCCATGGTCACTCGGCCCGGCATCCCGCGACTCGCGGCGCAACATCCGCCACGCCACGATGACCATCAGCAGGCTGAACAGCACCATCAGGGTCTTTTCCGGCAAACGATGGGCGAAGTAGATTCCCACCGGCGAGAACAAGGCCCCGAGCAAGGCGATCAGCAACGCCGCGCGGTACCGCACCAGGCCGTGTCGCAGGCCATCGATGGCACCCACCGCAGCGGCGCTGCCCACCGCGAACAACGCCACCGGTGCCGCCTGGGTCATGCTCCAGCCCAACCCCAGCACCAGTGCCGGCACCGCGAGAATGCCGCCGCCGGCACCGGTCAAGCCGAGGACCAGGCCCATTACCACGCCAAAAAATGTTGCCAGCAGCATAAAACGCTCTTGTTCTACTTGAATAAATCCGGAACAGACCCGGCCCTGGAATGGCGCCCACGATACAACTCCACAAAGGTTTGCATCATTTAAAATCACATCCAGACTAGTCAGTGTGCGGATAAAGTACTTAATCTGCGGCCACATCCCAAAAGGATCTGCCCCCATGCCAGCGTTGATTCAAGCCTTCCTGGACGAAGTATCATCGACCTACACCTACGTGATCTTCGAGCACGATGATGGGCACTGTGCGATTGTCGACCCGGTGCTCGACTTTGATCCTGTCGCAGGGCGCACCGCGACTGTCCACGCGGATCGGGTGATCGCCTTCGTCCGCGAACACCGCTTGCAGGTGCAGTGGCTGCTGGAAACCCACGCCCACGCCGACCACCTGTCCGCCGCCCCCTACCTGCGCCAGGAGCTGGGGGGCAAGATCGCCATCGGCGAATCGATCAGCAAGGTTCAGGAGGTGTTCAAGACCCTGTTCAACCTCGAGTCGGAATTTTCCGTCACCGGCACGCAGTTCGACCATCTGTTCGCACCGGACGAGGAATTCGCCATCGGCAACCTCAAGGCCAAGGCGCTGCACGTACCGGGACACACCCCGGCGGACATGGCGTACTTGATCGAAGACCAACTGATTCTGGTAGGCGATACGTTGTTCCTGCCCGATGTCGGCACCGCCCGCTGCGACTTCCCCGGTGGCAATGCGCAGCAGTTGTTCACTTCGATACGCAAGCTGCTCGCCTTCCCCGCCGAGACTCGCCTCTACGTCTGCCACGACTACCCGCCCGCTGGCCGTGAGCCGCAATGCCTGAGCAGTGTCGGCGAGCAGCGCAAAAGCAATATCCATGTGCATGACGGCGTCGAGCAGGCTGCGTTCGTCGCCATGCGCAACCAGCGCGACGCCGGGCGGGCTCTGCCGACGCTGTTGCTGCCGGCGATCCAGGTCAACGTGCGTGCAGGCAATCTGCCGCCGGCCGAGGACAATGGGGTGGTTTATCTGAAGATCCCGATCAATCAGCTCTGAATCCCCGGTCATGAGGTCAATGTCCGCGGGGGTCAGCGACAGTCGGCAATGCCCGGCGCTCTGAAGCGCCCGCCTCCGGACTCCGACATTTCCCAAAGCCATAGCTCAGCCACCGGGCGTAAGGTACCCGGTCTGACGAACACCGCCGAATAACAGGCTGTGAGATCTTCCGGCCGTAGCTCGCGTAACGCCTGTGCAGGGGTGATGCCCTTGGCAGCCGCCAACTGTAAAAATGCCTCCTCGTCGACCAGCCGTTGAAAAGCCCCGGTATTCACCACCGTCACGCTATGGGTGTTGCTCAACGGGACCTTCCACCTGGACTCCCAGCGATGGGTATGCCCATAGACAAACAAGTCGAATGGCCCCAGGGCCTCTTCGCGAGCCCTCAGGTGACGCTTGAAAATCGCCGTCCTGGGCACCAGCACGTCCACCACCAGCGCGGAGAGCACCGGGTTGCATGGGTTGATTTTGGTATACACAACGGCGTTGCGGCATAACATTTCCAGGTCTTCGGTCGACAGGGTCTTGAGCATCTCATCGAGTTCGCGGCGCAGTTCCTCGCCTTCCGGGTTGGTGTCCTGGAGTTGCTCCTTGAATGAGTCACCCTCCGGTAACGAATAGCTGAAAAGCCGATGCCCGACCTTCTCCGCCGCCGCGCGATTGAACGGCGGGTCATGGGCGCCATTAGTCGACAACGCACGGTATTTCTGGCCCGGAGTGGTTTCAAAAATGTTGAAGGCAATGAACCTGGCCAGGTCCTTGACGGTTCCACCCACACCCCGCTCGCTCATTCGATAGCGTGCTCCGGCGGTTTCCGGGTTGAGGTTATCGATCACCGGATAGCTCATCTCCTGCTCATTGAACAACTGCTGCACGAAGCGTTCTCCCCAGGAACGAATCATCAGCTGAGTGCCGTTGGAGTCGGTGGTGGTGACCTTCGGCCAATCGGCAAAGGCGTTCACATCACTGCCGATCTGCTGCCCGTGTTCGGCCACGATCCGCTTGTCTTCGGAGACCCACAGGCCACTTTCGACGAAAAACACCCGCCCGTTCTGCGCCCCGAGACGCTCGATCAACGGCGCCCGGACGGCGGGAATGAGCAAGGCCGCATCATGGTTGCCAGGCACCACATAGAGACGATTGCTGCCGCGGGTGGAAAAATCTTTCAAGGCCTGGAGATCGGCATCATGAGCCTTGATGATGCGCCGGCTCAGATCGACCAGCTCGGCGACCGAACAGCCTGCACCGGCTCCGCTGCCCTGGCAGTGAATGTCATTGGGCAACTGCCACAGTTCGAGGAAATCGCCGACGATGATCAGGTCGACCTGGTCATGTCCCTCTCTGGAAATCGCGGCCAGGAAACCTCTCAACGCCTGGCTCCACCTGAAATCCTCATAGGGATGCCAGTGCCCATCGGCAGTACGCCCCAGGCCGAAATGCAGATCGCTGACGAATACGCCAAGGCGCTCTTGCGCAGACCCTTCACCCACGACAAGCACACTGAAACACGCCAATAAAGCAGCATAGAGGCGACGCTTCATTGCGCACCTCCGGTGTGCGGGTTCGACGCGGTCGGGACAGCACACATGCGTAAGTCAGGATCACCGATGATCTGAAACTCCAGGGCCATATCCCCATAGCCGGAATCCTCGCCATAAGCATCGATGGTTTTCTGCAAGGCCTGATTGAAGATATCGATGACCCGTGCCGATGAACCGCTGGCCCGCAGCTGCCGAGCCACCTCGACAAAACTCACCGAAAGTCGGGTACCGAAATCGGAGTCCACCGGGAAAGGCGATGCCACCACCGCGCCCACGCCGCGACGCACCAGCATATCGACGAACGTCTGGCTGGCGGCCGAGATGCCCAGGGTCGAACAGGCTGCCAGAATCGCCACGCTACCCGGCGTGAAGCGCCTGCGCATGTCCGAGTCCAGGACCCGATCTGGAAGCCCCGAAGTGGAGAACGTGACATCCCCCTTGCCGTGATGGGCGAGCAGGACCAAAGCGCTGCTGGCTACGGAAGGTGGCTCGGCCTGGGTCATGAACTTGAGCAAGTCGGTGTTGTTCTGGTACCAGTTGACGCCACGTCCCTGCATCCGCCAGTCATCCTTCATCAACAGCTCTGCAGACTCGGCGCCCACGCCATCCAGGGCCTTGGGAATGGCAAAGTCCCAACCGCTGAAACAGGCGCCGGGCTGGAGCGTCGGAGCATCCTGTAATGGCTGGACCACGGTAATACGGTGAGTAAATAACTTGTCAGGCGCATCGGCTCCCAACAAGGCCAGCGGCAGATTCTGCATTTGCCCGAATGAGTCGAAATACCGCACCAGCATCACGGGGGCTTCAACACCTTGGGTCAGGCGCTGCATCGCCGCCCTTGCCCCATCGGCATTGCGCTGATCCGCCGGAGTACGACCATTAAACAGAACATTGTTGATCTGTCTGACGACCTCGGTATAAGGCTGAGGCGTCTTTAACTTCTGGCGAGTATTGGCGATAGAGGCCGGCAGCATGGAGTCCTGTCCCAGAAAATGCGGCAGATTGCCGGCAAGCTCCCACGCATAGACGGGTAACGTCTTGCCCTGACGCTGAGCCGCGTCAAACTCCGAGCGATCGACGAACACCGCCACCGTCGTTGCGTCCCCCTCGCCCTTCGGGATCGAGTCGAATAGATGCAAGGCCGCGTCTGTGGGCGAAGTTTGCCGCGCACTTTTCCCCACCTCCAGCAGTCTCTCCAACCCGGACACCAGTTCGCCGCCTCTGAGGCTGGTGTCGCATGCTTGCGAATCCTGCTGACCGACTTCGCCCACCGGCACGCTGACCACGATGTAGTCCAGAGGACGCAGCCCCGCAGCGTCCCAAATCGACAGCACAACCTGCGCGCACCCCGCCTGACGGGCAATAAGCGGCCACACCATGGGCTCATCGACACTCAACTCCTTGGCCAGGTCACTCAAGGTGATCAGGTGATTGCGCGCTTGTTCCCGCAGAGCCTGGTCATTGACCCTGGCCGGCAGGCGATCGCGCTGGACATTGAACCTGCGCGCGCGAAAATCCGTGCCCGGTGCCGGCTCGAGTATGCCGCCCATCAGCACCGGCCGAACCAGCAAGTGGATCTGGTCGCTGTCCGGCTGCGCAGTGATCTCTTCCTGCAGCAGGCTGCTGATCCCGCTACTCAATGCCCCGGGATAAATCCCCCGGCCAAGATCCAGCACAAAGTCATAGGGCTTGCCTGCAACCAACGATGTCTTGACCTGCTTTGGCGAGGATTGAAACCAGGCATTCCAGTTGATGGACCAGGGACTGCTCAGCACGCTGTAACTCAGGGTGGAGATCGGATTGATGCGCGCCTCGTACACCAGCGATCGACCAATCCTCTCGATCGCCGACGCCTGGCGCTCTGCCAATACCGTCTGCCATTGAGCTCGTACCCCCTCATCGACGCCCATCCAGGTTATTTTCGAAGACGCCTGCACCGCGTCCATGGCCTCGCGCTCACGCACGGCAATGGTCGAGGTGACATAGTCCTCGGCGTAGTTGATGACCTGGGTGATGCGTTGGCGGGTCGGCTCAGGCAATGCGGAAAAACGCGCCACCTGGTAGATGGCAATCAACCCGCTGAAGCGATGATCGCTTTGCGTGACGAATGCGGCATTGATTTTCGTCACCTGGTCCCAGGGCACCTCTGCCGCGTCAACCGCCCCGGAGGCCATGGCCGAAGCCATCAGGCTATCGGACATTTCGATGGACTCGGCACCGACGCCCGACAGATCCAGCAACCGCCAATCCTCGCTGGAAACCGCCACCCTGGTGCCCTTGAAATCCCGGGGGGAACGCCTGGGCAGTTGGCTGGCGATAACCCGCGTTCCGCCGTACCAGACGCCGCCCAACGCCCGTAATCCCTGGGCCTTGAGTTGATCGGCGAGTTGCGGTTGCAACTGTGATTTCATGAAAAATGAATAGGGTTTGATTTCCGGGAAGGTAAATGGCAGGCCGTAGATCCCGAATGTAGGGGCAAACTCACTCAAGGCCCAAACAGGGACGATGGCCAGATCCGTCTCCCCTTGCATGACACTTTTGATCAGGCTATTGGCAGACGCCACCTCACGACTTCTAACGCTTGCAACGCCCTCCAGAGCCTTCTGGATAGCAGCCGCTGCCTGGTCAAATGTCGAATTATGGGGAATGGCGATGTCAATCAGGACCGGTCGATCCTCGGCAACCACCACCAGCGAGGCGACGCATAACAACAGCGCCAGGAGCAACCTGTGCCAACCTGACCAGGAAGCTGCGCCCTTGCACTCGCAACGCTCCCTTTGGCCCATCACATCACCTCACGCTCGGCAACACTTGTCGGCATGCGCAGCCGAGGACGACTGACTCTCTTATGCACCTTTATGAATAAAGCACCACGCCGGTGTTACTGCAAAACCCCGTGATGAATGGAGCTACCCATCAAGGGAGCTACCCCGCCAGCGTCAAGCCATTGGCCGGCAACGGTAGCGCGGTCTTGTAGCGGACCTGCTTGAGGGCAAAGCTCGAACGGATATTCGCCACACCTGGAACCTTGGTCAGGAAATCCATCATGAACCGCTCCAAAGACTGGATAGTCGGCACCAGCACGCGGATCAGATAGTCCGGGTCGCCGGCCATCAGGTAACACTCCATCACTTCCGGGCGGTCGGAAATCGCTTCTTCGAAATGTTGCAGGGCTTCCTCGACCTGCTTCTCGAGGCTGACGTGGATGAACACGTTGACGTGCAGCCCCAGCAAGTCCGCATCGAGCAGTGTGACTTGCTCGCGGATCAGCCCCAGTTCTTCCATGGCCTTGACCCGGTTAAAGCAGGGTGTGGGCGACAGGTTGACCGAGCGTGCGAGGTCGGCGTTGGTGATGCGGGCGTTCTCCTGGAGGCTGTTGAGAATGCCGATATCGGTACGATCCAGTTTGCGCATGAGACAAAACCACCTGCTTTTTGTGTTTATGCAGATTTTTTATCCTCAAATAGCTTAAAGCGCAACGAAACAGAGAGAAATATTCTTCTGAGCGAGGCCTATGATTGTTGTAGGACAGGATTTCTTTTACCCAAAGAAAGATCGTCAGCTAGCGCGCCCACTACAAGAAATTCACAAGATCGAGCGTAGAAGCCATGAGCCAACCGTATGAACCGCTGCGCCTGCACGTTCCCGAACCTTCGGGCCGTCCCGGCTGTAAAACCGACTTCTCCTACCTGCGTCTGACCGACGCAGGCTTGGTGCGCAAACCCCCAATCGACGTTGAACCCGCCGACACCGCCGACCTGGCCAAGGGCCTGATTCGCGTGCTCGACGACCAGGGCAATGCCCTCGGTCCGTGGGCCGAAGGCGTACCCGTCGAGATCCTCCGTAAAGGCATGCGCGCCATGCTCAAGACGCGGATCTTCGACAACCGCATGGTGGTCGCCCAGCGCCAGAAGAAAATGTCGTTCTATATGCAAAGCCTTGGCGAAGAAGCCATCGGCAGCGCCCAGGCCCTGGCCTTGAACATCGACGACATGTGCTTCCCTACCTACCGTCAGCAAAGCATCCTGATGGCGCGGGAAGTGCCACTGGTGGACCTGATCTGCCAGTTGCTGTCCAACGAGCGCGATCCGCTCAAGGGCCGCCAGCTGCCGATCATGTACTCGGTACGCGATCACGGCTTCTTTACCATTTCCGGCAACCTCGCCACCCAATTCATCCAGGGTGTGGGTTGGGGCATGGCTTCGGCGATCAAGGGCGACACCAAAATCGCCTCGGCCTGGATCGGCGACGGCGCCACTGCCGAATCGGACTTCCACACCGCCCTGACCTTCGCCCACGTTTACCGTGCGCCGGTGATCCTCAATGTGGTCAACAACCAGTGGGCAATCTCCACGTTCCAGGCGATCGCCGGTGGTGAAGCCACTACCTTCGCCGGTCGTGGCGTCGGTTGCGGGATTGCTTCCCTGCGGGTCGATGGCAACGATTTCATTGCGGTCTATGCCGCCTCTGCCTGGGCCGCCGAACGCGCGCGCCGCAACCTCGGTCCGACCATGCTCGAATGGGTCACCTACCGCGCCGGCCCGCACTCGACTTCCGATGATCCTTCCAAATACCGTCCTGCCGACGACTGGAGCCACTTCCCGCTGGGCGATCCGATTGCGCGCCTCAAGCAGCATTTGGTGAAAATCGGTCACTGGTCCGAAGAGGAACACGCCGCCGTCAGCGCCGAGCTGGAAGCCGAAGTCATCTCTGCGCAGAAAGAAGCCGAGCAGTACGGCACCCTCGCCGGTGGCCAGACGCCAAGCGCCGCGACGATGTTCGAAGACGTCTATAAAGAGATGCCGGAGCACTTGAAGCGCCAGCGTCAGGAGTTGGGGATCTGACATGAACGATCACAACAGCAATATTCAGCTGGATACCGCCATGACCACCACCACCATGACCATGATCCAGGCCCTGCGCTCGGCCATGGATGTGATGCTTGAGCGTGACGACAACGTCGTGGTCTTCGGCCAGGACGTGGGCTACTTCGGCGGCGTGTTCCGTTGCACCGAAGGCCTGCAGAACAAGTACGGTACCTCCCGGGTGTTCGACGCGCCGATCTCCGAAAGCGGCATCGTCGGCGTCGCCGTGGGCATGGGCGCCTACGGTCTGCGGCCGGTGGCCGAGATTCAGTTCGCCGATTACGTCTACCCGGCGTCGGACCAGATCATTTCCGAAGCCGCACGCCTGCGCTATCGCTCGGCCGGCGAGTTCACTGCGCCGATGACCCTGCGCATGCCTTGCGGCGGCGGCATCTATGGCGGCCAGACTCACAGCCAAAGCATCGAGGCGATGTTTACCCAGGTCTGCGGCCTGCGCACCGTCATGCCATCCAACCCCTATGACGCCAAAGGCCTGTTGATCGCCTCCATCGAAAACGATGACCCGGTGATCTTCCTCGAGCCCAAACGCCTGTACAACGGCCCGTTCGACGGCCACCACGACCGCCCGGTAACCCCGTGGTCGAAACACCCGGCCGCGCAAGTGCCGGACGGTTACTACACAGTGCCACTGGACGTCGCCGCGATTGCCCGTCCGGGCAAGGATGTCACCATCCTCACCTACGGCACCACGGTCTATGTGTCGCAAGTCGCGGCTGAAGAAACCGGTGTCGATGCTGAAGTGATTGACCTGCGCAGCCTGTGGCCGCTGGACCTGGACACCATCGTCAAGTCGGTGAAGAAAACCGGACGTTGCGTGATCGTTCACGAAGCGACCCGCACTTGCGGTTTCGGCGCCGAACTGGTCGCCCTGGTGCAAGAACACTGCTTCCACTACCTGGAAGCGCCGATCGAGCGCGTCACCGGTTGGGACACTCCCTACCCGCACGCGCAAGAGTGGGCGTATTTCCCTGGTCCGTCCCGTGTGGGCGCGGCTTTGAAACGGGTTATGGAGGTCTGAATGGGCACGCACGTTATCAAGATGCCAGACATTGGCGAAGGCATCGCAGAAGTTGAATTGTCGGTATGGCACGTCAAGGTCGGCGACATGGTCGTCGAAGATCAGGTGCTGGCCGATGTGATGACCGACAAGGCGATGGTCGACATCCCTTCGCCGGTGAATGGCAAGGTCATTGCGCTCGGCGGTGTGCCCGGCGAAGTCATGGCGGTTGGCAGCATCCTGATCAGCATTGAAGTCGAAGGCGCGGGCAACGTTAAAGAGTCGGCTCAGCCTGCGGTCGCTGCCGTTAAAGAAGCTCCGGTTACAGCGCCGAAAGTTGAAGCCGTTGTTGAAAGCAAACCAGCTGTGGCCCCTCGCCCCGCTGCCGCGTGCCAAGGCCCGATGGTTGCTCGCGAGGCCGATGAGCGCCCGCTGGCCTCCCCGGCCGTGCGCAAACATGCGCTGGATCTCGGCATCCAATTGCGTCTGGTGCGTGGCACCGGCCCTGCCGGGCGGGTTCTGCACGAAGACCTCGACGCCTATCTGGCTCAGGGTCAGGCCCAGGGTCAGCAGCCGCAATCGACCGCTGCTGCCGCTTACGCCCAGCGTAGCGACGAAGAGCAGATCCCGGTCATCGGTATGCGCCGCAAGATCGCCCAGCGCATGCAGGAAGCCACCCAGCGCGCCGCCCACTTCAGTTATGTCGAAGAAATCGACGTCACCGCCGTGGAAGAACTGCGCGCGCACTTGAATGAAAAACACGGTGCAACCCGCGGCAAGCTGACCTTGCTGCCGTTCCTGGTCCGCGCCCTGGTCGTGGCCCTGCGGGACTTCCCGCAGATCAACGCCCGCTACGACGACGAAGCCCAGGTCATCACCCGCCTCGGCGCGGTGCACGTCGGCGTCGCCACGCAAAGCAACATTGGCTTGATGGTGCCGGTGGTACGTCACGCCGAAGCCCGCAGCCTGTGGGACAGCGCCGCGGAAATTTCCCGTTTGGCCACTGCTGCCCGTAATGGCAAGGCCAGCCGCGATGAGCTGTCCGGCTCGAGCATCACCTTGACCAGCCTCGGCGCCCTTGGCGGCATCGTCAGCACCCCGGTGCTGAACTTGCCGGAAGTGGCGATCGTCGGCGTCAACAAAATCGTCGAACGACCAATGGTGATCAAAGGCCAGATCGTGATCCGCAAGATGATGAACCTCTCCAGCTCCTTCGATCACCGGGTGGTCGATGGCATGGACGCGGCGCAATTCATCCAGGCCATTCGCGGCCTGCTCGAACAACCCGCCACCCTGTTTGTGGACTGATTATTAGTGGGGCATGCATGCAACAGACTCTGAACACCAGGCTGCTGATCATCGGTGGCGGCCCTGGCGGTTATGTGACGGCGATTCGTGCCGGTCAACTGGGCATCTCGACCATTCTGGTTGAAGGCGAATCTCTGGGCGGTACGTGCCTGAACATCGGCTGTATTCCGTCCAAGGCGTTGATCCACGTCGCCGAACAGTTTCACCAGACTCAACATCACAGCCAGCACTCGGCGTTGGGCATCAGCGTTTCGGCGCCGACCCTCGATATCAGCAAGAGTGTCGAGTGGAAGGACGGCATCGTTGATCGCCTGACCACCGGCGTTGCGGCGTTGCTGAAGAAAAACAAAGTCCAGGTCATTCAAGGCTGGGCGAAAGTGATCGACGGCAAGACTGTTGAAGTCGGCGACACGCGGATTCAATGCGAGCATCTGGTGCTGGCCACTGGCTCGAAAAGCGTCAACCTGCCATTGCTGCCGATTGGCGGGCCGATCATTTCCTCCACCGAAGCCCTGGCGCCTGATTCCGTGCCAAAACGGCTGATCGTGGTCGGCGGCGGTTATATCGGTCTGGAACTGGGCATCGCCTATCGCAAGCTCGGTGCCGACGTCAGCGTAGTCGAAGCTCAGGACCGCATCCTGCCGGCCTACGATGCCGAGCTGACGCAGCCTGTACAGGATGAACTAAAAAAACTCGGCGTGAAGCTTTACTTGAAACACAGCGTCGAAGGCTTTGATTCACAAGGAAATACCCTGAAAGTTCGTGATCCGAACGGTGACACCCTGAACCTGGAAACCGATCAGGTGCTGGTGGCCGTCGGTCGCAAACCCAACACCCAGGGCTGGAACCTCGAAGCCCTGAACCTGGACATGAACGGTTCGGCGATCAAGATCGACAACCGCTGCCAGACCAGCATGCGCAACGTGTACGCCATCGGCGACCTGAGCGGCGAGCCGATGCTCGCCCACCGGGCCATGGCTCAGGGCGAAATGGTTGCCGAGCTGATCAGCGGTAAAACCCGCGAGTTCAACCCGACCGCTATTGCTGCCGTGTGCTTTACCGACCCCGAGCTCGTGGTGGTCGGCAAGACTCCGGACGAGGCCAAGGCTGCCGGGTGGGACTGCATTGTTTCCAGCTTCCCGTTCGCGGCCAATGGCCGGGCGATGACCCTGGAGTCGAAAAGCGGCTTCGTGCGGGTCGTTGCGCGGCGCGACAATCACCTGATTGTTGGCTGGCAAGCGGTCGGTGTGGGCGTTTCGGAGTTGTCGACGGCGTTTGGCCAGAGCCTGGAAATGGGCGCTCGGCTGGAAGACATCGCCGGCACCATCCATGCACATCCGACTTTGGGCGAAGCGGTGCAGGAAGCGGCGATGCGAGCCTTGGGGCATGCATTGCACCTATAACCCCGTAGCAGCTGACGAGCAACGCGAGGCAGCGTTCGGCGGCGAAGCCGTCGCAAAACCTGCCACCGGGTTTTTTCAGACGAACCGCATCAGCCGGATTACGACGACTTCGTCGCCGAACGCAGGCTCGCGCTGCTCGCCAGCTGCTACGGATCGCTGCTACGGATCGCATTTACGGGCTGCGATTTAGCCCCAGAATGAAGTATTGTTGTACCCATCCAGAAAAACGTCAGAAGCCTTGAACCGTTGCGACGGTTGTTAAGCGATAGAGGGTGTCATGGGTAACGAAAGCATCAATTGGGACAAGCTCGGTTTTGACTACATCAAGACAGACAAGCGCTATCTGTCGCACTGGCGCGATGGCGCCTGGGACAAAGGCAACCTGACTGAAGACAATGTGCTGCACATCAGTGAAGGCTCCACTGCCCTTCACTATGGCCAGCAATGCTTCGAAGGGCTGAAGGCCTATCGCTGCAAGGACGGTTCGATCAACCTGTTCCGCCCTGACCAGAACGCCGCGCGCATGCAGCGCAGCTGCAGCCGTCTGCTGATGCCGCACGTGCCGACCGAAGACTTCATCGAAGCCTGCAAGCAAGTCGTGCGCGCCAACGAGCGCTTCATTCCGCCTTACGGCACCGGCGGCGCGCTGTACCTGCGCCCGTTCGTGATCGGCGTGGGCGACAACATCGGCGTGCGCACCGCGCCCGAGTTCCTCTTCTCGATCTTCTGCATCCCGGTCGGCGCCTACTTCAAGGGTGGCCTGACCCCGCACAAGTTCCTGATCTCCAGCTACGACCGCGCCGCGCCACAAGGCACCGGTGCGGCCAAGGTCGGTGGCAACTACGCCGCCAGCCTGATGCCCGGCTCCGAAGCCAAGAAGGCGCACTACGCCGACTGCATTTACCTGGATCCGATGACCCACACGAAAATCGAGGAGGTCGGCTCGGCCAACTTCTTCGGTATCACCCACGACAACAAGTTCGTCACGCCGAATTCCCCTTCGGTGTTGCCGGGCATCACCCGTCTGTCCCTGATCGAGCTGGCCAAATCGCGCCTGGGCCTGGAAGTGGTCGAAGGTGACGTGTTCATCGACAAGCTGTCCGACTTCAAGGAAGCCGGCGCCTGCGGGACTGCCGCAGTGATCACCCCGATCGGCGGCATCAGCTACAACGACAAATTGCACGTATTCCACAGCGAAACCGAAGTCGGCCCGATCACCCAGAAGCTCTACACAGAACTGACTGGCGTGCAAACCGGCGATATCGAAGCGCCAGCAGGCTGGATCGTCAAGGTCTGATCTGCCGGGGCCTGGCCCCATGCGGCACTCAGCCCACCCATCGCTTCGGCGGTGGGTGGGCTTTTTATTGCACGGCAATCGCCAATGCCGGGCTTGCCGGCACCTCAACACTCCGCGCTGCGGCGACCGTTAGTCGCTCTCAGGGTAATGCAGCCGGTCCCTGCACGAACATCATCTAGTCTGAGAGCAACACTCAGCTGGAGTTTGACCGATGTCGTTAGCTGATGAGCGCCTGCCCCACTCCGACCGAGGTAAGGAAACCCGGCTGTTCCTCTTCCTGGTTGCCTGCCTGTTCCCCATGCTCTCCATCGCTCTGGTCGGTGGGTATGGCTTCTTCATCTGGTTTATTCAAATGCTCTTCGGTCCACCCGGGCCACCCAACTGATAGCACCTTGTTTGAGTCTATTGGGAGCACGGACATGGATAAACCTTTGCATATTGCCAGCCTGGTGGTGCTTGCCCGTCCCGAACTGTTCGAGGCGGTGAAAGCCAACCTGCGCCTGTTGAAAGGCCTCGAACTGCATCAGGAAAGTCCTGCGGGCAAACTGGTGGTGGTGCTCGAAGCCGAAGATGAAAGCCAGATCCTCGACTGCATCCAGCAGATTGGCAACCTGCCGGGGGTACTCAATGCCGCGTTGATCTATCACGAAGTTCTCGAAGACACTGGAGAGGTCGTATGAGCATGACTCGCCGGGAGTTCGTCAAGGCTCAGGCCGCCGCTATCGCCGCCGCCGCGGCCGGTCTGCCGATTGTCACGTCCTCCAGCAACCTGATCACCGACGCCGAGATGGTCACCCTGGACTGGAACAAGGCGCCCTGTCGTTTTTGCGGTACCGGCTGCAGCGTCATGGTGGCCACCAAGAATAACCGCGTGGTTGCTACCCACGGCGACGTCAAGGCCGAGGTCAACCGCGGACTGAACTGCGTCAAGGGCTACTTCCTGTCAAAGATCATGTACGGCGTCGACCGCCTGACCCAACCGCTGCTGCGCATGAAGGACGGCCAGTACGACAAGCAGGGCGAGTTCCAGCCGATTAGCTGGGATCAGGCCTTCGATATCATGGAGTTGAAATTCAAGGCGGCGCTAAAAGCCAAAGGCCCCGAATCCGTGGGCATGTTTGGCTCCGGGCAATGGACGGTGTGGGAAGGCTACGCCGCCAACAAACTGATGAAAGGCGGCTTGCGCAGCAACAATATCGACCCCAATGCGCGCCACTGCATGGCCTCGGCGGTGATGGGCTTTATGCGTACTTTCGGCATGGACGAACCGATGGGCTGCTACGACGACATCGAAGCGACCGATACCTTCGTGCTGTGGGGCTCGAACATGGCCGAGATGCACCCGGTGCTCTGGAGCCGGGTCACCGATCGCCGGCTGAGTCAGGCGCATGTCAAAGTGGTAGTACTGTCGACCTTCGAACATCGCAGCTTCGAACTGGCCGATATTCCAATGGTGTTCAAGCCGCAGACCGACCTGCTGATCCTCAACTACATCGCCAACCACGTCATCGAAAGCGGCTCGGTGAACCAGAGTTTCGTCAGCAAGCACACCCGCTTCGCCAAGGGCACCGATGATATCGGCTACGGCCTGCGCCCGGACGATCCGCGAGAAATGCAGGCGAAAAATGCCGCCAAGGCCAACACCTGGACCGATATTTCCTTCGAACAGTTCGCCGACTTCGTCAAGCCTTACACCCTGGAACGCACAGCCAGGGAAACCGGGGTTTCCACCGAACGCCTCAAGGCCCTGGCAGAGCTGTATGCCGATCCCAAGCGCAAGGTCGTGTCATTCTGGACCATGGGTTTCAACCAGCACACCCGCGGGGTCTGGGCCAACAACCTTATCTACAATATCCACCTGCTCACGGGCAAGATCAGCGAGCCGGGCAACAGCCCCTTCTCACTGACCGGCCAGCCCTCGGCGTGCGGTACCGCCCGTGAGGTCGGGACTTTCTCCAACCGCCTGCCCGCCGATCTGGTGGTGACTAATCCCAAGCACCGCGCCACGGCGGAAAAAATCTGGAAGCTGCCGGCCGGGACCATCCAGGAGAAGGTGGGTTTTCACGCCGTGGAGCAGAGTCGCATGCTCAAGGATGGCGTGCTCAACGTCTACTGGGCGATGTCCAGCAACAACATGCAGGCCGGGCCGAACATCATGCAGGAGGTCCTGCCGGGGTGGCGCAATCCGGAAAATTTCGTGATCGTCTCGGACGTCTACCCCACCGTGTCCGCCCAGGCCGCGGACCTGATTCTGCCCAGCGCGATGTGGGTCGAAAAGGAAGGCGCCTTTGGCAATGCCGAACGGCGCACCCAGTTCTGGCACCAACTGGTCAGCGCGCCGGGCGACGCCAAATCCGATCTGTGGCAACTGCTGGAATTTTCCAAACGCTTCACCGCCGATGAAGTCTGGCCCGCCGACTTGCTCGCCAAGGCACCTGAATACAAGGGCAAGACCCTGTTCGAGGTGCTGTACAAGAACGGCCAGGTCGACCAGTTCCCGATCGAGCAACTGGAAGCCGGATACAAGAACGATGAAGCCAAGGTTTATGGTTTCTACCTGCAAAAAGGTCTGTTCGAGGAATACGCCCAGTTCGGCCGAGGACACGGCCATGACCTTGCTGATTTTGACCGTTACCACAGCGAGCGCGGGTTGCGCTGGCCCGTGGTAGACGGCAAGGAAACCCGCTGGCGTTACCGCGAGGGTTATGACCCTTACGTGGAAAAAGGCAGCGAAGTGCAGTTCTACGGCTATCCGGACAAGAAGGCGATTATTTTCGCCCTGCCCTATGAGCCGCCAGCCGAGATGCCGGATGACGATTATCCGTTCTGGCTGAGTACCGGTCGGGTGCTGGAGCATTGGCATACCGGGAGCATGACCCAGCGCGTCGAGGAACTGTACAGGGCGGTGCCGGACGCGCTGGTCTACATGCATCCGGAGGATGCCAAGGCCTTGAATGCGCGGCGTGGCAGTGAAGTAAAAGTGATCAGCCGACGCGGTGAAATGCGCGGTCGCATCGAAACCCGCGGGCGCAACAAGCCGCCGCGCGGCCTGGTGTTCGTGCCGTTCTTCGACGCCAACAAGCTGATCAACAAGGTCACGCTGGATGCCACCGACCCGATCTCCAAGCAGACCGACTACAAGAAGTGTGCGGTGAGGATCGAGCTGATCAGCGCGGCCTGAGGAGGACCTTCATGAGTTACCGCTTGCTACCCGTGCTGTTGCTCGCCACCTTCGGCCTGGCGGTCGCGGCCCAGTTCGACTACCCGCTGGACGCTCCCGGGCCGGACGGCCGTCGACCCGGCGGAATACTGACGCAAAACCAGCCAACGCCACCCATCGCGAACGACGAGAACAAGGACCTCAAACGCGAGCGCAATTACCCGGACCAGCCGCCGACCATTCCCCACACCATCCGCGGTTATCATATCGACAAGAACAGCAACAAGTGCCTGTCCTGCCACAGCCGCGCCAACAGCGCGCGCAGCCAGGCACCCATGGTCAGCATCACCCACTATATGGATCGCGACGGCCAGGCACTTGCCGCGGTCTCGCCGCGCCGCTACTTCTGCAATCAGTGCCATGTCCCGCAAAAAGAGGTCGCGCCCCTGGTGGGCAACAGTTTCGAGAACATCGACAAAGTATTGCAAGACGAAGCCAGTGCGCCAGCGAAACCCTGAGGAGAGGTCATGAAATCATTGCTCGCCCTGCTCAAGGACTACTGGGGCGTCCTGCGTCGTCCCAGCGTCCATTACAGCCTGGGGTTCCTCACACTCGGCGGGTTTATCGCCGGGGTCATCTTCTGGGGTGGCTTCAACACCGCGCTCGAAGCGAGCAATACCGAGAAGTTCTGCACCTCCTGCCACGAAATGCGCGACAACGTATTTGTCGAACTGCAGGAGACCATTCACTACAGCAACCGCTCCGGCGTACGCGCCACCTGCCCGGACTGCCACGTGCCCCACGAATGGACCCACAAGATCGCGCGCAAGATGCAGGCCTCCAAAGAGGTCTGGGGCAAGATTTTCGGCACCATCAGTACCCGCGACAAATTCCTCGGGATGCGCCGTGAACTGGCCGAGCACGAGTGGGCCAGGCTCAAGGCCAATGATTCGCTGGAGTGCCGCAACTGCCACAACTTCCAGTTCATGGACTTCACCCGCCAGAGCAAGCGCGCCGCGAACATGCATTCCACGTCCCTCGCCGCTGGCCAGGCGACCTGTATCGACTGCCACAAGGGCATCGCACACAAACTGCCGGATATGAGTGGGGTCAAGGGCTGGTAAACAGCTGCCGGTCACCCGATATGGCCAGGGTCTACAGGCTCATCGCTGGTTTTCCCGGGAACCCGGCCGTCGAGGCGCAACACTCATGAATCAGCGTTACACGGCCACCGCGATTGCTTTCCACTGGCTGATGGCTCTGGGGCTGATCGGCGCCTTCGCGATTGGCTTCTATATGCCCGATCTTGCGCTGTCGCCGACCAAGCTGAAGCTCTACTCATGGCACAAGTGGGCCGGCGTGACCCTGTTTCTGCTGGTGCTGCTGCGTCTCGCCTGGCGCTTGCTGTATCCCCCTCCACCGTTGCCGACGAGCATACCCGCGGTATTACGCTTCACCTCCGTGGTCATGCACTGGCTGCTGTATGCACTGATGATCGCGATTCCCCTCAGCGGCTGGCTGATGAGTTCGGCACAAGGTTTCCAGACTGCCTGGTTCGGGGTACTGCCGCTGCCGGACGTGCTGGACAAAGACGCCGCACTGGGTGAACGTCTGCAGGAGCTGCATGAGGTGCTTAACTACCTCTTGGTGGGCTTGGTGATCGTCCATACGAGCGCTGCGCTCAAGCATCACTTCATCGATCGCAACGACGTGCTCACGCGCATGCTGCCGCTCAGGAACAAGGGCTGACCCAGGGTATTTCAGTTAATGAAGCTCGTGCTCCGACCGGAGAGTTCTATGAATGATCGGTTCCTGCGTTCTGCCGCCCTGGTCGCCGCGCTCATGCTCGGGCCCCAGACCGGTGCCCAGGCGGTCCACTACAAGCAAGTGAATCCCGTTGCCAGCCAGATTTCCTTCACCTATACCCAAATGGGTGCGCGGGTGTATGGCACGTTCGGCAAGTTCGACGCCACACTCGACTTCGACTCGGCCAACCCCACGGCGGCCCACGCCGAGCTGACCATCCAGCTCGACAGCATCGACGCCGGCACCAGCGACGCCAACAGCGAGCTGCAGAAACCCGCCTGGTTCAACACGGCGGTGTATCCGCTGGCGAAGTTCGAATCGAGCAGCGTCAAGGTACTCGACAACAACCGCTATCAGATTAGCGGCAAACTCGCCCTCAAGGGCCGCACCCGCGACGTCAAGGCGCTGGTGGTTTTGAAACCGCAGCACTCCATCGGCGTATTCAGTGGCGAGTTCATCCTCAACCGCGCCGATTTCAGCATTGGTGAAGGCGAATGGGCGGATATCGGGATCATATCCAATGAAATCCTGATCAAATTCCGCGTCGTCGCCCCGGAGCAATGAGCTCTTTTCCATCTCCTCGATGGGTATAGGTATCTACACAACATTGGCTGAGTTCGTAGCAGCTGCCGAGCCTGCGAGGCTGCGTTCGAGCCGGGGTCGCGCTCGACCGAAGTCCTCGCAAAGCCTGCGTACGCGGCTTGCTCGAAAGAACCCGTTGCCTGATTTAACGACCCGTAGCAGCTGCCGAGCCTGCGAGGCTGCGTTCGAGGACGAAGTCCTCGCAAATCTTGCGTACGCGGTTTGCCTGAAAGAACGCGCTGCCTGGTTTAACGACCGCTTCGCGGCCGAACGCAGCCTCGCAAGGCTCGGCAGCTGCTACGAACGTGTAGATACCGATCAATCGTCCCGGGTCAGCACTTCCAGCAACTCGATTTCGAAGGTCAGGTCCGAATTGGGCGTGATCGCGCCCATCGAGCGTACGCCGTAGGCCAGATGCGCCGGCACCCAGAGTTTGCGCTTGCCGCCGACTCGCATGCCCATCAGTCCGAGGTCCCAGCCCTTGATCACCCGACCGGTGCCAATCACGCACTGGAACGGCTTGCCGCGCTCATAGGAGGAGTCGAACGGGGTGCCATCCTCGAGAAAACCGCGGTATTGGGTGGTAATCAAGGCGCCTTTGACCACTTCTTTACCGTCGCCCAGTTGAATGTCTGTCACCTGCAATTCGCTGCTCATTGCTCACTCTCGTTGATTCGGTAGCCCTGGATGGCTCCAGATGCAGGGTTTTCCCAGAATTTTCGCGGGTTGGCAACCTTCATGAGCGCCACAACTGTTTCGCGGCTTTCGGGAAAAACCTGTTGTACTCCAGGGTGTGGATTAAGATAGCCGACAGCCATTACTCCCAGAGTTTCAATACACCATGTCGTTTTCACTCACATGACCTATGCCTGGCTCAGCCTTTGCGCGGTTCTCCTGATACTGGCGGCAGTTGCCGTATGGGTTCGTCACGAGCGCAGCCTGCAACATCGTCTGGCCCAGTATCGGGAACTGCTCGAAAGCCTGCCGGACGGGGTGATCCTGGTCAATGCCGATGGCCTTATCCAGCAGCAGAACAGCGCGGCAGCACGACTGCTGGATAGCGACGACGCTCTCCTGGTCGGCTCGCCTCTGTCCAGTTGGTTGCCGCACTTGAATGAAACCCTGGAGCAACGTCAACGCACCCTCGCCACCCGCGCCAATGGCCAACAGCGGGCGATCGAGGTCACTCGCTTGCCCGCGACCGACAGCGCCAATTCCATCGTGCTGGTTCATCGCAGCAAGCAGTACGGTCACTCGCCAGAGGATGCCGAGCGCTATAAACGCAGCCAGTATTTCGCCCGCATCGGCACTTGGGACTGGGATGTCGATACCGAGCAGCTGTATTGGTCAGAGGCGATCTACGGCATGTTCGGCTACAAGGTTGGCGAAGTGACGCCCTCCTATGAACTGTTCTGCAGCTGCGTGCACCCGGAGGACCGGGCTCAGGTGCGGGCCGGTGAGTTGCGCTGCCTTGAAACTGGCGATAACCACGACGAGGAATACCGGGTCATCTGGCCGGACGGCAGCATTCATTGGCTGCGGGAAACCGGCAACGTGGTGAAAAACACCGACGATTCGACGGTAAAAATGATGGGCGTGGTCCGCGACATTACCGAGGAAAGGGCCTCGGCCAGCCAACTCCAGCACTTGGCACACTTCGATCTGCTGACCGGACTGCCCAACCGCCTGGCCCTCGAGGCCCGCTTGTCCAAGGCCCTGGAACAGGCACGGCTGAACGATACACGGGTGATACTGGTGTTTGTCGACCTCAACAGTTTCAAAGAAATCAATGACCATTTCGGCCACGCCGCCGGAGACCGGGTGCTGGTTACCACCGCTACCCGCCTGAAGAAAATCCTCCGTTCAACCGACACCGTCGCCCGCATCGGCGGCGACGAGTTCGTGGTCATTCTCGAAGGCCTGCCCCAGGGCAAGAGCCTGCAAGACGAGGCCCACAGCATTTGCGAGAAAATCTTCATCGAACTATCGCCCCCCGTCACCATTGGCAATGACCAGCGGCACATCGGCACCAGCCTCGGTGTCGCGGTGTTCCCCGACCATGCCCCGAGCATGGACAAACTCATCCACATCGCCGACTTGGCGATGTACGAGGCCAAGCGCAGCGGGAACAACCAGTATCGGTTGGGTTGTAGGAGCGAGCTTGCTCGCGATGGACTCAAGGGCAGCGCGTTTATTCAATAGATACGCGTTATCGTTAACGTCCATCGCGAGCAAGCTCGCTCCTACAACCCGCTGCACTATCCCCCCTACCCCGGTAGAATCCGCACTCAACCAGGACTGGCCGCGCCAGTCTGCATCAATTGTGCGAAACACCCAGGAGTCAGTCATGCCCCATGAAGGCAACCTATTGCAAGCCGCCGTGGTTTTTCTGTTTGCGGCGGTGCTGGCCGTTCCCTTGGCCAAGCGCCTGCAATTGGGGGCGGTGCTGGGCTATCTGTTCGCCGGGGTGATCATCGGCCCGTCGGTGCTGGGGCTGATCGGCAACCCACAAAGCGTCAGCCATATCTCCGAACTGGGGGTGGTGCTGCTGCTGTTCATCATCGGCCTGGAGCTCTCGCCACGACGGCTGTGGGTGATGCGCAAATCGGTGTTCGGCGTGGGCCTGGCGCAGGTGTTGCTGACCGGGTCGGTGATCGGCGTCCTGGCTTTGTTCGTCTTCGGCCAGCCACTCAACAGCGCCATCGTGCTGGGCCTGGGCCTGGCATTGTCGTCCACCGCGTTTGGCCTGCAGAGCCTGGCCGAGCGCAAGGAGCTGACCAGCCCTCACGGGCGACTGGCGTTCGCCATTCTGCTGTTCCAGGACATCGCCGCGATTCCCTTGATCGCCATGGTGCCGCTGCTGGCCGGCGGTGATCACAGCACCACCGCCGCCCAGGACTTGAATCACGGCCTGCAGGTGCTCGGCAGCATCGCCGTGGTGGTGATCGGCGGGCGTTATCTGCTGCGCCCGGTGTTTCGCGTGGTGGCCAAGACCGGTCTGCCGGAAGTCTCCACCGCCACCGCGCTGCTGGTGGTGATCGGCACGGCGTGGCTGATGGACCTGGTGGGTGTCTCCATGGCACTGGGCGCGTTCCTCGCCGGTTTGCTGCTGGCCGACTCGGAATACCGACACGAACTGGAAGCGCAGATCGAACCCTTCAAGGGATTGCTGCTGGGGCTGTTTTTTATCAGCGTCGGCATGGGCGCCAACATCAGCCTGTTGTTCAGCGCACCGGCCGCGGTATTGGGGCTGACTGTGTTGCTGATCCTGATCAAATTGCCGTTGCTGTTCGTTGTCGGACGGCTGGCCGGCGGACTGGGTCGAGTCAATGCCATACGCCTGGGCATCGTGCTGGCGGCCGGTGGTGAATTCGCCTTCGTGGTGTTCAAGATCGGCCGCGATCAGGGCCTGTTCGAGCCCCATCTGTACGACCTGCTGGTGCTGACCATTACCCTGTCCATGGCCCTGACGCCACTCTTGCTGCTGTTGTGTGCGCGGCTGGTCAAGCCGGCAGTCAAACCGCTGAGCATGCCGCCGGAATTCCGCGAAATCGAGACGGATGCGCCGCGGGTGGTGATCGCCGGCATGGGCCGCATGGGGCAGATCGTCGCGCGGATCCTGCGGGCGCAGAACATCAAGTTCGTGGCCCTCGACACTTCGGTGGAGACCATTGAACTGTCCCGCAGTTTTGGCGGGGTGCCGGTGTTCTACGGCGACCCGATGCGCCCGGAGATTCTCAAGGCCGCCAAGGTCGAGCAGGCGGAATTTTTCGTGATCGCCACCGACGACCCGGACACCAATATCAAGACCGCCGAACTGGTGCGCAAACTCTACCCGCACATGAAAATCATCGCCCGCGCGCGCAACCGTCAGCACGTTCATCGGCTGGTGGATGTCGGCGCGCAAGCGGTGCGGGAAACCTACTATTCGAGCCTGGAAATGAGTCGGCGCACCCTGGTCGGGCTCGGCCTGAGCCAGACCCAGGCCGATGCCCGCATCAAGCGCTTCACCCACCACGACGAACAGGTGCTGGAGGCCCAGCATGCAGTCTATGACGATGCCGCCAAGGTCCAGCAAACCGCCCAGGAAGCCAGGGGCGAACTGGCGCGGTTGTTCGAAGCGGATCAGCTGGAGGAACAGTCCAAGGGGTGAGCAAGGGTTTGATGGTGGATATGAGGGCCTCATCGCGAGCAAGCCCGCTCCCACATTCTGTGCAGGATGCAGAATGGGTGACAAATAGAGATCCAGTGTGGGAGCGAGCTTGCTCGTGATGGACGATGACGCGGTCTATCAGGTAACAAACAACCAAGGACTCCACCGGCATTTACTGCAAAGCGACTTTGAGCGCGCCCTGGCGCTGATGAACCAGTGGTCGCTGGACGACAACGAGCATGTCCGGCGCCTGGCCAGCGAAGGCTCGATTACGTCAAAGCCTCAGGCAGCACCTCGGCGAAAGTCTTCAAACTCAAGGGCCTGACCCTGGCTGCCAATGCCAGGGAAAACATCAGCCGGGCCCAGCACATTCGCCAGCTGACCACCCGCAAGCACTATGCCGGCAAGCACGCCGTGCACATCCTGGTGAACGGCGAACGCTTGCCAGCAGCGCGTTCGAGATTCTCGACTGAGGCCCTCGACGGCTGAAACGCAGCGGTGTTTTCAAGGCGTAATGGCGACCTTCAGCACGCCATCGCGCTGGCTGGCGAACAGCTCGTAAGCCGCTTCGATGTCATCGAGTTTGAAGCGATGGGTCACCAGGGGTTTGAGATCGACCTGGCCACAGGCAACCACTTCCATCAAGCGCCGCATGCGTTCTTTCCCGCCGGGGCACAGCGTGGTCACGATGCTCAGGTCGCCCAGCCCTGCGGCGAATGCATCGAGGGGGATGCGCAGGTCCGACGAATAGACCCCAAGACTCGATAAGGTACCGCCGGGGCGCAACACCCGCAGCGCCGATTCGAAGGTGCCCTGGGTTCCCAGGGCTTCAATGGCCACATCAACCCCGCGACCATGGGTGATGGCCATGATGCGCTCGACCACATTGCCGTCCTTGAAGTCGACAGTATGGGTCGCGCCCAACTGGCGGGCGACACCCAAGCGTGCGGGCAAGGTATCGATACCGATAATGGTGGTGGCGCCCATGAGCCGTGCACCGGCGATGGCACACAGGCCGATGGGACCCAGGGCGAACACGGCGACCGTATCGCCAATCTCGACCTTGCCTCTTTGCGCGCCGGAAAAGCCTGTGGACATGATGTCCGGACACATCAGCACTTGTTCATCACTGAGGTTGTCGGGAATCGGGCACAGGTTGGCAATGGCATCCGGCACCAACACATATTCCGCCTGACAGCCGTCGATGGTATTGCCGAACTTCCAGCCACCGGCGGCACGAAAACCGTGGCGAGTCCCCGCACCGTCCTGAGACGAACAACCGCAGAGGCAGGCATAGCTTTGGCCGCTGGGGGTGATGGCACCGGCAATCACCCGTTGCCCTTCGACGAATCCAACGACCTGCGAGCCGAGCTTTTCGATCACGCCCACCGGTTCATGGCCGATGGTCAGTCCCTTGGCCACCGGGTACTCGCCGCGCAGGATATGCACATCGGTGCCGCAGATGGTGGTGGTGGTAATACGTACCAGTGCGTCCAGCGGACCCACCTCGGGAATCGGTTTGTCGTCCAGCACGATGCGGTTTTTCTCGACGAAGATCGCCGCTTTCATTTTTGCCATTGTGTTGACTCCTGTCCTTTAAATCTGCGCAAGGCGTTACCGACAGTCACTTGCCAAGATCGAGTTCATGGATGATTTCGCTAAACCCCTCGCTGGGATAGCGGCTGGTGAAACCAAGGTTTCTCGCCAGGCAATGCATGCCGTAATTGGTCGCCATATCGGTCGAGGCCATGATCTTGAACCCGTTGCGCCGCGCGGCATCGATCAAATGCCCGCCCAACAGGGTTCCGAGGCCCAGACGCTGCCATTCATCGGCGACCGTTATGGCGCATTCGCATTGGCCCGCACCGGGTGTCGAGGCGTAACGGCTGACGCCGATTTCCAGCAACTGGCCATCCCTGTGCACCAGCGCGACGTAGGCCATGCGCTTTTCATAGTCCAGGTCCATCATGCGGTCCATCAGGGGCCCATCCGCCTCACTGAAGGTCCCCATAAAACGCAGGCGGCGAGATCCGGCAGACAACTGCTTGATGAACTGAAACTCGCGCTCACGATCCTGCTCCTGAAGCGGGCGGATAAGCACGTGAGCGCCGTTTTTCAGCGGTTCGATCCAGTGTTCTTCAGCATCGTCTGGACAGAAGGTGGCCAGTTTTATGGCGGTTGATTGACCAGTGATCATATTTTTCTCCCGGGCCGTAAGTCAAAATGCTCGCAAGGCCTGGGAGTGTTGTACGGCGGGTAGCGTTTGCCGAGCTGATCTGGATCAATGTTTAGGTGTATTGAGCAGCCTTTACCCACGCAGCCCATAACGCGCCTGATCCAGGCCGAGCAGCAGAGCCTGTTCGCGCTCACACAACTCCACCACATAATCCCACAACACCCGCAACCGCACCGACTTGTGCAATTCGCGCCGGGTGCTGATCCAGTAGCTGCGCTGAATGCTCTCGGCCGGCAGCAACGGAATCAGATCCGGGTCATTGCTGGCCATGTAGCACGGCAACACGGCTATTCCCAAGCCCGAGCGCGCAGCCTGGTGCTGGGCGATCACACTGGTACTGTGGAACACCACCTGCGGGCTGCGGCAGAAGCTGTTGAGGAACATCAATTCCTGGCTGAACAGCAAGTCATCGACGTAGCCGATCCAGGCATGCTGCGCCAGGTCTTCGCGACTGTGCAGCGGTGGCGCACGGTCCAGGTAGGCGCGGCTGGCATACAGCGCCAGGCGGTAGTCGGTGAGTTTGCGGGTGACCAGCATGTCGACGGTCGGGCGCTCGAGGTGAATGCTGATTTCCGCTTCGCGGTTAAGGATGCTGACGAAGCGCGGCACCGCTACCAACTCCACTTCAAGCCCGGGATAGCGCTCGAACAGGCCGTTCATGCGGCTGGCCAGGAACATGATGCCCAGGCCTTCGGTCACCCCGAGACGGATTTTGCCCTGGGGCGCACTGGACCGGGTGATTTCCTCCTGTGCCAGCAAGGCCACGTTTTCCATGGCTTCGGCGTGTTTGAGCAGCGCCTCGCCGGCCGGCGTCAACTGGTAGCCCTGCGCGTGCTGGACGAACAGCGCGGTGCCGAGGCTTCTCTCGATGGCCTCGATATGCCGGGCCACGGTGGCATGGGTGGTGTTCAGCCGCCGTGCCGCGGTGAGCAAACGGCCGCTACGTTGTAACTCGAGAAAAAACCGCAGGTCATTCCAATCGAACATGAGTCTTCCTTGAACGCGCCGCGGGGTACAGCTGTCTAAAAACGCACAGCCACTGAGTAAAAACTAACATTCTTTAAGCGAAAGCTAACAACTAGGATGAATCACAACAAGAACAACAACAGAAGAGGTCATGGATGCAGCCTGTCGTTGATGAATATGACTATGTGGTAGTGGGCGCCGGGCCGGCCGGTTGTTTGCTGGCCAATCGTCTGTCTGCCAACCCTGAGCATCGGGTGCTGCTGCTCGAAGCCGGTGGCCGCGACAACTACCCGTGGATTCATATCCCCGTGGGTTATCTGTTTTGCATCGGCAACCCGCGCACCGACTGGTGCTTCAAGACCGAAGCGCAACCCGGCCTGCAAGGTCGCAGCCTGAACTACCCGCGGGGCAAGGTACTGGGCGGCTGTTCATCGATCAATGGCATGATTTACATGCGCGGCCAGGCCAACGATTACGACAGTTGGGCCGCCGACGGCAATCCTGGCTGGGCCTGGAAGGATGTACTGCCGCTGTTCCGCCAGAGCGAAAACCATTTTGCCGGCGACTCGGAGTTTCATGGCGCTGCCGGCGAATGGCGGATCGAGCGGCAGCGGCTGTCGTGGCCGATCCTCGATGCCTTCCGCGAGGCGGCCGAACAAAGCGGCATTGCCAGCATTGACGACTTCAACCGGGGCGACAACGAAGGCTGCGGCTACTTCCAGGTCAACCAGAAGGCCGGCGTGCGCTGGAATGCCGCCAAGGCTTTTCTCAAGCCGATCCGCAACCGACCCAACCTGACGGTACTGACCGATGTCGAAGTCGACCGCGTGCTGCTGGAAAACGGCCGGGCTTCGGCAGTCAGTGCCCGCTGGCAGGGCCAGCCAAGAACCTGGAAGGCGCGGCGGGAAATCGTCCTCTGCGCCGGCTCCGTCGGTTCACCGAGCATCCTGCAACGTTCCGGGATCGGCCCGCGTAGTTTGCTGCAACGCTTGGGAATTGGCGTCGCTCATGAACTGCCCGGCGTCGGCGGCAACCTGCAGGATCACTTACAGCTGCGGCTGATCTACAAACTGCAAAACGCCCGCACCCTGAACCAGATCGCTGGCAGCCTGTGGGGCAAGATGGGCATGGGTTTGCGCTATCTGTATGACCGCAGCGGCCCGCTGTCCATGGCGCCGAGTCAACTGGGGGCGTTCGCCCGTTCGGGACCGGAGCAGACTTCAGCCAACCTCGAATACCATGCGCAGCCACTGTCGCTGGAGCGCTTCGGCGAGCCATTGCATGCATTCCCGGCGTTTACCGCGTCGGTCTGCGACCTGCGTCCACAGAGCCGCGGCCTGGTGGAAATCCGCTCCACCAATCCCCAGGAGGCACCGCTGATTCAGCCGAACTACCTGAGCCACCCTGAAGACCTTCGGGTCGCCGCCGACGCCATTCGCCTGACCCGGCGCATCGTTGCGGCGCCGGCCCTGGCGCAGTTCAAGCCCAGCGAATACCTGCCGGGCGACGCCTTGCAGACCGACGAGCAACTGTTTGACGCGGCGGCGCGGATCGGCACGACGATTTTCCACCCGGTCGGCACCTGCCGCATGGGCAACGACAAGGACTCCGTGGTCGACGCCCAATTGCGCGTCCACGGCATTCCCGGACTGCGCATCGCCGACGCCTCGATCATGCCGCGCATCACCTCGGGCAATACCTGTTCACCGACCCTGATGATCGCCGAGAAAGCCGCCCAGCTGATACTCGCCCCCAACACAAGGAGCCTCGCCCCGGAAGAAGAACTGCTCACCGAACCGCACGTGTAGGAGCTGCCGCAGGCTGCGATCTTTTCAACGGTCACCACGGTGCCGGGACTGGCGCGAAGATCAAAAGATCGCAGCCTGCGGCAGCTCCTACACAGGCTGCGATCTTTTCAGCGGTCACCACGTTGCCAGGACTGGCGCGAAGATCAAAAGATCGCAGCCTGCGGCAGCTCCTGCGCAGGCTGCGATCTTTTCAGCGGTCACCACGTTGCCAGGACTGGCGCGAAGATCAAAAGATCGCAGCCTGCGGCAGCTCCTACACAGATTTCATCAGGCAATACCGACATCGTGGCGCCGAACATCGCGGCGACAGTGGAACAACAAAAACAATCACTGTAAGGGATACCGATATGTCAGAACATGCTCAACCCCTGGACGCGACACTTGGCGCGACCACCAGCAAGGAAACCCAGAAAGTCATCTTCGCCTCGTCCCTGGGGACGGTGTTCGAGTGGTATGACTTCTTCCTCTACGGCGCCCTCGCGGCGGTCATCAGCAAACAGTTTTTCGCCGGGGTCAACGACACCACCGCGTTCATCTTTGCCTTGATGGCGTTCGCCGCGGGCTTCATCGTGCGGCCGTTCGGTGCGCTGGTATTCGGCCGCCTGGGGGACATGATCGGGCGCAAGTACACCTTCCTCGCGACCATCATCCTCATGGGCCTGGCCACCTTCTGTGTCGGCCTGCTACCGACCTATTCGAGCATCGGCATCGCCGCACCGATCATCCTGGTGGTGCTGCGCATGCTCCAGGGCCTGGCCCTGGGCGGTGAATACGGCGGCGCGGCAACCTACGTCGCCGAGCACGCTCCGGCCGGCAAGCGCGGATTCCACACCAGCTGGATTCAGTCCACCGCGACCCTTGGCCTGCTGCTGTCGCTGCTGGTGGTGCTCGGTTGCCGCTACTTCACCGGCGATCAGTTCGAAGTCTGGGGCTGGCGCATCCCTTTCCTGTTTTCGATCGTGCTGCTGGGGATTTCCACCTGGATTCGCCTGAGCCTGCATGAGTCGCCGGCCTTCCTGAAAATGAAGGAAGAAGGCAAGATCTCCAAGGCGCCGATCCGCGAGTCCTTCGGCAAATGGGAAAACCTCAAGATTGTGCTGATCGCGCTGTTCAGCATCAACGCAGGCCAAGCGGTGACCTTCTATGCCGCACAGTTTTACACGCTGTTCTTCCTCACCCAGTTCCTGAAAATGGACCCGGCCCTGGCCAACGGCCTGCTGATCGTCAGCGTGGTGATCGGTGCGCCGTTCTTCATCTTCTTTGGCTGGCTGTCGGACAAGGTCGGGCGTAAGCCGATCCTGATGCTCGGCCTGTTGCTGGCGACCGTGTTGTACTTCCCGATCTTCAAATCCATTGCCCACTACGCCAACCCGGCAATCGATCTGGCCAGCCGTCAGGCACCGATCACCGTGCTGGCCGACCCGGCCACCTGCACCTTCCAGTTCGACCCGGTGGGCAAGGCGCGTTTCGACAGCCCGTGCGACAAGGTCAAGACCTTCCTGGTTAAACAGGGCCTGCCCTACAGCAGCGCAGCGGCACCGGCCGGCAGCGGTGTCCAGGTGAGCATCGGTGACGTGCGCATCGACGGTTACGACGAAGCCGCACTGCGTGGCGCAGTGACCCTGGCGGGTTATCCGCAACGGGCGGACACCCAGCAGGTCAACAAACCGATGATCGTCGCGCTGATGGTCGCCCTGACCTGTATCGCCGCCATGTGCTACGGCCCGCTGGCGGCGCTGATGGTCGAGCTGTTCCCGACCCGCATCCGCTACACCTCCATGTCCCTGCCCTACCACATCGGCAACGGCTGGTTCGGCGGCTTCCTGCCCACCGTGTCCTTCGCGCTGGTGGTGTACACCGGCGATATCTTCTACGGGCTGTGGTACCCGGTGGCGATCACCGGAGTGAGTTTGATCGTGGGCATGGTCTGCCTGCGGGAAACCAAAAACGTCGATATCGACAAAAACTGAGAACCTTGCCCCTGGGGTTGCATCTGTCTAACAAGCACCTCAGGGGCGAGGCCGAGGCTACGCGGGGCTTTTATGTAGTGCATAAAAATATTCACTACAAAAGCATTGACGACTCGGTTGTCGTTTTGCATTATCGACTCGTCTCTCGGATCGGGAGAGCTGGCATGGGATTACGAACACGCTCGACAGACCGCCGAGCTGTTCCTTGATATGTACTGCCCACAAGGCAGATTGATGAAGCTGATCTGGCAGGACCGTCCAGTACAGGGACGAGAAGCGCTGGCGAGACGTCCTCATGATGCTTGTGGCTGACCTTGTAACGGTCAGCACGGGCATCCGGATTTACGCTGCTTCTCCTCGTTGTGACGGTACCCCGTAGTCGCTTTTCATCAATGCTACATCCATCAAGCCCAAGGCTGGATCTGCACCTGACGGGCACCCTGCCCCGATTGTGCTTCAGGAAACGATTGGCTGATTTGGCAACATCTTTTCAGCGAACCAACCAGACAAGATCAACGAGTGGTCAAGGGGCTTACCAATGAATCTGAACAATCAACCCACTATTGATGAACTGGCTCGACTGTTCGCATCGCACAAAGACAACCACGATAGCCACGTACTGTGGATCTGCAAGTCGGGTGAAGTGCATATCGATTGCCTCGCGCCCCACTCGCAGGAAAGTGAATTCGAGAAGGCCCATCAAAGCATGCTCGCCCGTCTCAGAATGTATCGTCGAGGCCAGGGCTATGTCGGCAAGAAAGCGGCAGCGGACAAGGACTTCATAGGCCAGGTCTTTCAGACCCTGAGCCAGGAATGGAAACTGCTGCAGAATCAGTCCGGCGTGAATCTGCTGGACCGCTACTGCTGAGTACCCTTGCAGTATCGCTGGTCACTTGAGCGTCAGGCTGGCCAAAGACACCCGCACCTGAGAACCCCCAAAACGGCGGCCGCTTTCATTTGAATGAAAGCGGCCGCGCTGTTTTGACCTCCTGCCGGTTATCCCCTGCCATGGGCATTCGGTTATTGTCGAGCCTGGAGCGAATTCAAATCCACATAGAACCCAATCAATAATGAATCATCAGTGTTAAGTGCACGATACAAGTTGTATCAACTCTTTTGCACAATAGACACTTATAACAATACTTTTTCAGCCCTTGGTCAATTCAACTGACCTCGCCTGCCATTTGCACGAGCTAGTATTTAAATACTGGACCCAACAACACTCTCACTTATTACTTATAACAAAAGTGAGGCACAAAATGGCAATATTAAAATTAACTCCGGCACTGCGGGCTGAATATCAAACGCTGTTCAATAACTGCCTGATCCGGCCGGATCGCATGGCCATCGTCAATACCTTGGTCGAGCGCCTGAATCAGCACCGAGACACTTACCAAAGCGTTGCCAACGAGGTCGGCGTCCCCTGGGGCTTTGTGGCGGTCATTCACAACATGGAGGCCAGCCAGCGTTTCGACGGACACTTGCATAATGGCGACCCGCTCACGGCCCGTACCTTTCATGTTCCGGCAGGCCGGCCGGCCAAGGGCAATCCGCCGTTCAAGTGGGCTGAAAGCGCAGCCGATGCCTTGCGCATGAAAAAGCTCGGCCCCGCGACCGACTGGACGCTGCCTGGCACCTTGTTTCAACTGGAACTGTTCAACGGCACAGGTTATCGGCGTTTTCATCCGCACGTGTTGACGCCTTACCTATGGAGTTTTTCCAATCACTACAAAAGCGGCAAGTACATTGCCGACGGCACCTGGTCGGAAACCGCAGTCTCGGCCCAATGTGGTGCGGCCGTATTGTTGCGGCGCATGGCGGAGAACGGATTCCTCGACTTCGAAGATCAGCCGACCCCTGTTGAAGGTGCCCGGCCAATCATCGTGAATCACTCCAACAAGAAACCCACCGATCCCGCCGAACTGGCAAAAGCCATCGCCTTGCAGAACTGGTTGAATACTTTCCCGGGGATCTTCGTCAAAGTCGACGGCGCCCCCGGTGATCGCACGTCAGCGGCGTTTTTCAAAGTGACAGGGCGGTTTCTGCCGGGAGATCCCAGGGGGTAGTAAGGTTTGGGGTGAGGCCTGCGAGGGCCATGCTTGGGCGCACCGGGCAATTCCAAATCATTTGCCGGTCACTGCCGGCCGCAAGACCCAGCGATTCAGGGGAGTCCCAAACCAACACACCCAGGATCACACCGGTCAGCAACAGCAGGCCAACCAACACACCCATCCCTACAGAGCGTCGAAACTGCATTCGAGATTCCTATTTCGAAAGTGGTGACACAGGCATCAACACCGTGCCCCAGAGTCCGGCCGTGGCAGGGCCACCACCGCTGAAAATGAATTGTGGCCCGGCGCCGCGCTCAATCGTCTGCACCGCAGCGCCGATGGCGAGCCAAGGTGATGCTTTCCCCGGATGCCCAAGCAACGCATCGAGGTTGCACAAACCCCGCGGCTGCTTGACCGGCATGGGGACGTCAATCAACACGGTCGCAATGGCGGCATGACGTTGTGGATCGATACCCACCCGCCAGGCCTGCTCGATTGACTTCGCTTCAAGCGGCACCCAGTCGAGAGCTTGACGCGTGGCGTAGAGCAGATCAGCGTCGGTGGGCTTGCGCTCTTGCTCAGGACGGTGGAGGTAGGCGATCGGCGCCAAGGTGGTTTGCGTCAGACGATTGCCGAACAACAAGCCGACGGCGACTTCTGCCGTGCCCTCGAGCTTTTCCGGTGCAAGCTGCACTGCCAGCACCAGCAGCAAGGCCTGATCCCCGATGCGCTGGTCGAGCCACTGATCCACCGCGGCCAGTCCACTGCCCTCGACAGGTACCGTCGATTGGCGGATGCCGGACTCTCGCCATATCTTTCGCCACGCCGGGCGCCACTGGTCTTCTGGTAACCTGCAGTCGACCTCCAGTAGCAGGGCCAAAGGTTTATCGTCAGACACTTGCGCCAGGATCGGCGCCAGGTCAGCGAGCCTCTGCTCCAATACACTCAACAGCACCGCTTCCAGGTCTTCACCTGAGTCATCAATTAAGCGGCTGTGACTCACAGTTGCACCGTCCATCCTGGACGGTTGCGTCTTCAGCGCCTCGGTCCCGCTCAGCAAAGCTTCGAGTTGTGCGGTTGGCTCGTCCGCTAAATCATGCAAGGCGGTATGCAAGCTCACACCCAACACCTGCTGCGAGCGTCGCCCATGACGAATCTTGCGGATCATGTCTTCTTCGCGGGCTTCATCCCAGCCATCGGCGGCAGACTGTTCGCCGATGTGAAATAGCACTCGCACGAAACCCAGCACACACCAACCGAGGATCGGCAGGCCTAAGGCCAAGCTCCAGAAATCAACAGGCCTCTGGCGCAATGGTTGAGCGCCGAACAATAACGTCCCTCCCACACCCAGCAATAAACACAGCAACAGCAAGACGAGCCAAAGCCAGATGCGAGGTCGGCCAGGACGCAGCGCGAGAGCAGGTACTTTATCCAGTCTGACTGGCATGACTAACTCGCCCTCGCTTCAGACAATGAGGAAATTAATGCACAATCACAGGCACAAAAATGACCGTCAAATGCAACCGGAATACCGATGCCTTTACACACTGGATGCCCTTCTGCGATCACCGTACGGCCATGGCCAGGAATCGGGCACAGCACCGGATCTCCCTCACGAACCACACGGATACTTGCAAACTTCACCACAACCGAACCTGAGAAAACGGTGCGGCCGCTGGTTGTTATGTCACCAATATGGATGATGCCTTTCATGCTTTATCCCTATTCAAAAAACTCAACTCCGTGTTTGACCACACAGCTTTCCCACACCTTCTCGGCGAGTTATCAATCCCCAGCCCCGTGCTCACTCAATGTAGTTCGAAAGGATTGGAACAATGGAGGCTGCTCATTTTCCCGTTTGCGATTGGGATGGAGCATTTTCGTAGCTGCTCTCCCGTAGGCTCCAATATAAATAAAGGTCTCGCCATCACTATATTTTTCCTCTTACTTATTTCTAATGCTCCAATTTTTCTACCTACATACCCTGAAATTTCATTCGAGCTCGACAGAGCTTTCCTTCTTCCGCATGAACAAGGCCTGTCAGCTCACAATTTTTTTCATAATATTCAGCCTCTTCAGGATACTGGTCCACGCTTTCAATGTACGACAGGATTTCCTCCCTTGTTTTTGATGAAACACTACTCATGATTGAAAGTGCATTGTAGAAACCATCACCATTTGCTCCTGTCTCCAAATAAACCAACTCCACCAATCTTGATGAGGTCAAGGTAATAAGACACCCTATTTTCTCAATTCCAGACTCATCACCTGGGTATACAGAATCGTAAACATTATTGCAGTGAGCGTCTCTGTATTTAATCCACGCCCGCTCCCCTTCCAAAAGTAAGTTTTTATTAGGAAATTTAGGGTCTGATACCAGTATTCCGTATTGTTCATTAAGCTTCTTGTCAACTCGCTTATATGAAGAGGTCGCGCACTCTAAAATATCCCTAGTGACAGGACTATTTGGATTGCAATCACTGTTAGCAACAACGAGTGGAACCCAAAAAAAGCTAGAGAAATATGCCATTAATCCCAGCAGTCGCATTTTAAACCCTTTTCAAAAAGTCTAGCCTCATCTTCTCGGCGAGTTACCAACCCCCCGAGCCCCGCTTTTCCTACCCAAAGTCTTTTCATCGAGCGAAGCCTAGATGGAATGTTTTCTGGACTAAAATCCAATAAGTCATCATTTATTTGTTTCATCTCCAAACGGGAATCGGTATTTGGCTGCGTAAAAGAATTGCCCCTGTTAACCACAAGTGATAGCAGTGCACCTTGGCAATGTGGATGCAAGCCCATTACTCCGGGGTAAGTATTGATTACCAACTGCGCATAACGTTTTTTCATTATTATAGCAAGGGTGATGGAATCTTCTTTGCTTATTGATATATGACTGACAGAGCTCAAGACATTTCTCGCTTGGTCACCTTGTTTTCCAACGGCAACTATCAGAGCTTCAATATCTGGCTGACTATAGATTTGGGCAAGATCATGACGAACTTGAGCTATCGTTTGCTGCCCCAAGTCATACCCATATCCAACAGTAACTCCGCTCGCCCCAGCTGGCACATAGGGATATTTACTATATCCTTCCTTTTCCAGAATCAATTCAAATGACTCTTTAGAGACAACAAGGGAACCAGTGGTGCTCTCCAGCTTGTAGGTTTCAACAATACACTCTTTAGGGCATTCAACATTAAACCTCACTACCAAGCCAATTGGATGAAAGTGATACGCCTTTCCCCACGACGGCAATCCCACTTTCTCCGCGACCTCACTCCACCAACTCAGTTGCTCGATCCGCTGCTTCTCCGCCAACCAATTCAAGTGCGGAGTCGAGCCGCTATGGCCGAGTAATTCATCCAGCGCGTCCCACTTCTGCGGCTGGTGAAACCACTCGCTTTCTTTACGGATGATCAATTGCGAGATCGCTTGCGCGTGGGCCGGTAGGCGGAGGGCCGCCTGCAGTTCTTCGGCGGTCATCTTGCCGTCGCGGTTGCGGTCGATAATGTCGTACAACCGGCTTTTCATCGGTCCCTGGTCGTCTTTGTCGGCCAAGGGACGGTAGAGCTCGCGTTGCGCTTCACTGAAACGGTCGACGGCACTAAGGAACGAGGCCATGGCGTGTTTGGGCCTGCTGTAGTCGATAATGAGGTCATAGCCTTCCCATGACCACGGACTGACCCAAGGAGTGACGCCCACCTCTTCGCGCACCCAGCCGTCGAGCAGGTTGTGGTCCGCGTCGTTCAGCAGCCCACCCAGGCGATACCAGTTGCTGGCTTTGCGGCTATCGCTCGCGGCCACCTGGATTTTTCTGTTGGCCGGCAGACCATCAAGCCAGCTTTTGGGGACTAACAAGTCGGCAGCACTGAGTGGGCTGGCTGCACTCAACATTTTCAGTTGTGCGGCAGTGGCATTTTCTTGATGAGTCACCACAGCGGTGCCTTGGGCGAGCTTCAACCAGGTTCTGTCTTTCTCCGGCAGGCGCTGGGCCCAGGCTCGACTGGCTTCGATGAATGAATCGACGTCATCGCCACTGAACACTTCCAGATGCAGCTTCTCTTCTGGCTGGTCCGCGCCGCCGTCCTGATACCGGCCAAGGTGGCCGATCAACTCTCCGGCCTTGATCGGGATGGGCCGGTCGAGCACCACCACCCGATCCTGCGCCAGCGGTTCCAGGGCGCCTTGCAGCGATTTGAAATGCACGTACTGGTCGATGCGTTCCAGCTTGCGGTAGTCGCCTTCACCGCTGACCGTGACTTGCGTGCCATCCGGGAGTTTCTCGAGAACGGCGCTGTGAAGGCTCGGTTCGGCGTAGACATCGAGCGAGCCCCAGCGTGTCGCGACGTGATATTGGTCACCGGCAATCTGCCTCAGATCGCTGATGGAAACATAGCCGCGTAGCGAGCCCTCGGCGTTGGTCAGCTTGGCCGGTCCGAGGGTGTTCTCTAGCTTGCGGTAATCACCGTCGCCGCTGACCGTCACCTCCGCCCCCCGTGGCAGGAGGTCGAGCACCTTGCCCTGCCGCCGCGCCTGGTTGCGCACGTTCAGGCCGCGTTGCTCCGGGTCGCCGGGGCGTACGTCGTTCACCGTCGCCTTGACCCGACGGACCACTCCCTCGGGCCAGAACGCCGGGCGAACCAGTGCGGCACCCGCCTGGTAAACCGCCCAGTCCTGCAGGTGCAGGTACAGGCTGTAGAAGGTCAGGCTCGGCGGTGTGTCCGGGCTGCCCTCGAGCTTCGGCGCTTGCAGGCGATGGCGGACCAACACGAAATTGCGCGAGAAGGGTTTCTTTACGGACAGCTTGTGGACCCAGTAGGCCGTGGTCGGCGAGTGCTGGTCGATGCGGTAAGCCACCACCTCTCCATCGGCCAGGCACTGCACGCTGGATTGATCCAGGCCGTCGGCGGTGCCGCTGTCGAAATGCACGCCGCCGTGCCAGAGGCCATTGATCCCCAGCGGATAATAGCCCGCCGTCGCCTTGGCCAAGTGGGTCAACTGCTGCAGCGGGTTGCGCGGGTCCTTGAACGGATGGCTCCAGTTTTTCAGCGGTTGCAATGCGTCGGTACTGGATTCCGGAGACAACTGGACGGGCCGGGTGTCGGGCGTCGGCAAGATCGGGGCATCGCGCACATCAAACCGAGAGTTCCGGTCACTGGAGCGCCGTCCAAAAAGCCAAGTGAACAAGTTACTCATGTAGTGTTTCGCTCCTTGCAAAGGGGGTCAGCCAGAGATATCCGTACGCCTTAGAGACTCGGTTTCATGCTCGGTCAATTGAGGCAACGGCGGCATTTCCAGCGCCTGCCTGGCTGCTCCGCTGTACTCGAAATGCGCCGCCTTGACGGTGTAGTCACCCTCCGTCCCGGATTCGATGCTGTAAGGATCCAGAGTGATGTAACTGCCGCCGGCGTTGAGGGTGATTTTCTTCTTGGCGGTGATGTGGATTTCGTCTTCGGTGCTGGTGATCTGCAGCCCATGCCGGGCCATCAGCTCCAGCGTGTCGTTCTGCGCCTGCACCCTCACCGGTCCCTGATTAGCGATCAGCTTGATCCCAAGCTTGCGCACGAACAGGCTGACCCCCTGCCCCACGCCGATGAACAGACGCTTGACCACGCTGAGGTCAGCTTCGCCGCCGGCGTTGAGCATCAGGTTGTTTTGCGCCGCCAGTTGCAGATGGTTGCCGCTGCTCAGCGCAATGCCCTGGGGCGCACTGAGCAGCAGGACGGACGACTTGAGCTGCTCCAGGTCTTGCTTGAGCAGGTTCAGTTGCGCCTGCACATCCGCCGGATCGGCCTGGCTCGCCTGGGCATCGGCGGAGAGGTTTTGCAGTTGGTCGCCGGCCTGTTGCAGGCGGCCCATGGCCGCGCTCATGTCGAGCACCTGGCCTTGGGCTTTGGGCTGTTCATCGGCACTGATGAACAGGCCCTTTCCGCCCCTTATGGCCCCCCACTCATCAGTCCGCAGTTCAAACCCTTCGCCACGTTTCTGCTTCTTGGCATCCACCACATGCCCCAGGTTCAGCTGGCTCTTGCCGCCATACTCAGTACTGAGCTTGATGTGTTCCTGGCCGCGGTTGTCCTCCAGGCGCAGTTTGTTGTTGGCCGGGGTGCGCAGTACGTTGCGGGTGTAGTCACGTTTGCCCAGGGTCACGTGATCGGGGTGCTGGCTGTCGTGCAGGGCGTGGGCGATGTAGGGGCGGTCCGGGTCGCCTTGTTCGAAGGCCACCGCGACTTCGGTGCCGGCGATCAGTGGCAGGTGCAGGCCGTGGGTGTCGCCGGCGTAGGGTCGGGCCAGGCGCAGCCAGGCGCTTTCCCGGCCGGCGGGCCACTGATCGCGGTCGAACAGGAAGTGCACCCGGTAGCGCCCTTGCAGGTCGATCTCGGCGTAAGGATCATGTTTCTGCGGGCTGCTGACGCGGGCCGGCAGGGTCCCGGCGATTTGCGGCTTGGCCAGCAACGGCGGGCGGAAGCACACGTTTTCCGAGTAGGGAATGGCCTCGAAACGGGCTTCGAAGCTGGCATCGCGCGCGGCGTGGGTCGTTAGCCGGGTGATCACCGCGCCGGGGGCGAAGGCCTGCGGTGCACCGCCGGCGATTTTCAGCACCTGGCCGGGAGCCAGGCTGGCGCTGCTGCTGACCCCGCTGAGCTGGGTCTGGCCGTTGAGGTAGCGCTCGTGGCGCAGGCGTGCGTAGAAGTAGCCGCTTTCGCTTTGCAGGTCTTCGTCCAAGGCCAGGGGATCGCCGAGCACGCTGTAGGGTTCGGCGTAGTGGTAGGCCTCGCCGTAGGTGGTCTTGGCGCCGCGGCTGTGGTCGATGTCACCGTCGAGCCAGGCGCTGGCGTCAAGGGGCTGGTAGGCGCGGATGTTGACGTGCTGCTCCACCACCTGGTGGTGGGTCTGCAGGTGCCACACGCCATCCTGGCCGCTGCTCAGTCCGGCGGGCGGACGGTACGCCAGTTCGACGTCGAACTGGTAGGCGCGCTGGTCGTCGTGGAACTCGACCACGTCGATGTTCAGGCGTTCGTCGCTGGTGAAGCGGTACCAGATGCCGACCTCGGCCAGCAGCCGGGCGATGAAGGCCAGGTCGCTTTCGCCGTATTGCATGACCTGTGCGCGTTTGGGGTATTTGCGGTGCAGGTCGAAGAAGAAATCCTGGCCCCGGAAGTCGTGGCGGCGGCGCAGGATCTGGTCGACGATCTCCGGCACCGACTGGTGCTGGTACAGGCGAAATTGCCGGCCGCGACCGAGCAGGGCCAGGCGCGGTTCGAGGGTGATTTCGTAGCGGGCTTCGTCGTTGGAGCCGGACAAGCGCTTGAAGCTACTGATCACCCCGTGCAGCGTGCGCAGCGGCTTGACCTCGGGCACACTCAGGCCGAGGAACGGCAGCTTTTGCGGTACGGCGTGCAGGCTGAAACGGGCGTCCTTGCCGAGCAACTGGTGGGCGGCCAGGTCGTGCTCGGGGCAGGTGAATTCCACGCGGTAGTGGAACGGTTGGCTCAGGCCTTCTTCGCCGTGGAAGGTCAGGACGTCGAGCGCTGCGTCGACATTGCGGACCCAGAGGGTGTGCCGGCTGTGGTCGAAG
>NZ_CABVHQ010000006.1 GCF_902497895.1 Pseudomonas fluorescens
CACCTGTACGCCCTGGCCGACAAGCTGGGCGCGGCGGTCGGCGCTTCCCGCGCCGCGGTCGACGCAGGTTTCGTACCCAACGACATGCAGGTCGGTCAGACCGGCAAAATCGTTGCGCCACAGCTGTACATCGCGGTCGGTATCTCCGGCGCGATCCAGCATCTGGCCGGTATGAAAGACTCCAAGGTGATCGTGGCGATCAACAAGGACGAAGAAGCGCCGATCTTCCAAGTAGCCGATTACGGCCTGGTGGCAGATTTGTTCGAGGCTATCCCTGAGCTGGTTTTGACCGTCTGATACAGGCTAACCCTGGTGTAGCGGCCCACCTGTTCAAGACGCCGCTACATCGCTTTTCAACTCATGCCGAGTGGATTTTTATGGGTAATCTATGTTCCGCAGTCAGACCGCTTTTGGCCGATTGCTGCAGTTCGTGAAGGGCAGCTATCGGCCCAGGCTGTGTGAAAACGCATGCACCGTTGTGAAGTCTGCGTTGCTACGTAAAATCTGCCAGTGTTTGGTTGGTCAGCAGACCTGAAATTTGTGTAGGAACGCGATTTTCGTTGCGGTTCTGACTGTCAAACCAGCTCTAAAACGTTTTCACACAGCCTGGACCTATTGCTGACGCTCGCAAGGGGCTGCATTCGGCCAGAAGCTGTGACTCGAAGGTGTCTACAAACCCAGAGGCGATTCAGTCACTGACGGCCTGGAAGCTGAGCTGGTTATGCGCGCTCAGCCTGATATGCTCTGGGCTTCATTGCGTTGATGAGGCTGGGCGCCTACGATGAGTTTTATCCCGAGCTGTGACCACAGAGAAGACGCTATTAGATCTCTCTCTGAAATCTACGCGGTTTCCACTGAGAAAATCGACAGAGTTCTTCGAGCTTCGGAAGTGCTACAAATCGCAGAGGTGTATTCTCAAATTGATTCGCCGGGGTTCCACTTTGTGGTATGCCACCTGCTGAAAGCTTCCCCTCGTGCCGACATTACCCACGCTTGTTACTACCATTCGACAAGCTACGGTGGCTGCCCTTCATGGTTTGATGAAGGACTGCTTGGCTCGTCGCAAGGTGTGGGGCGCTTTCTAGACAAAATCACCGAATGGCTCCCTCCTGAGAAGCAACTGGTTGCAAAGCAGGCGGCTAGGGAAATCGTGAAGCTTCGCAGCGAGTACGAAGGCTCCATAGCCGAGGTGTGTGGCCCCTACGCATGGAACACTTTCACTGCTGCCAGCTCTAGCCCAAGCGGAGTTCGCTATCGGGTTCCAGAGGCTATCCAGGATCTGTGGTCTCCCAGCTTTTGTGGGAACGGAGGGTTGGTCGACCTGAGGGGAATCATCGAAGAACGGCTGAAACCCGTCGTAGTCAAGTTCAAAGGAAAAATCTCGAACATCGATGACTACTGCGCAACGCTCTGGGCCTATTTACTATCAGATGACGGTGAGTGCCACCTTACTCATACCTTCACGGGCAATGGACTGGCTATACCTAAAGAGGACATCGTTGCGCTGATGGACGTCCCGTAATACGCGGCTTGGGCGAAAAGGCCGGCTGCCCCAGCGCGGACGCCGTGGAAACCGTTGGCTATCCATGGGAGTTCTGAGTACCAGTTGGATTGGCCGCTTTTGGCCGATTGCTGTCTCTCGTCAAGGAGCAGCTATCGCTCCATCAAAACTATGATCTCTTGGCCCTATAGCTTGGTCCTGACAAAGACCGACTGCCAAGCCGACTCAATACGTGACGGGGTTAATAGTCATTTTTTTCCTATCTTCTCTCGCCTCGGGTTTCCCCAAGTATCCTCGCGGCATCTCGTGCCGGCGGTAAGCCAAATACCCGTGCGTAATCGCGGCTGAACTGGGTAGCGCTTTCATAGCCGACCTCAAAGGCCGCGTTAGTAACACTTTTGGCGTTGGCCACCAGCAACGTACGAGCCTGAAGTAGTCGAACCCTTTTTTGATATTGCAACGGGCTAAGCGCGGTGACGGCTTTGAAGTGACGGTGAAAGGCTGACACGCTCATCGCAGCGCGTTGTGCCAGTGTCTCCACCCGGATGGACTCTGCAAACTCCCGGCGAATGTACTGAATGGCCAGGCTGACCCGAGCCATGGCGCTATCGGGTGCCGCGATGTCCCGCAGCATCCAGCCGTGTGGGCCTTGTAAAACACGGTACAAAATCTCCCGTTCGTATACAGGCGCCAGGGCCGCAATTTCTTCAGGCCGGGTCATCAATCGAAGCATGCGCACCCAGGCATCCATCAAGTCGGGCGTCACGGCGGCTACCGAAAAGCCTGCATCCTTGTCGTATTGCCCGATGGGCTTTGGCAGGTCGGACAGTAGAGTCGCCAGGACCGTCGGGTCGAGTGTCAGGCTGACCGCCAGGTAAGGCTCGCCGGAAGAGGCAGGGTGTACTTGACCGACCGCAGGCAACTCGATGGACATGACGAAATAAGTCGCCGGGTCATAGCAAAGCGTACGGTCGCCGATGGTCATTGATTTACTGCCTTGCAGGATCAGGTTGATCATCGGGTCGTAAACGGCGGCCAGCAGGTGTTCAGGGATTTCGCCCTGGACCATGGCTACACGTGGGATGCCCGTCTCCGTGCGGCGGTTTTCGGCACGGGAAGCCAGCGAGCGAAGTTCATTCAGTTGGTTTGTCATGGGGGAACATCTGAACCCAGGCTGATACGCCCAGGCAAGCAAAAAGCAGAAACAGGCAGGATTCGAGTAGGAACGGCTGCGCTCGTTGCGAAGGCGATGGTTACTGTGGTGACTCATCTCAGTGACATTGGAGCAGCGCATGAGCGTTATCGTCATCACCGGTGGCAGCCGGGGCATCGGCGCCAGCACGGCCGAACATTGTGCTCGACGCGGCATGGGGGTCATCCTCACCTACAAAAGCCATGCTGATTCGGCAACCGCTGTTGTCCAGCGTATCCAGACATCGGGCGGCAAGGCCGTGGCGCTTGAACTGGACGTTGCTGATGTGAGCAGCTTCGAGCACTTCCGAGAAACGGTGGTGCTCACCTTACAGACAACCTGGGGTGTGGCAACGCTCGGCGGTCTGGTGAACAACGCGGGCCATGGCTTGTTCCATCCCCTGGAATCGGTCACCGAGGCGCAGTTTGACGGCTTGTTGAACGTTCACCTCAAAGGCCCGTTTTTCCTGACTCAAGCCTTGCTGCCGCTGATGGAAGAGGGCGCCAGCATCGTCAACCTGACCAGCGCCACGACCCGAGTGGCCACGGCAGGCGTCGCGCCTTATGCGGCTTTCAAGGGCGGACTCGACGTGTTGACTCGTTACATGGCCAAGGAGTTCGGCCCTCGGCGCATCCGTGCCAACTCCGTCTCGCCGGGGGCGATCCGCACCGAACTCGGTGGCGGCTTGAATGACGAATTCGAAGCTTTACTCGCATCGCAAACAGCCCTTGGCCGGGTGGGCGAGCCGGAGGACGTAGCTCGCGTTATCGCCATGCTGCTGTCCGAAGAAGGAAGCTGGATCAATGCCCAGACTATCGAAGTCGCGGGCGGGTATTTCATCTAAATCAGCATCTAAATCAGCATCTGAAAAGCGAGGCAATCGCAATGCTTGATCATATTTTTATCTCGGTAAGCGACGTTGATCGTTCCATCCGTTTCTACACGGCGACACTGACCCCGCTTGGCATTACCGGCAGGCTTGATTACGACGGCAAGGACGGTCCGCCAGGCCACCCGGACCTCAAGGGCTTCGGTGCCAATGGGCGGGTGTTTTTCTGGTTGCGCGAGGGTGTTGTGGAGGGGCGGGCGGTTCATGTTGGCTTCGTGGCGAACAGCAAGGCCGAGGTCAACGCAGCTTACGCGGCGGCTATGGAGAATGGCGCTGTAGACAACGGAGCACCTGGCGCACGTCTGTATTACGACCCGAATTATTACGCCGCCAATGTCCTCGACCCGGACGGTTACAGCCTCGAATTCGTCTACAAAAACTGGCAGCACGCCCAATGAATCAATTAATGATCTACGGGGCGACCGGCTATACCGGTCGCATGGCTGCCGAGCATGCCAAAGCGCTGGGGCTGGACATTGTGATCTCTGGCCGCAATGGAGAAAGGCTGGAGTCACTCGCTGCGCAACTGGGCGTGCCTTATCGAGTATTCACCCCTGATGCCCAAGCAGCCGAATCCCTGCATGGCATCGGCGCGCTGCTGAATTTCGCAGGGCCTTTTGCTCAGACGGCGGACGCCTTGATGCAGGCCTGTATCAAGGCCGGGGTCGACTATCTGGACATAACGGCCGAGATCAATGTCTATCGGTTGGCAGAACGGCTTGGCGCTCAGGCTACCGAGGCGGGTGTCATGCTGCTGCCCGGAGTCGGCTGGGACGTGGTGCCGACAGACTGCCTGGCGATGCATGTCGCTCGCCGTGTGCAGGATCCGCAGGCCCTGAAGGTGGCGCTACAGGTCGCAGGCTCCATGTCACGGGGATCAGCGTTGAGTGTCAGCGAGATCATTGGCGCGGGCCTTTTGGCACGAGTGGACGGACTGCTGGTCGCCACCCCGGATACGAAGCCGCAGCACTTCGATTTTGGCGACGGCCCGGCACTGTGCGCGCCACTGTCTTTCGGTGACCTGGTCACCGGCTGGCACTCCACCGGCATTCCCAACATTTCCATGTTCGTGCACATCACCGGCGATGCCTTTCCTCAAGGCGATCTCTCACAACTTCCCGATGGCCCAAGCGCGGAGCAGCGTGACGCCCACCGCGCCCGAGCCGTGGCTGAAGTCATTGGCGCTGACGGCACAAGTGCGCGCTCAGTGATCGAGACCGTCAACGGCTACACCTACACACCGTTGGCCGCTGTGGAGGCTGCACGCCGGGTGCTGGGCGGTGAGCGACGACCAGGCTTTGAAACGCCTGCGCGGGTGTTTGGCGTCGGATTCGCCGAGACGATTTCAGGGACGACAATCACAGATTTTTAGGGCGCGACAACACCTCTGCCACCAAGGGCGCGGTCGATACGTTGACGTTCGCCTTGGCCAGAGAGCTTGGGCCGCGCGGTATCAGGGTCAACTCGATCTTGCCCGGCCACACCAACACCCCAGCGACTGATGGCAACTTCGCCGGTGAGTTTGGCGAAAAACTTATAGCGGGCACGCCGCTAGGCCGATTCGGCGAACCAGAAGACATTGCACCGCTGGCCGTCTTCCTGGCGTCCGAGGACTCGCATTGGGTAACAGGCGAATCCATTCGGGCTTCGGGTGGCATACGAGGCGTTGGTTACTAAGCACCATTGATTAATGCTGTCGGCGCACGGTGACGTGCGCCTGTAGGGCTCCAGGTTTCAGATAATGACGCAAGCCTCGGTCGCAGCAGATTCACACACCACCTCATACCGCACTTTCACTCCTTCTCCAGCCCCCGCTTGATGGAGCGCGGTAGCTGCCATTGGTGTGGGGCGTTCGCTCCGTCATACGCCCAATTTGGTAGATGCGCTGCCAATTTCCCTAAATAATGCGGAGGACCGCTTTTGGCCGTTTTCTGCCCCCGTCCCTTTTGAGGATTCCGGTCACCACAGACCAGAAACCTGGATGTTCTCAACTCTGAGAGGGGGCCATCGTCGAGCTAACACCCACCTCGACAAGGAACGCTCGTACCGTTATCTGATCAGGGCGGGCAACAGAATGAGCCGAGCCAGGTCGAGTGCTCCTTTTGGCCTGTAGAAATCAACTGCGGAATCTACGGTCATATTAAGCATTCGACCAAGGGGCATGGTTCCGCGCCTATCCCCCCAACCACCGGCGCTCACCAGCAAATTGAACATGGCTTCCTTCTCCTGAACTTGATGCCGGCGATAGCCGGGAATGCTGTCATTAAGCTGTCATTCCGGAGCCAAAACCACCCATTCAGGCACAAAAAAGGCACTTGCGATAAACGCTAAGTGCCTGATTTGTAACGCTTAATTGGTGGGCCGGGGTAATCTGAATTGGTGTTTTATATTATTGATTTAAAAGGAAAATATAGCATTAGTTTTTATACTGGAATACTGTTTGGAATGCCATTGGCTGAGGGCTGCAACGGCGAGCTCTGCAATGACGTTACCTACATTTCAACCCCTGATTGAGTCAGGGCTGCTCTACAGCGGAGGGTACGTTGCTTCGTGGGCCAAGTCATCAATCTATCCTCATTAGTAATAGGTCTGGAGCCCCCTGGCAACATTGCTGCGTTATAGCACCGACTTGACCAATGAATCTCTGGTGCGGAAAGTCCGCTTGGTCTGTCTGCTTTTGGCAAGCGGACATCTGGATAACCATCCAACAATCTTACTAATCAGAAACCGGCGAACCCCTGAGCCGATCCTGCCGCTAGAGACCGACCTCATCCAGTGCATGGAGCAACTTGGCACCCAGCATGATCCGGTCAGTGGCATCTATGCCGTTTTCCTGTGGCACTCGATATATCTGGTCACTGCCGATGTCGAAGCTTGCACGTAAGTCCTCCATATTCCGTACGAGTTCAGGGTCGTCAGGTAAGTTTTCGAGTCTCCAGCCTTCGTCGACACTTTCGATGGTGACAGTACCACCCGTTCGTTCCAGCCCGCGACGCAGGGTTTCGTATCCATAAAACCAGAGGTTGTTGTCTGGAACCTTCAAGCCGCTCGTGGTCGCCACCGCCGAGAGATAGGGGTCGCGGTAGTAACTGCGCATGACTGTCTTGTCCAGCATGCAGATGCTGTAGCCACGTTGGCTGATGGCATAGCGGCCCGAGTTACCTTCACGCATGCGCGGGTACTTGACCAGGTAATAACGCCAGTCCAGCACGTGGTCGCGTTCGCACGCGGTGAGGAACGCCTGCTGAATCTCTTTGAGTACGGCGAGATCGTTACCGCTTTGCGCGACCTGATCGAGTAGTTGGGTAAGGGGATGTACCAACTCGGGACTCTTTCTGCTCGCAAGCAGATCCCGCCAGACTGCTTCACTGCGCGGCGAGCCGAAATCGAAAAATCGGTAGCCGCCATAACGATCCTGCTTGCGCGAATAATCGCCCAGCGAGAGCAGTGCGCCGGTCAACTGTGGCCAACAGTGAGCATCTTCGAACAAGGTAAGAAACGCTAAGGCACGTTGGGCAAAAATTGCAGGGTCCTGGGCTGGGTCGAGGTCGAACACGGCCAGTGCGCCGTGCAGCACGCTGTTGTCTTCCAGTTGGTAGACCACTTCTCGCAGCGACGGGTGGGCGGCAAGTAGGTTGATCTTGTCCTTTTCGTTCGCGATCTGCTTCTGATTGAAGGTCGATACGCCGTCCAGGGTTCCGTCGACTATGACACGGCGTACATCTTCCAATAAGGCGGGCATGTTCTGGGCGCGCATCTCACCGCCACCGGACGCTTCGATCAGGTTGCGCACGATACGTAACTGTTCAGGGAAATCAGCGGTGTTGTGCATGCGATGCAGCAGCACTGCGTAGAGCAGAAGGCTATGAGCCTGACTCCACTCGGAATCCCCGTAATGCCGGCAGCAACCACCGAAGAGGTCGATGCGGCTCTGGCCGGGCTGGGTGCGCAGAGGATTGAACAGCAGCAGGGCCGATGGGGATCGAGCGTCGGCTGCACGCAGCCAGGTGTTGAAGGCATCACTCGTGTCCAGGTCGACCCAGATATCGAAGGCTGCGAACAGGTAGTTCAGGTGCTCGACCGCCTTCGCTTGGTCGCTGGCAAACAGGCTTTGTGCCAACTGATCGAGGCTGGCCTTGCTGTCGGCGCGATTACCCTCGCGCCAGGCGCAAAGGTCAAACACAAAACGGAAGTAGCGCATGAATTGATCATCAATAAGCTGATCAGCGTCCTTGTAAGCCCAGATGACGTCCGTCCACACGGTATCAACCCTGTGTGCGAAATCGTCGGCTTGTGCAGGACAGGCGCTTTTGAGCAACGTCTCGAAATGCGCTTTGAAGTTTTCGAACGGCGTCAGCGGCTTGCCGCGAGAGTTCATCTTGATATAGAGGTCGTCATTGAGCTTGTTCTTCACCACCGGCAGCAGGTGGAAGCTGATTGCCAGATGGTCGGTCGCGGCAAGACGTTCCCAGGCAGCAGCGAATGCTTCGCTGCTGGCGCTGGCAAAACGCTGTTCCAGCGCCTGCAGCATGACCAGCATGGCACGGATACTGGAGTCATGTTGCCACCCGTGAAAGTACCAGGGCTGATCGACAATCCAACCCTTCAGATCGGTCTCGCCGGCGGGTGGTCGATAGTTGGCCAATGCCTCGCAGAACTGTCGGGCACTGGCGCGGGTGGCGTAGGTGAAGTTGCGCCATGCTTGCCCTTCGATGGGCTCGCCGGCCTGCCAGCTCAGGTACCAGTGCAGCAGGAACAGCGTGGTCAGGCGTTGCTGGCCATCCAGGGGATAGAGGGTGCCGTCCACGACATCGCCATAGATGAAATCCAGGCTGATGGGACGGTCGTCATGCATGACGGCATCATGCAAGGCGTCGACGAAGTCCTTGCGGATTCGCTCCACCGATGCGCCATGACGGCCTTGTGCATAGTCGCGCTGGATCAGCGGGATTTCGATTCTTCGGATTCCATGAGTTGCATGCAAGTTATTGTCGAAGAGTGAAATGTACGACGTGAGTGTGTGGTTCATGCCATTTTCTCTTCGTTCAGGAAATAGGGCTTGGCGATCTCGAGGATTGTATCGAGGTAATGATTGCGATCCTGAGGGCCCCAGAAATGGTTCTGGTGCGCGTTCGCCGGGGTGTAGTACTTGAGGAATACATTGCGCGTGCACACCGGTATGTAGCCTCCCTTTCGGTCTACATCCAGAAGCATTTGCCGCTTGGCCTCGAACACCGCGTTGCTCAGCAGGCTGTTGTCCGACCTCGACAGCAGGGCTAGGTTGGCGATGGAGTGCAGGCCATGAGCGGAGGCAGTCTGCTCGTCGGGCGCATTGAAAGCGGCGACGACACGACTGGCCAGGTCTTGAAAGGTGTTGCCAAAGTTCTGCGCCGTGCCGACTTGCTCAAGCGCTGTCTTCAGCTCCTCAAGCAGCTGCGACTGTTGCGGGACGGTATCGGGCGCCAGCTCACTGAGCGCGGTCAAATGCAGCCTTAACCAGGTTTGCCATTGTTCGGCCTTGGTCAGGTTCTCGGCATCCTGCGCATGGATGTGCTCCAGCGACCATGCCGTATCGGTGTGCATGTGGAAGGGGAAGCGTTGGTTGGCGTGTGGCACCCGGCGCATGGTTTCGACATTCACCAGCAACAGCAGGTTCAGCAACTTGTCGTAGTGCTTTCGATCGTCATAGCTGAGCGCTTCCACGTCCGAAGCCTTGAGGCTCAGTGACTCTTGGATGCGGTGATCCAGGTCCTGTTCGAATTGACGTTTGCTCTGGTTTGCGGACAAACGAGCCAGTTCTCCGAAGTCCATCCCTGTGAGTACCAGATAACCCACCTTATGAAACAGGTTGCGGTTGTTGAACCAGCCAAGCATCAGGTCATGCAGGTTGAGAACCTTCAGCCAGAATGCCAGTGGGTCTGTTTCGATATCCGGCCGCAGAGACTCGAAGGTATGGTAGCGGGTTGACTTGCGTGACTGGCTGCCGGATACCAGCGAATCGAGCAAAAGGCTGATCCTGGTCGGGTAGCGGTCGGTAACCTTCGGCGAATTGCCACAGATGAAACCCCACAGCTCGGGGGCATGGAGATCGCGCTCGATGATGTCCCATTGGCTGGCGACCTCGGCGGCTCGATCGGCATGCTCGACCTTGATCCTGGACAGCAGCAACGCTTTGACCAACTCCGCATCCGTCAGCGGTATCCGGCCGACGTTCAATCGAGTGAACAGGGCCGTGGCATCCATGTCTTCGGGGGCCTGATACCAGATCACCGCGACTTTCTCGAACAGCGCTTCGTAGAATTTGTTGGCCGCGAATTGAGTGCGAGCACCGTGTTTATCGAACCACTGGCCAATACAGCGATAAGCCCTGTGCAAATGGAAGTAATCGATGTTGCTGTCGTAGTCGTCCAGCTCCTCATCGCCGAGCCTTGCGAGGAATTCTGCGCTCCCCGGACGGGTTTCGTAGTGCAATGAATAGGGCAGAGGAGCCCTGTTCAATCCCGACTTATGCATGTAGAGCAGTATCAGGTAGATCGTGGTCAAGCGCTGCTGCCCGTCGACCAGTTCCCATTGATGCGTCTGCGCCGTAGAACCTCGTGAGTGCTGTTTGACCACAACAGGTTGCAGGTTGTAGGGCTGGTCCGGATCTGCGGTTTGCAAGGCCTGCCAGATGTCGTCCAGCAGGCGCTTCACATCCGTTGTGTCCCAACGGTAGCCACGCTGGTACCCGGGCACGCTGAAAACACCGGCGATATCGCCTACGAATTTGTGAGCCAGCGTTGCAGTTTTCAAATCGGCGCTAGGTGAGTCCAAGCAAAATTCCTCCATGATTGACGATCTCTAAGACAGCGAATATTTGAGGGTCTGATCTGATTCGGGCCAGCGACTCATCTTGTCGCACCTCCCTGTAGTCTGTAGCCACTTCCCGCAGATTGAGGCGTTTTCATGGTCAGGCCAGTGCATCCTTTCACCATGCGTTGCAAAGATTGTGGCTGGAGCCAAACGGTTATCCCGCTCAGTGATGTTTTGCAGTTCGACGATTGTCCTGAGGTTTGCCCGCGTTGTAGAGGCCAGGATGTACAGATGGAACAAGCCACGGCCCTGGAAGTGGCCGTGGCGAAATTGAAGCGGTTTTGCGGTGGGCGAAAATAGTGGTCAGTGACGTGACACTACACACTTGATGCGACGGTTTGTGTCGTGCCTGCCAGGTGTTGTCGCGAAACCCGTGTTGCTGTTGTATCTGCCACTGCATCCATTGGCGGGTAGGCCGCCGCCGCACGGTGGAGTGTTTCGCCAATCTGAGCGCGCAACTCGGGCGGCTGCTCCACCACCATTGCGTCGCCCTGAGACAAAATCCACCAGTGCAACTGCCACGTGTTACTGAGGGTCGAACGTACTCGAAAGCCATCGTCCAACGGCTCCAGCGTCATATCCGCGCTCAATGGCGTCTCACGAATCAGCCGCGCCTGATGCTCGCTGACCCAGGCTTGAAACCGAATCTTTTCCGGGGTGCCGAACTGCAGGGCGTCACTGGCCAGGTACGCACTCAAATCAAAGGCCTGTAATCCGTCAGCGGGTTTATTGAGCTGATCGACGCTGCGAAAACGATGCACCGCAAACTGGCGCACGTCGGTATACGGATGCGCGGTGGCGATCAGATAGGTCACCAACCCGCGCTGCACCATGGCCAGTGGATTGAGTGTCAACTCACTCAGTTTGTCCGCGTGCGCCGAGTAATACTGGCACTGCACTTGACGCTCATTGATCAGCGCTTTCTGTAATGTTTCCAGCAAGAGTGGGTCGATATCCGGCGCCTGCAAGTTCAGATCCGGTCGCACGCTGGCGACCTTGTCCAGCCAACGGGCAGCCGGGTTATCGTCCTCTAATCCCTTGAGTTTCTGCCGCGCATGCACAAAGCGCGGTTCCAGCACGCTTAGCATGCTGGCGGGTAACAACGGGCGGATCGTGTCGGCGACCAGGGTCAGGCTCAAGGCTTCGGTCAGCGTAATACCTTGCAGCTCCACATTCACGCCAGGTGTCCAATACCAGGCTTGTGGGGTAATGCCTTCGCTGCACTGCAACGGGAACACCAGCGACAGATCATTCAAGTCACGTTCGACGGTGCGCCGGCTGATGTTGAAACCGGAGGACTCAAGTCGCGCCAGCAACTCGGTCACGGTGATACCGGACTCACGTTTTGGCAGGTGCTTGAGCAGCTCCCATTGGCGGCTGACAGTGGAATGCGATTTGGCGGACGGCATGGGCTTTTCCTTAAGCAAGCGGGAGGCGAGTGACGACTTGAGCACCGGGTAACAGGCATCGGCTCACAGTGTTTCCAGCAGGTTTGAGCAGTCGCGTAGTGGCGTGCGATTGTTGCTGTGTTGTGGCGATAGGCTATCACTTTATTAAAATGTTGGATCTATAGAAGCGTACGAGGGCGACGCAATTTGTCGCGGGGCATGAGCATGCTCCAACCATCCAACAATGGGAGTAAGGACTGTGCTGAAAAATATCCTGGCCACCGTCGGCGCCTTTGTCATCGTCAAGAAAGGGTACGAGGTGTATCGGCATTACAAGGCGATGGAGATGGAAAATGAGCTGTTGCGCAAGGGCCAGGGACCGACTTAGTGTCAGTAGGTATCCGGTCGGCGCAGAGCGCGGGAGGTCAGTATGGAGTTCCAGGCTCAACAGTTGCGCGATGCATCTCGTGTCGTTGTTTTCTCTGGGGCCGGTTTATCCGCAGAGAGTGGTATCCCCACGTTCCGCGATGCCTTGTCCGGGCTATGGGAGCGCTTTGATCCTGCTGCCTTGGCGACCGCGCAAGCTTTTCGCAATGACCCCGCCCTGGTGTGGGGATGGTATGAATGGCGGCGTGCCAAGGCATTGGCGGCACAACCGAATGCCGCCCACCTGGCGATAGCAAAACTGGCTACGCGAGTCCCTACGCTTACGGTAGTCACCCAGAACGTTGACGACTTGCTCGAACGCGCCGGATGCCCTGAGGTATTGCATTTGCACGGCAGCCTAGGCTCGCCGCGCTGCTTTGCCTGCGCACGAGCCTATGCGATCAAACACGATCAACCTGATGAGTCGGAGCAGGGGCGCAGCATCGAGCCGCCACGCTGCCTGCATTGCAATGGCAAGGTGCAGCCGGGCGTCGTCTGGTTTGGTGAATCGCTGCCCGATGACGTTTGGCGCAAAGCGCTGGCGGCGGTAAAAAAATGTGATGTGCTGCTGTCGGTGGGCACTTCGGGGCTGGTGCAGCCAGCAGCCGAGTTACCACGTATCGCACTGAAGCACGGCGCGCAGGTGGTTCACATCAATGTGCAGCCAGAGCTGGTGGTGGAAAACCGGGAGTTCAGCCTCGTCGGCAGGGCAGCAGAGGTTCTGCCCAGGCTGGTAGAACAAGCTTTTGGGTAGTGAGTTTTTATCAGCTAGTCGCTACTCGAGATCCGAAGTGTGGACGCGTGTTGAAAATCCTCATCGGTAGCGCTGATCGCTTGCGTATCGGGCATATTGCGCAGGGTCCATGCGTAGTTGATGTGATGCTGGACTTGCTCCAGGTGGCTGCGAAAATGCGCATGGCGATATCGCATCGGTTTACGAGTACCGAACGTGTGGCCTGTCTCCAGGCAGATCACGATGCGTTGCAGCGCCCGGATCGATTCATTCAGATGGGTGATGATCAACTCTTGGTTTTTCATGGTGCGCTCATCGATGGGGGACTATGGGTTCTCGGTACGTTCAATGGATGAACCCGATAGGCTTTTGCAGCCCCGCAGATTTCAACCGACATTCCGCCAACAACGCCGTTGCCAACTCGTCGGCACTCGCGAACGGCTTGAAACGTGCGCGTCGCGCCACTGCCGCAAAATCTCCCGGAGTCAGACGCTCTTCACCGCGCAGCCGCTGCCCGGCGACGTGTTTCGAATCCTCGAGGCCCAAGGCGTTCAAGTGCGCAGCAAACAACGCGAGCTTCTGGGGCTGCGTCAGATAGCCAAAATGCACTTTCAAATCGAAGCGCCGCAGCGAAGCTTCATCCAGGTCGCCGATCAAGTTGGTGGAGGCAATGAATAGCCCGTTGTGGCTCTCCATCTGCGTGAGCATTTCGTTAACGGTGGTCACCTCCCAACTCTGCCGCGCCTTGCGGCGGTCCTGCAGAAAACTGTCTACTTAATCGAACAGCAACACCGCGTCTTCCTGCCGGGCCTGCTCAAAGACGCTGGCCAGGTTCTGTTCGGTCATGCCTACATAAGGTGAGACCAGGTCCGATACTCGTTTGACAATCAGAGGCTTGTTCAGCTCTTGGGCAAGCCAGCGCCCGAACGCGGTTTTTCCGGTGCCGGGTGGGCCATAGAAACAAAGCCGAGCCTGGGGATGGGCGCGCAGACCCTCGACCAGACCGGTGAGTGGCAGATCGGCGTTGATCCAGTCCGGTGAATAAAACCCTGGCAAACCGTTGGCGTCGTTGAGTGGCAGTTTGGCGAAGCCTTGGGCCTTGAGTGTGTTGTCGACGATGCAACGGATGGTGCTGTCCAAGGTCTTGCCCGCGCGCGCAGAGACATTACGGCCTACTCGCACAGCACGCTCGAGCACTGCAGGAGTGACTTGCCCGTGAGCGCAAAGATGCTCGACCAACTCATTGCCCAGCTTGCCCGCGCCACAATCGCGCAATAGTTTTTCGCGCTGCGCCAGCGGCGGATTGGGCATTTCGATCACCAGATCGAAGCGGCGTATATGTGCAGCGTCGATCGCCTCGATGCTGTTACTCAGCCAGAAGCAAGGCAGCGCGTTTTCCTCGAGCATGCGATTGATCCAGGCTTTCTGGGAGCGGCTACCGACATCGAAGATGGAAGTTTGAAAGATATCTTCGATCTCGTCCATTACCAGCAAGGCTCGCTGTACATGCAACACGCTGTTAGCCGCACGCAGTGAACATAATCGCTGGTGAGCGTAAAGCGGGTCGCCATGGCGATCGGTGCATGCCACCTCGTACAGCGCACTGTTCAGACGCTTGGTGAGTAAGCGGCTTAACTGAGTCTTGCCGGTGCCCGGTGGCCCGTAGAGCAAAATGTTCACCCCGGCCCGGCCCTGTTCCAATGCCTTGGCCAGGTAGCGTTCGGCAATATCCAGCGGTTGCTTCACATGAACGAAATGCTCACGACTCAGCTTTCCCGGTGGGCTCAAGCGGAATGCATAGACAAACAACTCAAGCGGCGAGCCTTGGCTGAAGCGCAACAGGCCGGGCAGGTCCTGGTTGCTTACATACAGCAGTGAACTCAGGGTCATCGAGGATGCGCTGTGGCTGGTGCCCAGGTCCAGCAACCCCGTGCGTACCAGTTGGCTGTCACGACTCAGGCACGTTCGGACCTCCGTCAGCGGTAGCCCCAACAATACTGACAACGACTTGAGCGCCCGGTTGTAGCCCAGTACACCCAACTGGTCGGTGGCATCGCTGAGCACCGGATCGTTATGCATCAGCACACAAAAGCCCAGCACGCGCAGCTCTGCGTCGCTCAACTGCAGCAAGGCTGCCAGCGATTGAATGTTGCTTGCCAATCGGTCGGGGTAAGACGGGTGCGGATAATCAACCTTGAATGCACGCGCATTCTGGCGCAATGCCTTGAGTGCCTGCGCCGCGTTGTATTCCTGGTCATCGACCCACTCTGCCAGCCCTAACTCGCGGGCTAACTCGTCATCATTGAAACTGTGGCGACCCATGAAAGTGCGGTGGCCGCCAAGCTCCAGCATCAGTTGGAAACTCCACTTCAGCGAGAGCGCACAGGTGTCGGCAGCACGCAGGCTATCGTGAGCGAATGGAGTGGGGCTGGTTGGCATGCGAGATGTCCTGACGCTTGGGAGAGGACAGGATGGGGCGATCGGTGGTCAGAATGCGTCGTGTAACGAAGCCCGGGCGTTGGCTTGGGTATTAGACCTTCGGTTCTGGATGGGTGATGGCAATTCGGCATCGTGCTGGGCATAATCGATGCGCCGTCGCAGTAGCAGATTTGACGTGATCCAGGCACAGGGAAGCGCTTGCGGCGCCCCCTCGCACGCCAGATTCAAGTTCGTATGATTTTGAATTGGCCACTTGATAACTGACGAACTCTTGCAATCGGCCTTACATGCGCGGTCTGCGCATTTCATGAGATGACTCGGATGAACTGTGCCTATGCAATGGCCTTTTTCCGAATTGCTGCCAGGTGAAGTATGGGGTTAATGGTCGGTGATGTTGCGTTTTTGATTGTCCTCGGTGGCGCCATCAGTCCCGCTGAAAAAGGGGCGAAAGGGGCAAGCACCCAGATGTTGCGCTCCAGTGTCGGACGTTGACCCATGAACCCACATTTCAAGTTCAGGACTTTGCCGAAGGCTTGCGGGACCGTGGCGAATATCTTTATTCATGGATATTCGGCGGGGCATGATCTTCAAGATCGCCGGTTATTGGTAAGCAGCATCCCGGCATCGCTGCAGAACTGCGTGAATATCTTTGCTTTCTGGCCCTCGGGTCACTTTGCCCGTGTCGGCAGCAGCTCACGCAGCCTGTTCGCTGCTGGCGCGCGCGTGCATGTCGCCGTGGGAGCGGCGGTGTTTGTGGGTGATCGCGCTGTTCATTTCGCGCGGATTCGCTCAAGAGCCGAAGAGATGGGCAAGGTGCTGATGGAACAGTTGCAGGAGTATCTGTTCAAAAAGCACCCCCATGTCACGACCGTCAATTTGATTGGTCACTCGTTAGGCGGCAGGTTGGTTGTCAGTGCGCTCAAGAGCCGCACTGATCCGCTTGGCTACGGACTGGCCATCGATGATGTTCTGCTAATGGCTGCCGCCGTCGAAGTAACTCCATCCGATGCCGCCCAGATGGAGTCGCGTATTAATGGACGCCTGATCAATGCCTATTCCAGGGACGATTGGACGCTTTTCATGAATTTTGGAGAGGCGAGTCTGGGCCGTAACGAGGTGGAAAACTTCGACAATATCTCGATGCCGGAATTTGGGCACGGCGATTACTGGAAGAAACTGCCTGCGGTCATGGCCCAGACAAAATTCAGGGGTTACCAGGGGCAGCAGCTCGCAGAAGGACTTGGAACGGTCACGGCTGTTGATGACTTCGTGCGCAATGATTCCATTGTCTATCGAATCCTCGAACGATCCCCGGTCGAGTTGACCGAAGAAGCCATCAAACATCTGAAGACCAGCAGTTGGACAGACATCAAAGATGCTGAAGAGGATCGTGCCTTCTCATTCACACGAGAGTTTCAGCTGGTCGGCGGACATTGTCTGGTCAACGCAGCCAGGCGCCGCGGCCTGACCTATGTGGACGCACTGCAAATGCTTGCCGAGCATTATGAGTTGGGTTCAAAAGCTCATCGCTGCGCCAGCGTTTTGGAGACCGAAGAGCTGTTGATCAAGACATTTTTCCAGCACGCTTTTCCTGACGGGCATCCGTTGGCCAACGCTCCACTGACCGCTGCGAAGGTCATGTCCCGTGAAGTCTATTTCAAGCACATTGACGCTCTGGCCGAGCGCCTCACCGTAGCCTCGTACTTCAAGCCCTCGACGGTTGACGTTGATATGACCGACCCATCCGCAGGCACGGCAATGGCCTCAACCACGACAATAGCTTTGGCTGGTTATGCCAATGCCGTCGCCGGCTTGCTGGGTACGCTTGCAAAGAAGCCCGTGAGTCGATTGTTGACCAACTTCAAGACTGCGCTCAAGCCGGGATACTCGGCCCTGATACCTGCGGTTGCGATTGTGTTTTATGCACGGGTGGAACTCGACGATGAAGGGCTGATGTAACACGCAGCCCTCTGCCTGGCAGACCCCCTCGGTCACTTATTTCAACTTGGATGAAAGAGTCCGCCCCATGATTATCGAGTCGCAATCCCCCAAGGAAATCTATCTGAAAGTTGGCCGAGAGGTCGAGGTCATCCTGCAGGCGTTGGAAACCAGGTCCCAGGACCAGAAACTGGCCAAGCAGCAGGACAGCGCCCGCGGCATTCTCCAGGGCGTGCAGCAAGAGTTGAACGACGCAATGGCCGATCTGCAAAGTCACGCAGAGTGGGACACGTTCACCCTGGCCTTTTATGGTGAGACCGGTGCCGGTAAATCGACACTGATCGAGACACTGCGGATCTTGCTGGATGAAACCTCCAAGGTCGAACAACGCCAGCGTTTCCAGCAGTTGCAAGCGAGTCTGGGGTTGAGCGAGGAGGCACTGCAGCAGCTCGAAGAGAGCATCGTGGCTCTGGATGAACAATTGACAGCTGTGCAGAGCAACCTGGAGGCGGTGGCGCGGGATTTCGATCAGCAGGATGCGGCCATGGCGGCGGAGCTGGACGTATTGACTCGAACCATCGCCGACAAGAAAAACAACGCCAATCTGTTCCAGCGTCTGCTCAATGCGCTGCGCAAACTGCCGGAAGAAAAGCTGCTCGTTGAGCGTCAGGCTTGCATCGAGCCATTGACGGCACAACGGCGAGCGGCAATGGCAGTCGTAGAACAGCAGAAAGTACAACTTCAGGCGCAAAAAACGGAGCAACAAACTCGCCAGCACGCTGCATTGGAAGGGCTGGCCGAACTGAACCGTGATGCCGATGGCTCCATCATCGGTGATGGTCGCCCGGACTTCACTCGCCAGACTCACCGTTATGACTTTTGCGCCGAAGGTCAACGTTTCGCGTTGCTGGATGTGCCCGGAATCGAAGGCGATGAGAAGCAGGTTAAAGATGAGATCGACAGCGCGGTCAAAAAGGCTCACGCGGTGTTCTATGTGACCAGCAAGCCCACGGCTCCGCAAAAAGGCGACGAGGCGCGTCAAGGGACACTGGAAAAGATCAAGGCCCACCTGGGGGCCCAGACGGAAGTCTGGTCACTGTTCAACAAACGCGTCACCAACCCAATGCTCCTGGAAAAGCCGCAACTTGTCAGCGAGGACGAACAGGCCAGCCTTCAGGACCTGGACATCAAGATGCGCGAGCAATTGGGGGAGCATTATCAGCACGCGATATCACTGAGTGCCTGGCCTGCGTTCCTGGCGGTGGCCGATTGCCTGGTACCAAGATCGTCAGCGGCCAACAATCAGGCCAAGTTCCTGAGCAAACTGCCGGCCGGGCAGATGCTTGATAAATCAGGTCTGACGTCGTTCTGCGAGCACTTGAGTGGCAATCTGGTCAAGGATCATCGGGCGAAGATCAAGCGCTCCAACCTGCATAAGGTCAGGCGTGAGGTCAGCAAGATCATCCACCAGCTATCAACGCTACGCCGCCTCGAGTTCCGACCGCTGGAAGAGGAACTGCGTCTGGAAACCAACAGCTCCCAAGCGCAACTTGGCATTGCACTGCAGGCCTTGGAAACGCGTTTGACCGCCAAGGGCGAAGAGGCCATCCGCAAGTTCAAGACGGCGGTCAGGAAAGAAGTCTACGCACGCATCGAGAATGATATTGGCAATGACGACTTCCGCAGCGCTTTGGAGCGCAGTATCACTGGGCAGCAAGAGGTGCTTGAGCGCGAATTGCCCTCAATCATGCAGGCTGAAGTCAACAGCTTCGCCAAGCAGATTGCCGCTGTGGTGGCTCGGTTCGAAGCGCATGCAAAGGATTTGCTCTCCACGTACAGCAAGCTGCGTATCGGCGGCCTGAGTGTGCCTTTCAAGGTCGATATCAAGATCGACAACGGCATCCATCTGACTAGCCTGCTTGGCACCTTGGCTGGTGGTGCACTGATGTTCTGGAACCCTGCAGGCTGGGCGATCATGGCGCTGGGTGGCATCACGCTGTTGGTGAGTCTTGGGAAGGCCCTCTACGGCGCTTTCAACACCAAGTACAAGCAAGGGCAACAGCGCAAGTCGGTCGATGAAAACCTCGAAAAAATCGCCGAGCAGTTGCAAGAGGCATTTCACAATAGCTTGGCCAGTGCTTTGCCAGAACTGAAGAAAAAAGTTGCTGAAGTCCAGGCTGACTTGAACGAGCCGGTGGCGCAAATCGCGGCCATCAATCAGATCCTGGGAAGCTCCCTTTCTCAGCTGACTCAGCTTTCCAATGAAATTCAGGCAGAAGGTAATCGTTGATGGAAACAACACTTGATGTATTTCAGTCTCAGCAGACCAGCGCGCTGGATATTCTCGATCGGCTGGAGACTTTTCTTCGCCAGGGAGAACACCTGGGTGTAACGATTGATCCAACGCTGCTGGCCAAGCTCGCCACATCCCGTAATCAAGTCGCGGGGGATAAACTGAAAATCGCCTTGGTGGGCGGATTTTCCGAAGGCAAGACTTCCATAGCGGCGGCCTGGATGGAGCGGCTGGATAAATCCAGCATGAACATCAGCCAGCAGGAGTCTTCCAACGAAGTAAAAGTGTATGAGGTGGGTGACGATTTTGTGTTGATCGACACCCCCGGGCTTTTTGGCTTCAAAGAGCAGTACAACGCCGATACCCAGACTATCGAAAAGTATAAGGACATCACTCGCAAGTACGTCAGCGAGGCACATCTGATCCTGTATGTGATGAACTCCACCAACCCGATCAAGGAAAGCCACGCGGACGAGCTAAACTGGTTGTTCCGTACGCTCGACTTGCTGCCGCGTACGGTATTCGTCCTCAGCCGTTTCGACGAAGTTGCCGACGTTGAGGATGAGCAGGATTACCAGGAAAACCTGAAGATCAAGCGTGACAATGTCAAAAGCCGTCTACGCGACTCCATCGACGCCACCGAAGCGCAATTGGCTGCGCTGTCGATCGTGGCGGTAGCCGCCAACCCCTTCGATATGGGCACCGAATATTGGCTGGCAAATCTGGACAAGTTCAAGACACTGTCCCACATCGCCAACCTGCAAGGCGCTACCGTAGAAAAAATCAGAACCAGCGGTGGTGCGGTGGCCATCGTCGACCAGGCGCGTAACAGCGTTATCCTCGACGTGCTGCACAAGGAAGTACCGGTGGCCGTGGAGAACGACGAAAAGATCGGTGATGAGGTCAGTCGCCTGGAGCGCATGGGCAAGACCCTGCAAGAGCAGTTACAAGCTGCCAATAGCCGCATCAGTGACGTACGCATCAGCCTGCGCAGCTTTGTCCTCGACTACTTCACGGATCTCATCCTTCAGGCCAAGGGCCTCACGCTCGAAACGTGCGGTGAATTCTTCGAGCGTGAAATCGGCAATGAAGGCTTCGTTATGGCGACAACGCTGCAGAACGAGTTCGACCGACAGCTCAACGGTGTGAGCCAAGAGATCAGCAGTATGCGCTTGAGTTTTGCCTCGGAAATCGAGCACTTCAACAGCTCGGTGACCAAACTTGGCAAACAGGGTGTCAACTACGTCGTCAAGAGCAACCTGATCAACAATACCTCGGTTCTTGCAACACGTGACGGCATCGTCGCCGTCGCCAAAACCTTGGGAATGGACTTGGGCAAGATGCTCAAATTCAAGCCTTGGGGCGCGGTCAATCTGGCCAAAAATATCAATGGCGCTTTAGCGGTCTTAGGTTTCGCCCTGGAGGCCTGGGACACCTATCAACAAGTTCAGCGCGAAGAAGCCTTCCGCAAGTCCCAGCAGCAAATGGTGGAGAACTTCGACAAACAACGTAAAGAGATGATTGAGCTTCTCGACAGTGAGCATTTCATCCTGCGCTTCTTCCCTGCGTATCAGGAATTGCTTGGCACAGTGCAAGAGATGCAGGACAACATCGCTCAACGCCAAGAGCAACGCCAGCGCTTTCATGCCTGGCGCAAGACCGGTGAAACCATCGAAGCAGAGTTCGTTCGTCTGGAGTAATGGCTTGCACTCTCCGGGCCGTTCTCGGCTCGTGACGCATTGCGTCACGAGTTCGAGTGGCTCTCTTAAGCTGTCCATTTTTTTGACATATATCCAATCAGGGAAGGATGCCATGTCTTACACACCCGCACTACTCACGCTGCTTGAGAAAACTCTGGCCCCGACAGGCTATTGCGTTGGAGACATGCTTGATCACGGTATGGGCGACTGGCACGCCTCAGTGCTTCTCGATAACACGGACCATCTGTCGTCGCTCGAGCCGCTAGCGTTAAATGATAGGGATTTTGCAGGGCACACTCCACTGGACATCGCCTATCGGTTGAACCGAACTTTCCTGATCGAGCGACTGGAGGTGATCGGTGCGGTGGGGGACAAGTCAATCCTCGAATCGAGAGGCGTTGGCATTCATAGAAAATGAAAAGTACGTCCATCTGCCCGGTAAGCAGGGGAAGCTAAAGACGCTGGAAAAGCGATACCGGGAAGGCGGAAGTCTCAACGACCGTGATGTGGGAGGGAACACACCTATCCACTGGTTGGCCGCAAACGGCCACTTCAAGGCAGCTAAGCACTTCTCTGAAAAACACTTCATGTTCAACGTTGATATTGATGCGAAGAACAACGAAGGGAACACTCCGCGCAACCTTGCCATCCTCGCGGATCACCAAGACATAGCGCAGCAGCTTTTGATCTGGGAGATCGACAATTACATAACCGCGGTGCGAATCAGGCACAAAATGAGCGCCGGATTGAAGGAAATGTTACCCAGACGCAAAGATCGTTAAGTCGTTGTAGCGCTATTGGGAGGATAGGTTGATTACATGCGGTCAGGTAATCAACCGACTTGCCAACTAATCACTCATACAGCCACGGTCTCAATTCCCTGAGGTTAGACACCACGATTTGCTGCGCCTCAGGATTAGGGTCCAGGTTTCTGTGGTCGATCTGATAACGCTGCAATACATACTTCACCAAGGCCTTGCGGCTGGGCACCACTAGTTGGCCGTCAACCATGCCGAAGTCGGTTTCAATGATCGCTTTCTGCGCAGGGTTCAATCGCCCATCGGGCGCGATGACGATCGGAATTTCGTTGCTCCAGTCTTCATCTAGCTCACGGGTATTTTCCGAAGCGTCGAGCAAGTCCGGCTCGCCGCGCAGGCGGCTGAGCACAAAGTCCCGGTATTGGCCGTTCTTCTCGCAGTATGCCCGCACATGCCAGCGCATGCCGGTATAGACCAGTGTGTGAGGCGCTATGAGGCGAATTTCCACGTTCGGCGTATTGAGTGACACGTACTCGGTTTCCAGGCGCAGGCCGTCGCGGCAGGCCTTGAGCAGTGGGCGCAAAATCTCTGGGTGAATCGGCCTGTCCGGTACTTCCAGTACCTTGGTGTGGGCATAGGCCAAGGCGAGCCCGTCGATGTGTGGGGCGCGTTCGTTGTTTTGGTAAAGCAGGTGCAGGTAAGCGCTGGCGCTGTCGTCGATGAACTTTGGCTTGAAATGCTTGCTGGGGACATAGCCTTTGAGCTGCTTGTCATAGGCCAGGTTTTTCGGCGCATGCTCAGTGATGTAGGTATTGATGTCCTTGGACGCCTGCTGGCGGCTGATGCCAAAGCTCTGAATCAAATGCCCCGTGGTCAGACGGCCTTCCCACCATGCAACAGTCTCGATCAACCTGTAGCGAAGTGCCAGGTCCCAGCGTACCTGCTCGATGGTTTGCTTGCGTTTCACTTCCCCTCCTTGTGTGCGGTTACTTGAATCACATCACTCTACAATAAAGACCTGTCGTTGAAGGCGACATATCCTCAAATTTTCACTCGACTTTCGAGTTGGCGCCTTCCATTGCAACCTCCATGTGTAAAGTTTAAGGACACATGTTGCTGGATGCGTTGTTCAAACCTTTGCCCGGTGCAGCGGGTGCCTGGGATGTGATTCCGCTTCGGAGGGGCTTCCCTGCCTAGCTCTGGCCCCCTCTAAAGCGACGGAAAAAAGCCATTTTTTTGCCTAAACCTGTTGGCTCCCGCTAGATGTTTCATGCACTTCAATGTGTGTGATTTATTTACCTGTATAAGTCTACATTCTAGACCTGTCGTTAAATGCTACATATCGTGTGGATGTCTTCGAGGTGCCTCGATCTCACGGAAGGAATTGGATATGACGACGTTGGATACGGTTTCGACAGGTGCGTTGCTGGTGATGGGGATCATCCTGTTGGTGCTGTTGCTGCAGTACCTGCGGTTGCGTGAAATCTGGCAATTGCTGTTAGGCGAACGGGATCTCACCCGCTGGGCACGCATCTGGGAAACGGAAAACCGCGAACTGCGCTCGGCCCTGCGGGCAGAAAAAGCCCAAGTCGAAGAGTTGGAGGTAAAACTGACGATGCTGCAGGCCTCGGTACCCACCGCGTGAAAGGAATAGACATGGACAGACTTGAACGGATCAAGGGTTGCCTGCTCGGTGGTGCCGTAGGTGATGCGCTTGGCGCACCGGTGGAGTTCCTTGAATGGCCGGTGATCGAAGCCAAGTACGGCTGCCAAGGCATCGTCGACTTCGCCCCCGCATTCGGCCTTACCGGCGCCATCACCGATGACACCCAGATGATGCTCTTCACCGCCGAAGGCTTGCTGCGGGCCTTCGTGCGTGGAAGCGCGGGTGGGGATTGTCATGTACCCAGCATCATTCACCATGCCCAGTTGCGCTGGCTGCTGACCCAGGATTACCCCGCACCGGTAGTGGTCAGCCAAGATGGCTGGCTGATCGAACAACAGGCCCTATGGTCCCGCCGAGCCCCGGGCACCACCTGCCTCACGGCGCTGAAGGCCAGCCAGCGGATGGGCGCTGTCGCCGAGAACAACAGCAAGGACTGTGGCGCCTTGGTCCGCGCTGCGCCGTGTGCATTCTTCGCTAACGCCTTTGACTACGCCACCCAGTCCGGCCGCCTGACCCATGGGCACCCGACGGGCTACCTGGCCGGTGGCCTTTTCGCGGACATTCTCCAGCGCATGGTCGACTGGCAGGACAGCCTCGAACACTCCATCAGCGAAAGCTTGGCCAAACACGGGCAAAAGCCCAGCATGGAACAACCCCGCAGTTTCATCGAGCGCGTGCTGTTCTTCTTTTACGAAGGCTACCGGCCCACGCCACAACGCATTGCTGAATTGGGTGGTGGCTGGGTCGCCGAAGAAGCGCTGGCCATCGGGCTGTGGTGCGCGTTATTTGCGGACTCATTGGAAAGCGGCATCATCACAGCCGTAAACCACGGCGGCAACAGCGGCAGCACTGGCCTGATCACCGGCCACCTGCTTGGCGTGCAATACGGCGCCGCGACCATTCCGGCGCGCTGGTTCGCGCAGCTGGAACTGCGCGAGGTGATCGAGCAAATCGCCGAGGATATTGAACGTATTCCCCGTGAGTACTGCGGGGTGGGCGGGGAGTTTGATGAGCAGATTGAGCAGGCATATCCCGGTAATTGAGACGAGAACAGGAGAAGAGCGATGCCGATTGTTGCCGCTGGCCGAAAACTGACTCGGGTGTTCAACTGCCCCTGTTCAATTTTAAACCCATAGACCCTCGGCATTTAGTCGGTGCCGTGGGGACCTAGTTGCCATGCGGCTATCGCCGCTGATTGGCTTTTGGTCGATCTCTGCGCGCGCGAAATCACCCCGTACGGGCTATTCGGACCGATAGTAGTGCCGTAAATGCTCTCCGAGGTCAGCGGCACATTTACTATCGGCTCCCAGTTTCGCGTCTGACCTGACCAGCAATCCGGTTTCATTTACGGGGCTTGCACTTACAGTTCATGGCGTCGAGCTAAAATCTGATGATCCAGCCTTCGATGTCGCTCGGCGGGCGTCACGAAGCTGATTCGGCTATGGCGCCAAAAACCTTCGCTAAGGTAATTTGCTTTCTGGAATGCTTGAGCTCATTGGCGAGTATTTGTAGTTTTTAATGTAGGTCCAGCATTCTTCCTTTTTTGCCCACTCAGAGATCATCCTGCCTTGTGCTCCGCTATGTAAGGCCTCATCGACTTCTTTTGCCCAAACAACAATTTGCTTTGCCAATTCAGGTGATATTTTCTGATTTTGCCAGATCATTTCCAGATCGAAATTGGAGCCAACTTTGGCAGAGAAAAGTGACAGGGTATAAATCGTCACATTTCCTTGAAATGCAGGAAACAGGGGGCGTAAAAGCTTCTGAGCAGCTTTGAAGAGAATTACTTGTGCGATCATCCGCTTGAACTCTGTTGACTCAGGTACTTTTGACAGGCCCTTTTCTGCGCGGTTATCTACATCCAACATGAACGCGTCAAAATTCTTTTGTCCGCCAAGACTCGCCATGTGGGGGTTCTGTCCCCACGCGTTCAGGAACTTTGCAAAGTCTGTCTTGGTGATCTTGCGAGCAGGTGGAATAGCTGCTTGCAGCTTTTTGATCCGAGCAGGTGTTTTACCTTCTCGTTCAAGCATGACCTTATAGCTACCGCCAGACCGCTCGTAATACCAGCGTCCGACTCCATCCGGGCAATAGGTTCGTGCGGCCAGTGCTTCAATTTCCGTATGGAAGGGATGGTTTGCCGAAAGATCAGATGCTTTTACGGCGTTCTGACTGTTTGCATATTTAGAGATGTTGGAAATCAACAACTCTTCGCTTTCCGAGGAGCGTAATACGATGAGCTTGGCTGGTACTCGCACCTTGGACAAATCCGTATTTGGAAATTTTTTCTTGGTGAAGTAGAGAGATGCAGTGGTTTGTCCTCCATTGACAATCTGCATTCCTTTCAGCCAAAGGATACCAGGTGAACCATCTGCTGCTCGGTTCATTCCTATTTCATCGGCAACCAAAACAACACCGTTGTTGTAAGCCATGAATCGTTCCGGTTCTGTGCGCAGGCTGTCGCGAATGCCTTTATTGATTTTCCCGGTTGCACTTAAAAAGGAGCGCACGTTGGCTTCAAGAACTCGCGCGCCATATTTGTCGTAAATAAATCTTAGAGCCTCACCTGGAATCGCCGTCAAGGCATAATCATACTCACCTGCAACACCGGGGACCCATACACAAGGCAGAGCGCTTCCCGATATCTCATTGAAGTCAACTAAGACTTCATCCCTAGGGCGGTTCTGCTGGAGATGGTTGAACAACCGCTCTATATCCATCACTTCGAGCTGGATGGATTTTCCTTGGAATTCAGTGGGGGCAAATCCCCCCTTGTTCTTCAACCACAAATCGGTGATGACGAAGACCCTTAGTTTGACCAAGCCAGAGAAGAACTGTCTGACGCTGACAACTAGAGGATAAGCCTCATTTGTTTCATCCATGCTCTTCTCAAGCGTCCCATTGACGCAGTTCTTGAGAAAACGCATGCATTGGTTGGCGGATTTGACAATTTCCGTTTGTGGGAGCGGCTCAATTTCATCAACCCCCTTGTAGAGACTGACAAACAGGTCAAGCTGATCCGGAGCTTCGTCATCGTCTGAAGAACCGAACGAATAACCACTCAAACGCAGGGTAGAGGCGCCGGGTTGATCGTCGAAATAGCACAGTTGCGGCTCATTGGTCATGCCGATGTCGGACATGTGTTGCATGACCTTTTCGGCAAAAACTAATTCTGGATAGGGATATTTTTCCCCGGGTGAATCGAATGATAGCTCTGCCTCACGTATCTCAGCTTGTAGTTCTTTTAGATACTCAACAAGTTCCACTTTAAAAAACCCCTAATTCCTGCAATGCCTGATCTAGGCTAATTTTTTGAGATTGCACAAGTCCAAGGTCTATCTCATACCTTGCTCGCAGCACACCCAGTGGTGTGTTGAAGGGAGTCAGGCGTGGAAAGTGTTCGTCCACACGATGAATCACTAATTCAGTAAGTGCGAAGGCTCGTGTGTACCGGTTCTGGTGTGTGTCTAGGTAGCCGCCATGCACTAGGCAGTTGTCGAAGGCACGCAGGGCCGCTGGGTCTGAGGAAAATCCTTGGCGCAATAGATCGATATGCTGCACAAGATTTTTTCCTTCCTCGCTTAGATGCAACTTGACTCCCGCCAAAAAGAACGGGTAACGCAACGAGTCGTCAAGTTGTTCCAGTGAGTCAATGCACGCTGGAAATCCTTCGCTTGCAATTGTTGTCTTGACCTCGATTGAACCGCTTCCCAGTTCAAAGTCATGAAGGCCGTCCAGCGGTCCTTTCCAAGCGTCTACTGAATTGAACAACGGCATTCCTGCTTCTATTAATTTGCTCAGAACATTCAGTTCCCCGACAAGTCCGAGCTCCTCTTCAGCAGAAAGACCTTCGTGTCCTCGGCGCATGAAGTCCTGCCATGCTCTGATTCTTCCCAGGTAGCGTTGGAATAGGAGTTCTTCCTTTGCATCCGAACTTGCTTGGACGGTGCTCAGTACATCGACCACCATGCTGCTGAACAGGTCTAGGCTGCCAGCAGGCTGGCGGACCAGCGCCAGCCAATTGAGCCCCCGGCCCACTTCACCCAATGTCGCCTTTTCCACCTTGAAACCGTGACCATTGGGCAATTGATTCATGGCGGGTAGTTTCAGGGATGGAAACCCAATCAGCAACGCTTCCTCATTACCCGGTGAGCTGCGTGCGGCGCGCAATCGACAGCCACCGCATTCGGCCATTGCAATGCTACGCCAGCCTTCATCGGGACTGTCACCTGCCAGAGGGCGCCAGATAGCTTGCATTTCTTCTTCAGTCACAAGCGCCATATTGCTGCTCCCAGCTTTGCCAATGAACGTTGTTGACCATGTATTCGACTTTGGTTTTGGAGTTACTGCCCGGGAAACTAATAGCGAAAGCAACTACAGGCGGAGTTCCTAGTGGGAAGTTTTCCTTCTCCGCTTTCTGAGGGTCCAGCAACGAGATAATCAGCAGCCCTGTCTCAGGGTGTGGGGCGACGCCGTCAGCGCCAAGCCCACGTACCCGTCGTATTGCGGCTCCACTCGGGACTGCTGGTAACTCATTCTTGTCTCGTCGCCCCTTGTCTGCTTGCCAAGCAGCTTGGGTCAGCGCCAATGCTGCATTCCATGCGGAATCGTCCAGGTCCATTGCCTCATCCCGCGGGGATAACAAGCGTCCAATGGCATATCGGTCGATAAGATTTTTCCCTGTACGCTTCATCAGATTGACCGTTCTACCTCCAACTTGATGCGGGATCTCGCTGTCACCAGAGACGATTGCCACTGTCCATTGAGTTAGCTCCCCGTTGAGGCTCATCATTTCAATAAAACGGGCGAGCAACTTACTGTTGACCTTTAGCGACTCAGGATGGGTTTCGTATTCTCGGAGGAAAGTCGCAACCTTTTCGGCATCGATGTTTGCCCAATGAGCTCCTCGCCACTTATCAATTTTCCCTGTTCGTTTCTGTGCAGGTATCTCATTGGCCCCACCGAGTTTGTCCGTGAAGCGCTCGAACGCTGCAAGATTCTTGCTAAGAGCTTCACTCTCCTTGAAAAAGGCAACCGTTTCAGATATCTGCCCGCTGAATGATAGATATAGAGGTTTCGCTGCCCGCATTTTCAGCCGTGAAGTTACCATGAGCACGGAGTGGGATTTGACCTTGAGTCCATAATCGATAGGCTTTCCGCCGCTTTCGCACATCATGTCGAATTCGTCACGTAGCTCCTCGGACGCGTCCGCAATATGCCCGAACCACTCGATCAGATCGCTGGTGGTGTAAAGGCGGCAGAGGTCAATATACCCATGACGGTAACCAAACCAGCGTCCCATCTGCATGAGCGTGTCGTACATTTTTGAGGCGCGCAGGAAGTAACTGACACTCAGTCCCTCAAGTGTTAGTCCCCGAGCGAGTTTGTCGCCACCGATGGCAATCACTTTTAGACCCGTAGGTGTATCGGCGTAATCAAGAGCATCCTTGGCGGTGCCGTTGATCATTCGTACATCCAAGCTCTCCAGTACATTGAGAAGCTGAGCACGAACATCAGCCCAGTCTGGAAGTTTGCATTCATCGGGGGTATCCAGCGACTCACTGACTTCGTTGCTGGTTGGTACAAAGTCTCTTTCCCATAAGGTCTTCAACTCAGAGAGCAATTTCTTTTCATCGATACCCAGCGACAGTCGCTGTTTAACATTGTTCACATAGGCTTGCACCTGTTCGTGCACGACCTTTTGTACCCTGTTGAATCGAGTTACATGCACCAGCATTGAGTTGTGCGCGTCACCTTGGCCTCTGAGTTGACGGGTAGCACAACTCAAAATGAAGGCGTTAATCGCTTCGACCAAGGAGTCCGGCATGCTATGTGGCCCTGAATGGACCGGGTGGAAGTTGCTCCTATGGCCATGCGGCATCCATCCCGTACGGCCATCCTCGTCGCAGTAATCCGAGACTGTTCGTACCAGCGGTAATCCACCCTCGCGCCCCTCTTCGGCTGAGAGGCCAAATACTCTTGTCGGCCCTACATACGAAGAAGGTGCGGCCAAGTTAGAGATGAACGCAGAGGGAAAGAGGTCTGGCCCTTCTTCACCCGTCTCACCTTTGTCATGAATGAAAATATTGGCGAATGGGGTGGCGGTGTAGCCTACGTAGGCACTTCGGGTAAAGGTATGCAGGATTCGGCGAATCATCCGATTGATGGCGGTTGGTTCGTGTTCCAGATCAGGTAAACCGTCTGCACCAACAACTTGCTCGCCGGTATCGACAGAGGCTTGGTCCGACTCATCATCAATCACCAGTACTGGCAGGTGAGTAATGAGTTTTCGACCGGTTTCATTATCCTGACTATTGGCTACATGATCGCGTAGCCAGACGAGCAGTCGTGTCAGCACTGACTTGTTTTTTTTGACAACAAACAGCCATGGCCGCTCTTCCGGGGATATGCCGAGGTTGCGGACGAATCCCATGTTGAAATCGCCGTTATTACTGCGATTTGTTGCATAGTGCGGTCGGATAGACGGGGAACCATCAATTTTTCCCACGCCGATCAAGCGGGTTGCACCCGGGGTGGGACCAGTCTCGAAGCCCAGGAAGCCCTCGTCCAAACGCATTTGAGTCTGTGAACGTAGATTGTTGTGCAGGCCTGCCAATACAATGATTATCTTGTAGCCCGCATCCGCTGCCTTGCAGACAAGCCCTGTAAAGTTCCCTGTTTTACCGGACTGTACGTGACCAACCACCAGGCCTCGTCGATCCCATGGACCATCTCGGGTTGGATCTTCCAGCATCGACAGAATGGAGTCGGTGGATTTGTCTACCGACTCGACCGCTGCCCAAGGCAATTTTCCTTCCTGCCACTCCCGATAGCGCTGCCAGTAACGCCAATCGGTTTTTCTTTCCTGGGTCAGCCACGGGACGTGCCCCGCGTTATCCATCAGCGTTGCATCTTCTCCCACCCAGATGCTGAAACGACGGATAAGCTCGTCGGTCACACCGTCCCGATCCAGTTCTTTACCCCAATTAGGGTTCATGAATAGAACGCGATCAATCATTTCTCCAATCATGGACGGCGTTACGTCAGCGTCACCTTTTTGGGCGATCAGCAACTCCTGCACAATCTTGATGACACTGGTTTTGCTCTTTTCGGGGTCCGTCATTACTCACATCTCATCATTTAGAATCAAGGCTGATCGGGAAGAGCGGCTATTAATTCCGGAAAGTTATGGAAGGGTTCCATGTGCAAAAGCTTTTCACGCCCAGCCGCAGCCGAATATCCTTTGAGGCGTATTAGGTTGCCGTACATTATCTGAAGGATTGATTCGACTTCGGCTGCAGGCTCGCCAGCGAATCCCACCCGGGGAGTTTCCTTGTCTTCGGCGGTATCCACCCAGATGCGTTGTACCGGTACAGTCTCTTCGATCACCCTCAACATTGCTTTGATCTGAGGCATCAGTGCCCCCGCTTCGTCGAGGACTGCTCGCATGGCAGGATGTTCCAGATCAATCCGATATCGTGTGCCGCCGCTGGACTGGTCGGTTTTACATGCTTCGATAATGGGCGGCCCCTGAATTGCTCCAACAGGGCGTCCCCGGTGAGCGAACGCTCGTCGCGATCGCGAGCGTGTTTCCTCCGCTAAACGCGCGAGCCAGGATCGCAACGCGATAGGTGGGCGTGCGGTTGATTTACGAATGTCGATTTTCCAATCTACATCCGCATTGTTGGGGATATCCAAGCGGATGCGCGCCAGCCGATGGGCTTCATCCTTGGTCCAGGCTCGACCTGCACCCAGCCCCAGCCAGCTACCGGCGACAAGAAGTCGCTCGTTACGGTATATGTAAAAACCTTGTTGAGCTGCCCATCCTTCCGGGCCGGCCGCTTCTTCGTATTCTTTCTCCGTTAGGCGATCACGGTGGGGGAGAACATGGCACTGCGCAGAGATAGTTCGATTTATCGGGCACACGGCAACTGGGGGACTCCACGCCTTCGAGGGATGCCCATTGAGGAAAGGGTCCCAAGCCTTAATCGGCTTGCCATTAAGCAGAAGACGTAAGCGGTTACTCGAAATATAGCGGTGAAAGACCATTCCCAAGTGCTGTTTGACTTGGGTCGCTAGGTCTAAGAATTCTTGAACCCTGAATCCGTTGGTAACGATGCGATCAAGTATTTCCCATAGAACCAGCGTGCCTTTGCCAGCTTCTACAAGAGGCTGTAAAAAAACCTCGGAGCCCTCGTGAGGCCCTTCCAAAAGATGCCAGCCCTGATCGGTACTGGCTGCCAGAACGTCAAGATCCCAACGTAGTGACTCCAAACCGATTTCGTTGATCGTCGCAACTGTCAGGCGTCTACATTGAGAAAACGAGGCGGTTTTTAGTCCTAGTCCAAAACGCCCTAGGTCGTTTGAACCCCGCTCTTCAAGTGGATTACGCTCACCAAGACGCATGGCTTTGTCCAGCTCCGCTGACGACATGCCTCGGCCATTGTCGAGTACATAAATTCTGCTGGAATTTTCTTTCCATTCGAAGTTTACATGAACTAAATCTGCGCCCGCGCCGATACTGTTATCTATGATGTCCGCTAGCGCAGTAGCAGTGTTATAACCTAGTCCGCGGAGTGCCTCGATCATCGCTCCCGCCCGGGGCGGGGCATGCCTTGATTTAGCCTGCATCACCTTCTCCTCGGTGATTTTCAGTCCATACAGATGACCATTCGCCCGTCGTGATAACATTCGCTACTACAGCGGCTATTCTTGATGCCAACAGAGGGGGTACAGCATTCCCGACCTGATGGAATTGTTGCGTCCGGTTGCCTTCAAAAAAATAGTTATCGGGGAACGTTTGCAGACGTGCCGCCTCACGTACCGTCAAACTGCGACACTGAAACGGATCGTAATGAATGAAGTAGTGCCCATCCTTGGATATGTGACTGGTGACAGTCGTTGATGGATAGTTCTCGAGCTGAACTCTGAAGCGATCACTGAACTTCCCTGATTCCCAGTTCTTATGCTCTGGAGCCAGCCCAGGCAGGCCGAAGTCTAGGTGACCTTTGGGGGAGCGTTTATGTGTCCGCGCGAAGATGGATGCGAATACATAGCGCTTGAGGTCTGATGGCATATGGCCTCTAGCTTCATGGTTCAGCCAGACGTCCAGCTTGTTATCCTTGTACCAGTGATCTAGATCAGTTGATTGCGTAGAGCCGTCCCCGGCGTTGCGCGGATAGCGTAATGCGCCAGTATTCAGAGAGCCGGTCATGAAGCTCGATCGGACTATTCTGATGTTTGCTTCGAGCCCGGGGTCTTTCTTGGGCAAGCCGGCTGCTGCATCCTGCAAGTTATCCAGTTGATTAATCAGTTCAAGATACCAAGACTGTGGGCTATCAGTGCTTCTGGAAAGACTACTGCGCAATCGCGGTAGTTTTCCAAGGACGCTGCCGGCAGATATTTCCGGGAAAGTTGGAAGTCGTTCGGGCTTTGGGGTTTGCCCTGCGGCGTCGATCGCGATGCCCAAGAGAATTACCCTGTGACGGGCCTGTGGAACACCGTGCTGCTCTGCACGTATGATGAAGTTGGTGGATTCTACTTCTGAGACATCATCGTCGGCACCAAAGGATTCATCACTCACAAGTGAGTAGATGCGGTATCGACGGCCAGAGCTTGGGTGGTTAAGTGCTACATCAGGATCGGACAAATCTTGAAGTATCTCGGGGAAGATTTCCTTACCCCCTACTTTGGCGGAAAGAATCCCTTTTACGTTCTCCATAACAAATATGGCAGGACGGTAGTGCTGGATGATTCGTAAGTAATCGCGATAGAGAAAGTGCCGATGGTCATCCTCAGGACGATAGTCGGTGTTCCCGCGGTTACGAGACCGGCCGACAAGCGAGTAAGCCTGACAAGGTGGACCTCCGATGAGCACCCAAGGACGGGTTCTGTCCAGCTTGTTACGCAGGATTTCATCTAGCTCATCATCGCCCTCTTTGGAGCCCAGTGTTATGCACTTGGCCTCATCCCCAGACCGGATCCACTGTACCTCACTGCGAGAGGACCAAGGGCGTTCGGAATGCCCGTTGCAGTAGTCATAGTAGTCATCCAGAGCACCGGGGTTGTGGCGTTTCAATAGGCGGTAGAACGCCCGAAGCCGCAGCGTCTTACGGGCTATTGGATCTTTTTCGGCCGAAACAATGATCTCGAAATCATTACCTTGGTTGTATGATGAGAACCCCTCACCCAAGCCTCCTGGCCCTGCGAAAAGGTCTACTATCTGAATTGGTTGCACGCGATTCATGACGCCCTAACTCTGAGTTTCGCCCCTAATAAGCGGGAGAAGATGAAGATGGATACAGTCAGTAAGGAAATCCGCTCACGCATGATGTCCCAGATTGGGGGGAAGAATACCAGGCCCGAACTGAAAATTCGAAAATTGCTGCACGCCCAAGGCTTCAGGTTTCGACTCCACGTAAGGGCGTTGGTCGGGCAGCCAGATATTGTGCTCGCTAAGTACAAGGCATGCATCTTCGTACATGGCTGTTTCTGGCACCGCCATGAGGGTTGTCGATACGCCACAATGCCAGCTACTAGAGTAGAATTCTGGGCTGAGAAGTTCCGCGGTAATGTGATGCGCGATGCTCGGAACAGAGACCATCTGATTGCCGCGGGCTGGCGAGTCTTTGAAGTGTGGGAGTGTGATCTGAAGGAAGCAAATCCAAACCTTGAATGGTTATACCAAGCGATCAGACAGTCATGAGACAAATTAACCCCCGCAAATTACTAAATAATAGCCGCAAGTTTGAGGGCTTCTATCACGCCATTGTTCAAGCGCCAGACACTGTGAATAACGGAAACGTGCTCGCTTAGCGTGTGCAGGAGCATCTTGTTGACTTCGTCCACATCATGTTCAAGTTTGCGAGCCAGGTCTCGGCTATAGCCTTTGCCTGCAGATGCCAGCAGCGCGAGAATCTGCTTGCCGAGCGGTGGAAGACGAGATATTGCAGCAGCTTTGGCAAGATCTGCAACGGTAACGTCGGCATCCATCGTTAAATGCACAACTGGTTCTGCGAGAGGGTCAATTTGCTTGGTTCCGTGGGTCAACTGTGTCCGAATTTTAATTGTTGCGCTTCCGCTGAGTATTTCGTCAGTATCAGGCAATTGCAGTGTCGGTTTCGTAAGGGGTACGCCGGCCTCCTCTAAGCTGGCTTGCGGGCGAGGCCTTACTGCAAAAACACGGTCCCTTTCCAGATATTTCTCAAGGCAACCGTCCAACAAGGAAAGTAGGGCCATGTGATTGAGTTTCAGGGCATCCGCACCCTCATAGGTTTTTTGTCCTGGATTCTGGATGAAGTAGCGAAGCACTTGTTTTGCTTGGTCTGGCAAAGTAGGTATATCAGACAGCAGCGCCCAAACCTCTTTTTCGCCTTGGGAGGAGAGCATCTTAGGCATTGGGTCTATCGATTTCTTTCCCACCGCTGGATTGTGACTTTCAAACGCAGAATCAGACAGCAGGCTTAGCAGTTCCCGCTTTATAGAAAAGCCCCCCAAGCGGTCCCGCTCAATCCAATACCGCAGTCGTGTCCCTAGGGTACGATTCAAATCCGGTGGCCGCGTTTTCATAGCTCGCGCCAGTGTACTGGCGTCACTTTTCGGATTAGCCCGAATAATACTGAGCAGTTCTTTGTCCTCTGGCTGTAATTTGAGGAGTTGGAAATCGAAATAACTTCTGCTTGCTTCTTGAGTCATCACTTCGAGACTTGATTGCCCCTCATTCAGATCAAGATCAATTGAGGGTCTAACATCGTTCGTTGAAAGGTCACCAAGAGCGAGCTTTTCAGAGGCGGACGTCTGTGCTTCCGAAGAAAAAGAGCTGGAGAGGCGTTGCTCCCCATCATCCAGATCTATACACCACTCGATTGCCTTCGGTTCCACAGGCGTTGAACTGGAGATAAGCGCTTGGATCTCTACGGCTGCTTCGATGCATTCGTTATCATGAGTTGATTTTTGGAAGACGGGAGAGTCTTGCCAAACGAATAGGTCGAAATCACCTTCAGATCCAAAATTGTCGCTTTCCTGCGGGCTATCGTTGTGCGTAGTGACTTGCTTTTCGACCACTCCGGATATGTGGGTCTCGTGGGAGCATTGGAGCAGATAGACGCGACCTAGCAGTTCCAGAAGGTCGGAGTCTTGCTTCATTGCAATAGCCGCGTGAATGTTATCTATGGCTTCAGCAAAACGATCGGATGTGACCAAGTCACTTATCTTTTCGAGAAAAACAGTTCGTTCTTCGATGAGTGTTAGATGACCGTCTGCATGCGGGGTTTCGAATCGCAGCGACATCTGCAATCGGTGCTTGATTCGATCACTAAAAGGACTATTTTTCAGTGACTCGAGAAGCAGAGCTTGGAAGACATTCCTTGCATCAGCTTTATGAAGGGCATCTAAAGCTTGAACAAGCCCATCGATAGGTTGATCTAATACACCAGACCTCAGATGAGCCTCGAAGGCATCACAGCCCTGTGAGTGGATGATTTCCCACAAGCTTTGAACAAGGGCTTCCCAGTCCATTCCAATTCCCGAACACGTAAGTGTTGCCAAGCCTTCAAATGGCCAGAATGCCATCATGGTGGCATAAATTTTAACACAGGCCATACATTTTTGTGGGCGTGAAAAAAGCACTTGTCAGGCAGGAACAGTGTTCCTAGTATGGCGCCAAGCCAAACGAAGCGGCACCCAACAGTGACGGAGCGGGACGACATGACCATCAAAAAGCAAGCCAAGCCTACTGAAGCACTTCTGAGCTTCGAGGTGTTCTATAACGGCGAGCTGTTTCAAACCGTCGAGTTTTCCAGCCTCCGCAAGTGCAACAACTGGCGCGAAAAGAACCTAGAGACACCGTTCCTTTATGTGATCAAAACGCCTAACTGCAACCGTGAGAGCTGCATCGAGCTGTCCAAGCGCTACTTCTCAACCAAACACCGCGTGTACCCGGATCTATTTGAACGCCCTGTGTGGGACGTCGTGACCGAGGCAGAACTGCAACAGCTTGCAGAGACTCGCATCGTGCGGGAAACCCGCGAACGCACAGGGGTACCGCTTTCTGTCCAAGTCGGCGGCGGTAAATACGACGTCACCATCGTCCACTTTGACAAGCCGATGCGTGACCGCGTTGAGATCATCAAGGGTAACCTGAGCCGCGAAGAAGCTTACGAATTCATTCGCAGCTATGGCACCGATGCCGTCACAAAAGTAGTGACACCAACCGAAGAGGAAGTGAGGCCGGTGACCAAAATGAATCAAGCCGAGCGCCAGCAGCTGATCCTTAGCACATTGCTGGACACCATCAAGCCAGAAAACACTGGCTGGAGAGAAATCGTCAAGGCCATTGAAGCACTGCACGTGGTCAAGCCAGGCGGCTGGCTGGAAGTGCGCGACGTGCTTCAATACGCCTTGGATCAAGGCCGCATCGCTCGCCCTAAGTTCGATCCGCATGCCGATGACGAGTATTACTTTGCAATTACCTCGGTTACCCCTGCCACCCCTGCCACCCCGAAAGCTGAGGAATAAGCACCGGTTGTAGGTGCTCGAAAAGAGAAAGAACCGGTGACGAATTTTGGTGTGTATCCGGGATACGGAACTGAAGACATGTACCCTCGAAAGCCAGACGCCTCATTGCACGACCCATCCCCGGCCTACTTGCGTGGCCTTCTGGAGACGGCAGGCATCACTCAAGAAGCAGCAGCGACCGCGCTCGGCATCACTGACCGGGTTATGCGTTACTACTTGAGTAGCAAAGAGTCGGCCACCTACCGACCAGCGCCCTATGCAATCCAGTACGCGCTTGAACAGCTGGCGGCATACGCTGCGAATAAGCGAAGCGTTAAACGCACTTGAGTTCATAGATGGGCCGCCGGCCATCGCATACCCACCTGGCATTGGCAGCCGAGAGTTTTATGCGCACTTTTCAGCAGCTTCTTGCGCAGGTAAGTACGGAGGTCCAGAAATATACCTCGGTGCTGTTCTTGACCGGCGGCATGTCCCTAGAACCCTACGTGATTGAAGCGGTAAAGCAGGCCTTCCCGCAATGCGATATAGCACCCAGTGGAGCCTCACTGGGAGTCGTCGATGGACTGTCGGTGTACGCATCATTGACCCAGGATGTTCCGGTTCCCGAGCCCGCCTGAACACCCCGTAACTCTAAATGACCAAGGAACGTCATGATTGACTCAGTAGTTTCAATATCCGAACAAGCGTTTTTCAGTATCGTCACTTCAGCATTGGAGGCTTATAAACTGGAGCATGTTTTAACCTGCGGCGACTCTGCGGCGGGCGTAGAAACGTTCGGGCACCTGTGGGGGTACTGCCAGCCACTCATTGGCAGAAACATGATGCACAGGGTGGTATGGGCAGACACATCCACAGCCGTTGAAAGAGACCAGGGCTCAGTCTCCTATACCGATGAGGCGCAAGAGCTGAAACAAGGCTTTATCGACACGTTTTTTCCTGAGGTCTGCTACCTGGGTGATTATCACAGTCACCCATACAGCCACGAAGATGACGAAATCAAAACCGAACTCGAGCTTGAGCGAGGTCACCTTTATCGATTTTCCGAAGGGGATTTCCGCTCGGTTAAATCTTTGCAGGATAAGGCACTGGACTACCGGGTTGGCCTTGTGGCCACCGTGTTCGAGCGTGAGCGGAAAGTGAAGCGATCACTGAAGAAACTGGACGGCGAAAGTTGCATCAGATTTCAGTACCTGAACATGACGATCTGGCTGAAGGCCTATGTCTGGACCTCGGACGACAACGATAACTATCGGCGCAAGGCGGACAAGATGGTACGTCTGGTGTGTCCAAGTTTGAATTTGTTGGCTGCGTGACGCGGTATGAGAGGTGTTCGGATCGACAGGTCGGCAGCCTGATGCAGGTATTGCCAGGGCCGACCGCGTGTTCAAGGACTAGCAGGGCGGTTTGCTCGGGGCTACATCGGTATCCCGACCAACAAGTTTCGATGCTTGAGGCTGTAATTGACGTATGAAACTTTGCCTTTCCCGCTAAACCCTCCGATCCAGCGATCTTTGATCGCGCCGATCGGAGGGTTCACTCGCTTTTTCTCGAAGCTACCGCGTTCCACTTTCTCCTTTCAGATTTGATTAGCGCAGCGCCTTCCTTTGCCCCTTAGCAATCGCCCGCGATCTCTATCGAGCGCAGCGCCTTTTCAGTGTCAGAGCGGATCTTTTCGTGGGGGTATGAATGTAGGTGTGGCGACAGCGGCGACAGCGGCGACAACGCACGTAGAACGTGGCGTGGAGCATGGCGACAAAAGTGGCGACAGTCGCCACTTTTTTCACGCCTTGGTCGTGACGCTTGACCGCCTTTTCGAGTGGGTATAAAAATTGGCGCACGGATCGCTGTCGTTGACAGCACCTGCCCAGGTAGTCAGAACCTTTAAGGCTACGCCACTTGCGTGGTGGTTCTCCCGAAGTGCGATTAGCGTCCGGCGGCTCGCACGGTCACTCTCCAAGGGTGATGGATGCCTACTCGACTTATCTGCCCACTGCGGCAGACGATGGACCTTCCTCGCTGCGCTGCAGCAACCTCCTCCCTTGGCCCACCTCGCTGCGCCAGACTACGCCCGTCTCTTTCTTCTGGAAAGAGACGGGCGCTCGTACCACTGCTGCAAGCCACGTCGTACAGGGCATTGCCGCAACTCTCCTCGTGACAATCGACCTGACAAATCCGATTCGTCGCCATCCGCAACGACACAGGCACCGGTGCCGCAGCCCATGGAAGTGCTGCACCTGACTGACAGTCAGGCATGCCCCAGGTGTCCATGTCTTTGCCTTCTCCTACCCAGGATCTCCAGGTGCCGAGTTCGTCAGTCGGCACAGCCTCCGCCCGCCCGCATCTTCGGATGCGCCAAGGAGGCCAGATTCATGGGTTCATGCCCTCGCTCCCGGTCGGAAGGAGCCGTTCGTTCCACGTCAGTGAACACCTCACAGGCCGCAGGGGCCTTGATCCCTGATAACACTCAACAGCCGTGGCGGGACTACGTGAGGACAACCAGCAATGAACGAGGAGAGGGCCCATGCAGCAGTTAGATCCGAAGCTTGTACTCCCACGACCGCCTCGACCGCTGATTGAGTCGAATCCAGTGGCCCAGCCTTATCCGGTGCAGGCACTGGGTGGGATTCTTGGGCCTGCGGTGGAGCGCATGGCCGAGGTGATCGGCGTGCCCCAGGCACTTGCTGCGCAATCGGTGTTGGCTGCCTCGGCCCTGGCCACCCAAGGCCATGCGGGGTTACAACTCGACGGAAGAAATTATCCACTGTCGCTGTACCTGATCACCGTGGCCGCGTCCGGCGATCGCAAAACGGCGGCAGATCGATGTGCGTTACTGCCAGCACGGCAATGGGAGCGCGAGCAGTGGCAGCGCTACCGTGAACAGCTTGCCCGCTACCGCGCCGCACAGCGACAGGCGCAGCGTCTCAATCCTGCCGATCCTGAGTCCGCGAACGGGGTGTCGCTCGAAGCAGAGCCCTCAGCCCCTAGGCTGATCACCACGGACCCGACTATCGAGGCCCTGATCAAAGGGCTCTGCCATGACTTGCCCAGCATGGGCCTGTTCTGTGACGAGGGCGGACAGTTCCTCGGCAGCAGCACCATGAGTCGGGATAACCGCTTGAAAGCGGTCACGACCTTATCGTCACTCTGGGATGGCAGCCCGATAGATCGCGCGCGCTCCATGGTTGGTGAAAGCCTGCGGGCTTATGATCGGCGCTTGAGCCTGCACCTGATGCTGCAGCCGTACTTGGCCATGCAGTTACTCAGTGATCCGTTGCTGCAGGGGCAAGGCATTCTCGGTCGCTGCCTGATGACCTGGCCCACCAGCCTGGCTGGACAACGCAGCTACCAGGCTGTCGACTTGTCCAAAGATGCCGCCCTAAAGCGCTATCACCACCGCCTTTCGGCGCTGTTTCATCAGCCCTGGTCACTTACCTCTGACGGTGCCTTGCGGCTGTCACCGCTGAGCCTCAGTCCACTGGCTCGTCGTCGCTGGATTGATCTGCATGATGCCATCGAAGCCCAGTTGGGTGAGTTTGGTGAGCTGGCCAGCGTGCGCCCCAGCGGATCGAAGGCCGCCGACAACCTGCTGCGCGTCGCCGGCATCCTGGCCGTCGTGGAGGAGAGCAGTGCAGTGGAGGTCGACCATATCCAACGGGCCTCGGCCTTGGTTGGCTACTACCTCACCGAGATCCAGCGCCTGACCGAACAGGAACCGGTGTGCCGGGTAAAGGAGGAGGCGGACCGGCTGCTGCGCTGGCTGCGGGTCAAAGATTGGAAGCGCTTCAGTATTCGAGAGCTGAACCGCAACGGTCCCCGCTTTGCCCGTAAGAGCAGTCGTCATGCCGCCAAGCTGTTGGTCGAGTTGATTGATCATCAGTGGCTGATCACCGATGGCCACACCTTCGAGGTGCGCCATGTTCAATCTTGATGAAGCGCTGCGCCACCATCTGGCTCAGCGCCAAAAGGAGCCGAAAGCGCGGTTTGTCGCCGCGACTGTCGCCACTTTGTCGCCACGCTCAAAACCAGGCAGGACAAGGGTTGTCGCCGCTGTCGCCGATGTCGCCACCACCCGTAAAACTATCACCTCGACGACAGCCCTCATTCAATGGTTGGAAGAGGAGGGAGCGATCCTCTTCGTCATGAACAATTCGCTGTATTTTCGCCCGACTGATGGGGCCCAGCTCGCCATCGTGAGTGCGCACTGGCAAGTCCTCTTGCATGATCTCGCGGCAGTCGATCAGGAGCAGAGCAATGGCTCGGGTCGGTAAGCGAGCGGGGCGCAATTTCGGCTTTGGTCGTCAGCTCAGCTATGCCGGCCCGCAAGCCCTGAAAGATCTGTTCGGCGACGGCCATTTTGCTACCGTCAAAGCCCATAGCGATCGCTGGCAGGCCTTCGTGCAATGGTGTCGATCCGAGGAAGGACCAGGACTCAACGACGCGCGACAGATCGACCGTGAGATCCTTATGCGGTACGCCTTCCATTTGCGCGAGCAGGTTGATCAGGGCAACGTTGGCATCGCCACCGCGCAGAACCGCCTGTCCAGCGTGAACCGAACGATGGCCGCGCTGCGCGGTGATCAGTACGTCAAAATCCCCAGTCCGAGCAAGGCGCTGGGCTTGCAGCGCTCAAGCGTGCGTAGTGAGGCCCCGCAAGGCCAAGACCGTGCGCAGGTCGAGTTGATCGCACGGGCACTGTCAGATCGTCAGCAATCGAGGGTAAGTGCCATTGTGCTCCTCGCCCGTGAGACTGGTATGCGCCTGCGCGAAGCGATCCTGGCCGATCTGCCCCGACTGCAACGTGAGGTTCGGCAACTGGGCAAGATCAACATCCAGGATGGCACCAAAGGTGGTCGATCAGGGGCCTCGGCACCGCGTTGGATTACGGTCACGGATCAAGTTCGCGATGCCCTGGATTGGGCCAGCGCGACCTCACCCAATGGCAGCCGGAATTTGTTGGCGCCCGACGAAAGCTACAAAGACTTCATACAAAAGGTCGTGCGGCCGGCACGGGACCTCCTGCATGAGCAGGGGTTGAAAGGTTTTCATGAGCTACGGGCGGCTTACGCCTGTGAGCGCTTTGAGCAAATGACCGGCTTCCCTGCCCCCGTCAATGGCGGTCGTGTTCATCGAGAAGATCGGGAGCTTGATCAGCGTGCACGACAGCAGATCAGCCATGAGTTGGGGCATAACCGCATCGATGTGGTGAGTGCCTACATCGGAGGTCGGCGATGAAGTTTGAATTTGACATGGCGTTGTTTCTGAGCCCCGTGCTCAAAGGTGCGCATGCCACGCGGCAAAGGCACATCAGACAGGCAGAAAGGATGCACGAGGTAATTCGTGAGCGCTGGAGTTGCGCAACTCCTTGGTCCTGGAGGGACAAACACGTGAGATGGTTTCTGGAGCACTACCTGCGATGCTCAACTCCAGCTACCGTCTACTACTACGAATTGACAGCAGGGTTGATCCGCCGCAGAAAGGCGCAACTCGTGGTTGCCTGATAGACCTTTTAAGCGTGAGCCCCTGAGTATGGGAACGCGGAGCCTTCCCATACTCAGGGGCTTGGCCGAAGAAGCGCAGGCATGCGAGAGGTTTAGCGATAGTCGTCATTTCTGTCGCCATGCTCCACGACACGGATGGCATGGATTGTCGCCGGTGATGCTTAGCGTATCGGCACCACGTTACGGTCCCTGGTTTGATTGATGGCAGATGCCGACAGGCTGCCGGTGGCCGCCTTCTGGATATGTTCACTCCACCAGGCCATCATCGGACGCCGGCGTTCGATGTAATCGGTCCGGTTGTAGGCGCTACGAACTTCGTCCTTGTCGACATGCGCCAGCGCGACCTCGATCAGCTCCGGATCCCAGCCATGCTCATTCAGGATGGTGCTCGCCATCGAGCGCAAGCCGTGGCTGACTAGACGGTCCTGAAAGCCCATGCGCTTCAACGCCATGTTGGCGGTCTGGCTATTGGCATGGGTGCGGGGGTTTCTATCTGAGGGGAACACGTACTCTCTGTTACCGCTGAGTTGCTTGAGCGTCTCCAGTAACGAAAGTGCCTGATCGGTAAGAGGGATTGTGTGCGGCCGACGCTTTTTCATGCGCTCTGGCGGAATGGTCCAAATGCACTTGTCGAAGTCGATATCTGCCCATCGTGTGGTGGCTGCTTCGGCAGGGCGGGTCATCGTGTGCAACTGCCATTCGATCAGGCAGCGGGTCGTGCGCTTGATGCTGGCGTTCGCGATTTCCATCATGAGCTCGGGAAGCTCCTCAGGTGGTAGCGCAGCCATGTTCTCTTTCTTGGGTTTCTTGAACACCGCCCGAATTCCATTGAGGGGGTTCGCAAATATCAGCCCGGAGTTGACCCCGTAGGTCATGATCTCGTTGAGTCGTTGGCTCAATCGTTTCACGGTTTCGAGGCTCCCTTTGGCCTCGATTGGGCGAAGGATCTTGATAACCATCGGAGCAGTGATTTGAGAGAGCGGCGTTGTTTTCATGCTTGGGAAAACATGAAGCGTCAGCGATCTCCAAATGTCTTCGGCGTAGGCTTTGGTTACGGAGTCTTTCTTCAGCTCGAACCAGGCAGTGGCCACCTTCTCGAAAGTGTGTTCAATCTCAGCAAGTTTGGCTTGCCTTACCTCGTCACGCTGGGTTTTGGGATCAGTGCCCAAAGCGAGCAACTCACGCGCCTCTGCGGCTTTCTTCCGGGCGTTGGCTAGGGAGAGGTCGGGGTAAGGACCAAGCGCCATGTTGATACGGCTTCTGGTCAACGGCTCGCGGTAATTGAAATTCCACATCATCGAGCCGCTGGCGCGTACTCGAAGCTGCAAGCCATCGCCGTCGCTGAGGACGAAGTCTTTACCAGTTGCCTTGACCGCCTTGAGCTGGCGATCGGAGAGGCGGGTTGCGTTAGTAGGCATGGGGGCTACCTCCAGCACCGTTTTGGTATCCTGAAAATAGCATTTGGTAGTCCGGGATACCACCTGGGATACCAAAGCGCCTGGAACTCAGAAACTCTCCAAAGACCCCAAAGGCGCCGAACCCCCTGTATTCATTGAATTTCAGGCACAAAAAAAGACGTCCGTGGACGTCTTTAGATGATGAAGTGGTGGAGCCGGGGGGATTTGAACCCCCGTCCGCCAGTACTCCGCTGTCGGTACTACATGCGTAGCCGTGTCTATTAAGTTAACCCTCAGCGACCCGACGGGCAGGGTGCATTGGGCGAGTTGTGTGAGTTTTAGCCGCTTCGTCCACAACGTACTGCACGGCGATTCTGTTCTATATGACAATCACTTTGGGTTTACAGACATCCCCTGATGATTGCTGGACCCGAAGGTACCAGGAGGGAAGGGCTAAGGCTGCTTACGCAGCGAGAGCGTATTCCCCGTAGGTTTCGTCATTGGCAACTATAGAAAGTTGCAACAGTGGATTTACGAGTTCTGTTACCAACTCGGCATGCACCTAAAGTTTCGCAACCGGCGTCGAATCCTAAACGGCCCCGAACTCACTGCTCTGTGAATCAATTCAAGCAGCAAGCACGTGTAGTGTACGTCAACGCGGTCCATAAGGCCAACCCGAAGGTTGGCCTGTCCGCGCGTCACTTGTTGGCCGGGTTTCGGGTCTGGATTTTTTGCAGTGTCGAGCTTGTTTCGTCGATGCATTTCTTGTCGTCGCCAGCGGCCTGGGCCTTTTTAGCTTTTTCCAGCGAGGCTTTTACGTTGTCCACGGCGGTCTCTGATGTCGAGGGTGCGGTGGTCAGCGCGTCTTCGATGGCTTGTATATTTGCCGCACAAAGATCTTTGTCCGCAGCAAACACCGGTGAGGCCAACATTGCAGCGGTGATGAACAATCCAGCAATTGCAGAACGCTTCATGGGTATCTCCTTATGCATGACGGCTCGGTGCTGCCGGTCGATGGGGCCGCTGGCCGAGGTGGTTAAAAGCCCATTCATGGGGTCTCGCTAAATGACTATAGCCGCACGCCGGCATTCGGTATTTTTTGCCGATTGAATGGAAAAAGCCGGTCATACCGCAGCAAAGCGCAAAAAAAAGGGGCGAAAACGCCACTTTTTTAACAGATCGCCCTTATACAGTGCGTGCTTTAGTCACCCGGTCCACCAGGTAGACCAGCCCGTGATAGTCGATCCCGCCATGCTGGCTCAGGCCGATTTCGCAGGTGCGGCTGGTGGAGATGCCTTCGCTGCAATGCTGCACCGCGTCCTTCAAGGTGCGTAGCGAGTGGGCATTCAATTGCGGCGTAGTGAAACCTTTGTCGCCGGCAAAACCGCAGCAGTGAATACCTTCCGGGATGACCACGTTCTTGCTGCAACGCCGGGCCAGATCGATCAACGCCTGGCTTTCGCCCAGGTGCTGAGTGCTGCAGGTGACGTGCACCGCAATCGGTTCTTCCTGGGGGGTGAAGTCCAGCCGGTCCATCAAATGGGTGCGAATGAAGCGCACCGGATCGTATATATCCAGGCGCACTTCCCCGAGGTCTTGCACCAGGCGCAGGGTGCAGGGGCTGGTGTCGCAGTAGATCGGGTCGAGGCCGCCGCGGCTGGCGTGCAGGAGTGCCCCAATCATTTCCTGGCGTTTGTGTTCGGCTTGTTCCGCATAACCTTTGGAGGCAAATGGTTGACCGCAGCACAGGCTGTCCAGGTTGTCCGGGAACACCACCTGGTAACCGGCCTTTTCCAGCAGGCCGCGGGTTTTGTCGTAGAGCGACATCTGCTCCTTGTCGCCTGCGGCGGGTCCCATGACTCGTGACACGCAGGCGGCCAGATAAACCACCCGCGGACGATGGTCCGTCACCGTCGGGCTGAAGCGAATGGCCCGCTCCGGTTGCGGCATGGCGTTGGTCCATTGCGGGACTTTACCTTTGGACACCTTGGTCACTGCCGCAGAGATCTTCGCCAGCCGTGGCGCGCCCAACAACATCCGCGCACCGTTGGCCGCATGCAGGGTGAAGCGCGCGCCTTGCAGTGCGGTTTCAAAGTGCATACCCAGCCAGTCAGCGGTTTTGATGTGAGTGGCGGTGCGGCCACGCAGTTTCTTCACCAGTTCACCGGTGTTGATCCCGACCGGGCAACGTTGCGCACACAGTCCGGTGGCGGCACAGGTGTCGAGGCCTTGATATTCGTAGGCTTGTTCCAGTTCGGTGGTGTCGATGCCGGCGCGTTTTTTTGCCTGGATATCGCGCCAGATCACAATGCGCTGGCGTGGGCTGAGGGTCAGGCCTTTCGACGGGCAGACCGGTTCGCAAAAACCGCACTCGATGCACTTATCCACAATCTCGTCGGCGGCGGGCAGTGGCTTGAGGTGTTTGAGGTGGATCTGCGGATCTTCGCTGAGGACCACGTCCGGGTTGAGAATCCCCCTTGGATCCAGCAGACGCTTGAGCTGCCACATCAACTGGTACGCGTCGCTGCCCCATTCCAGTTCCACGAAAGGCGCCATGTTGCGGCCGGTGCCGTGTTCGGCTTTCAGCGAGCCGCCGAATTCCACTGCCACCAGTTGCGCGACGTCGTCCATGAAGGCCTGGTAACGCGCGACTTCTTCGGCGCTGTTGAAGCCTTGGGTGAAGACGAAATGCAGGTTGCCTTCCAGGGCATGGCCGAACAGGATCGCTTCGTCGTAGTGGTGCTTGTCGAACAGCTCGATCAGGCGGTTTACGCCGAGGGCCAGTTGTTCGACCGGGAAGGTCACGTCTTCGATGATCACCGTGGTCCCGGTTTTGCGCACCGCGCCGACCGCGGGGAAGGTGTCTTTACGGATCGCCCAGAGTCTGGCGTTTTCCACCGGGTCTTCGGTGAAGTCGACCTGTTTTTCCACCGGGAACGCGACCAGCGAAGCCATGATCTGCGTCAGTTGTTCCTGCAGCAGCTTTGAGGTGGCGGCGCGGGATTCGATCAGCAAGGCGCAGGCGTTGGCCGACAGTTGCTGGACGAAGGCCGGCATTCCGGGTTTGTCCTGCACCGAGCGCATGCTGCGACGGTCCAGCAGTTCGACCGCTGAGACCGGTTGGCTTTTCAGCACGCTGACGGCGTTGCAGCAGGTCTCGACATCGGGGAAGACGATCAGCGCCGAAGCTTTGTTCGGATGGTCGATCACGGTGTCGTAGGTCACCGCGCTGATAAAACCGAGAGTGCCTTCGGAGCCGACCAGCAGGTGGCTGAGAATATCCAGTGGTTCGTCGAAATCCACCAGGGCATTGAGTGACAGGCCGGTGGTGTTTTTCAGGCGATATTTATGGCGGATTCTTGCGGCCAGTTCGGTGTTGGCGCGAGTCTCGCGACCGAGGGTTGCCAGGCGTTCCAGCAAGTCCCGATGACTATCACGCAAGGCCGCGACGCTGGCCGGGTCTTCTGTATCGATGCGGCTGCCGTCCGCCAGGACCAGGCGAATTCCGGCCAGGGTGTGATAGGTGTTTTGCGCGGTACCGCAGCACATGCCGCTGGCGTTATTGGCCACAATGCCGCCGATTTTGCAGGCGTTGATCGAGGCCGGGTCCGGGCCGATCTTGCGCCCGAACGGGGCCAGCCAGGCATTTGCCTGAGCGCCGATGACACCCGGTTGCAGGCGGATCTGCGTGCCCTCGCCACGTACTTCGCGGCCGTTCCAGTTATCGCCGAGGACGATCAGCACCGAGTCGCTGATGGCCTGGCCCGAGAGGCTGGTGCCGGCGGCGCGGAAGGTCACTGGAACCTGGTCACGTTGCGCCAGCTTGAGCAGGGCAACCACTTCGTCTTCGGACTCGACGCGAATCACCAGCTTGGGAATCAACCGATAGAAGCTGGCGTCAGTGCCAAACGCGAGGGTCGAGAGCGGGTCATCAAAACGTCGATCCTGGGGAATCAGTTGCTGTGCATCACGCAGAAAAGCGGCCGGTAGACTCATTGGTCCTCCAGGATCAGCACGACCAGGTCTTTCGGGCCGTGAGCGCCGTAAGCCAGGATTTGTTCGATATCGGCAGTCTTCGACGGGCCGGACACCAGCAAGGCGTTGGTCGGCATGCCTTGGGCCCAGTTGAATTGCTGTTGTACCTGATAAAAGTTGTCATGGATTTCGCTGGCCTTGAGCAGGGCGAAATGCACCGGTGGCACCAGGCTCATCAAGCGCGGCTCTTCGCGGGTCGGCCAGATAATCAGGCTGCCCGTGGCGGCGATGGCGCCGAGGGTGGTGGTGAGGCTGGCCGGGGTGTCGTTGAACAACTCGGCTTTCCATTCTTCCACGGGGCGGTCGTAGGCCTTGAGCGTCGGCAGCGTCGGATGTTGTGCCCAATGCTCGGTCACGCGCTGGCCGTGTGGCGTCGTTGGCGCGATCAGCAGGCTGGGCAGTTGGCGGTCATGCAGCAATTGTGCGAGCAGTTCCGGCCAGGCCTGTTCGCGGGTCAGGTGGATTTCGGTGTGGACCGCTTCCATCAGTTTGCGCAATTGGGCGATGCGCTGTTCCGGTGGATAGGTCCAGGGCTCGGTGACCAGCGCTTCGTCGAAGTTATCGGCCAGCGGCGTAGTGCCGGTCAGGCTGTTGCGCAGTTTGTTGAGGATATTCTGCTTGGCGCTCATCAACGATCTCCCTGTTTGGCCAGGTGTTCGCGGGCCATGTCATGCAGTGAACGGGCGGCAGGCTTCGGCGCGCTGTGGTTTTGCGTCCAGGGGCCGACGTTACTTGGCGTCAAGCCGCGCAGGCGGGTGGCGCAGAAGACGAACAACCGATACAAGGTCGGCGAAGCATTGAGCCGGGCCCAGGCATTCCAGATGAAGCGTTCCTTGCGCGAGTACTTGCTGCCCTGGCCGCGCATCACTTGATTGGGGCTGTCCGGGGCTTTGACGTTTTCTTCGCGCAGGCGGCGCAGCAACGCCGGGATCGGAATCTTTACCGGGCACACTTCACCGCAGGCGCCGCACAACGACGAAGCACTCGGATGATCCGGGACTTTCGCCAGGCCGACCATATGCGGGGTGATGATTTTACCGATCGGGCCGGGGTAAACCTCGCCGTAGGCATGTCCACCGATGCGGGTGTAAACCGGGCAATGGTTCATGCAGGCGCCGCAGCGGATGCAGTTCAGGGTCTGGCGCAGTTCGCTGTCGGCAAAGGCCTGACTGCGACCGTTGTCCAGCAGCACCAGGTGCACTTCTTGCGGACCGTCGAGTTCATGGGCCTTGCGTGGGCCGGAGATCATGTTGACGTAGGTGGTGATCGGCTGGCCGAGGGCCGAGCGTGTCAGCAGCGACAGTAGCGGTACAACGTCGCGCAGGTTCTCGACGACTTTCTCGATCCCGGTAACGGCAATGTGCACCGGCGGCACGGTGGTCGACATGCGGCCGTTGCCTTCGTTCTCCACCAGCAGCAGGGTGCCGGTTTCGGCCACGGCGAAGTTGACGCCGGAGACGCCGATGTCTGCCTCGAAGAATTTCTGCCGCAAGACTTTGCGACCGATCTGAATGAGTTGGTCAACGTCCTTGGTGTACTCCACGCCAAGTTTGTCGTGGAACAAGGACGCGACCTGACCGGCATTCTTGTGGATCGCCGGCATAATGATGTGTGAAGGCTTCTCGTGGTCGAGCTGGACGATGAATTCGCCCATGTCCGACTCCAGGCATTCAATGCCTTGAGCCTCGAGGACATGGTTCATCTCCATCTCTTCGCTGACCATCGATTTGCCCTTGATCACTTGCCGCGCCTCGTGAGCGCGGATGATCGATAAGACGATGCCATTGGCCTCGTCCACCGTTTCCGCCCAGTGCACTGTCACACCGTTGCGGGTCAGGTTCTGTTCAAGCTGCTCGAGCAGATCGGGCAGCCTGGATAACGCACGAGCGCGGACCGCATTGCCGAGCGTTCGCAAATGTTCCCGTTCGTGGGCATCGCTGAACGACGCCGCACGTTTGCTCATCAGTGAATCCATCGCGCTGCGAAAATTGTTTCGCAGTTGCGGGTCGGCCAGGGCCTCGTGAGCCCGAGCGCGAAAATCTTCTTCAATGGCAACCGTTGGAATCAGCGTGGAAGTGTTCATCGAGCACCTCCGGTACGCTGCCAGAGGAAGCTGGCCAGATGTTGGCCACGCAACGCTTCTTGCTGTTTTTCCAGCGAGCCATTGATGTTCATCAAACAGCCGCAGTCGGCACTCAGCACCTGGTGCGCGCCGGACTCCTTCAGCGCGCGGGTCTTGTCGATGACCATCGCGCCGGAAATGTCCGGCATTCGGACGCTGAACGTCCCGCCAAAGCCACAGCATTCGCTTTCGTGGCTGTGTTCTACCCGTTCCACGTTGCTCAGTTGCGACAACAACTCACGCCCGTGCAGATGGGTGTTCATTTCCCGCCGCGCCGAGCACGAGGTGTGCAACGCCACCTTGACCGGTTGGCCGCTGTCCTTGAGCTGCACCTTGCAGACAAACAACAGGAACTCGGCGAGTTCATAAGTCCGTGCCGCCAGGGCCTGAACCTGTTGCAGCGTGTCCGGCTCGTCCTTGAACAAGTCGGCGTAGTGTTCGCGCAGCATTCCCGCGCAGGAACCCGAAGGCACCACCACCGGATAGTCCCCGGCGAACAGCGCCAGTTGCGAGCGCGCTACTTGCCGTGCCTGATCGGTGTAACCCGAGGTGTAGGCCGGTTGCCCGCAACAGCTTTGCCCTTGCGGATACTCGACACGAATACCTTCGCGTTCGAGCAGGTGAATCGCGTCCATCCCGGCTTCGGGGTAGAACAAGTCGACCACGCAGGTACCGAACAGGTAGACCCGCTGCGGTTTTTCGCTGGGGTACTGGCGCGGTTCGGGGATTGGCGGTGCGACGCGGGTCGCGTTCGGCACGGCGTTGTAAAAAAGCTCACTCATCAGGCGTGTCTCCGGGTGGTCCCGGTTATCCGTCTGCGGCAGCGGCTGAAATATACAGCGTGAAGCTTTCAGCAGCCTTGCAGACCGGGTTGTGAATAGCTGACGCCGGGGTCGTGGCCCGGCGTCGGTTTTTACCCTAAAGAGTGTGGCACTTAGTGCACCAGCATGCCGGTGAACCAATAGGCCTGGGCCAGGGTGATCAGGCCGACGATGGTGGCAAAGAACAGGCTGTGCTTGAGGGTGAAGCGGAACAGGTCGGATTCCTTGCCCACCAGGCCGGTCGCGGCGCAGGCCACGGCGATCGATTGCGGGGAAATCATCTTGCCAGTCACGCCGCCGCTGGTGTTCGCCGCTACCAACAAGACATCACTGACACCAATCTGGTGCGCGGTGGTGGCTTGCAGTGAGCTGAAGAGCGCGTTGGACGAAGTGTCCGAACCGGTCAGGAACACGCCCAGCCAGCCGAGGAACGGCGAGAAGAACGGGAACGCTGCGCCAGTGCCGGCCAGGACCAGAGCCATGGTCGACGACATGCCCGAATAGTTAGTGACGAAGGCGAACGCCAGCACCATCCCGATCGACAGAATCGGCCAGCGCAACTCGTAGAAGGTTTCTTTTAAAGTGGTCAGACCAGTTTTGACGTGGATGTTCAGCACCCACATCGAGATCAGCGCGGAGAAAAAAATCGCCGTGCCGGTCGCCGAGATCGGATCGAGCTTGAACACGGCCGGGATCGCCGTCGGTGCGGCGACGATCGGCGCGACTTTGATCACCAACTGGTCCAGGTGCGGTATAGCGATGTTGAACACCCAGCCGTACATCGAGCCGCCGGCGGCAAACATTGCCTTGAACGGTTTGAGGGTCCAGATGGTGACCAGTACGGTGAGAATCAGGAACGGCGACCAGGCCTTGAAAATTTCACCGAGACTGTAGGGCGAAGCCACGGTGCTGCGTGGCAGGCCGAAACCGCCGGCACTGGCGCCCACCACGGAAGCCGAGACGGCACCGACGATGTGTTGGCCTGCGGCGCGCTTTGGCTGCCAGACTTTCAGGAACAACGTCAGGGAAATCAGGCTGGCCAGGGCCGAGGTGATGTCCGGCAGTTCCGGGCCGATGAAGTTCGAGGTGAAGTACTGGGTGACGGCAAAGCTCAGCCCAGCCACCAGTGCCGCCGGCCAGGTTTCCCGCACGCCGCGCAGGCCGTCCATCATGAACACCAGCCAGAACGGCACGAACAGCGACAGCAGCGGCAGCTGGCGGCCGGTCATGGCACCGATCTTGAACGCGTCGATGCCGGTGACTTGCCCGGCGACGATGATTGGAATCCCCAGCGCGCCGAATGCTACCGGAGCGGTGTTGGCGATCAGGCACAGGCCGGCGGCATACAGTGGGTTGAAGCCCAGGCCGACCAACAGTGCAGCGGTAATGGCTACCGGAGCGCCGAAACCGGCGGCACCTTCAAGAAAAGCCCCGAAGCAGAAGCCGATCAGCAGGACCTGCAGGCGTTGATCGTCGGTAATCGACATCACCGAGCTGCGGATCACTTCGAACTGACCACTCTTGACCGTCAGTTTGTAGAGGAACACCGCGGCGACAATGATCCAGGCGATGGGCCACAGACCGTAGGCAAAACCGTAGCCGGCAGCCGCGAACGCCATGTCGACCGGCATCTGGAAGGCAAAGATCGCCACCAGGATAGACAGCGCCAGGGTAATGCTCCCGGCGACGTGTCCTTTGAGGCGGAACACGGCCAAGGCCAGGAAGAAAAATACGATGGGGATGACGGCCGCGAGAGCGGACCAGCCGAGACTGCCGAGTGGGCTGTAGAGCTGTTGCCAGGTTTGCATATGGGGTGACCCCTAATTGTTGTTGGTCATGCACCGTTAAGCGCTCTTGGTAAATTGGTAATACCAATTTACAATCGCTGTTGGCTAGGTTAAAAGCGTTATGAGTGTTGTGTCAATTTGTCACCCTACGACTTTTGTCGAATGCCCTGCGCCAATGCCTGCTGATCGAGTCAATCGACTGTCGCCTGGAGGGTGCTGGTGCGGCGCCAATAGGCCAGAATAGAGACCCCGACGAGAAGTCGGGGTCGTGGAGAATGAGTTATGGGGTTTAATCAAATTCATCAGCGCCGTTTGTCCGACGATATTGTCGAGCGGCTCGAGGGGATGATTCTCGAGGGCACGCTGAAAGCTGGCGAGCGGTTGCCGGCCGAAAGAGCGCTGGCTGAGCAGTTCGGCGTGTCCCGCCCTTCATTGCGCGAGGCGATCCAGAAGCTGGCAGCCAAGGGGTTGCTGGTCAGTCGTCAGGGTGGCGGCAATTATGTGGTGGAATCCCTGGGCTCGACCTTCAGCGATCCGTTGCTTTATCTGTTGGAAAACAACCCTGAAGCGCAACGCGATCTGCTGGAATTTCGGCATACCCTCGAAGCGTCTTGTGCCTATTACGCGGCATTGCGGGCGACCGAGGTCGATCGCGAGCGGTTGACTGCAGCGTTCGATGAATTGCAGGACTGCTATACGCGCTCCGATGAGGTGAGCCGGCTGGAGGAGGGCGCGGCTGACGCGAAATTCCACCTGGCGATTGCCGAGGCCAGTCATAACGCGGTGCTGCTGCACACCATTCGCGGCCTGTTCGATTTGCTCAAGCGCAACGTAGTGACCAACATCGGCGGCATGTACAAGCAGCGCACCGAAACCCGCGACATGCTGATCAGTCAGCACCGGGATTTGTATCAGGCGATTGTCGAAGGACGCGCGGAACAGGCGCGCGAAGTCTCCAGCCGGCACATTCTGTATGTGCAGGAAGTGCTGGAGGAAGTGCGCCAGGAAGGGTTGCGCATGGCTCGGGCGGAGCGGCGCAAGGGGATGTAGAGAGCAGCGCAGTTACAATTGTGGCGAGCGGGCTTGCCCCAATGCCAGTCAGTTAACAGAAATCTATTGTCGGACGATCAACTGTGGCGAGGGGGCTTGCCCCCGCTGGGTCGCGCAGCGGCCCTAAAATCGGCAATCGCGGTTTTTCAGACAGAACGCATCAGCCGGTTTTACGACTGCTGCGCAGCCGAGCGGGGGCAAGCCCCCTCGCCACAAAAGCCCACACATTCAACCGGCAGGAAGACTAATCTTCCTTGCCCTTGTTGCGCACCGCACGCTGCAGCTCGCGATTGGAATCGCGCTCGCGTTCGGTATCACGCTTGTCGTATTCCTTCTTGCCCTTGCCCAGAGCAATCTCGCACTTGACCATGTGCTTGCTCCAGTACCAGGACAGACACACGCAGGCATAACCTTTTTGCTGCACGGCAGCGGCCAGCTTTTCCAACTCGCGCCGGTTGAGCAGCAGTTTTCGGGTGCGGGTCGGATCCGCGATGACGTGGGTGCTGGCGGTCATCAGGGGCGTAATGTGGCTGCCGAGCAGCCAGGCTTCGTCATCCTTGAGCAGTACGTAACTGTCAACCAGTTGTAGCTTGCTTGCCCGCAGACTTTTTACTTCCCAGCCGGCCAGGACCAGACCAGCCTCGAAACGGTGTTCGATGAAGTAATCGTGTCGCGCCTTTTTATTTTGCGCGATGGTCCCTGTTGGGTGTTTCTTTTGTTTAGCCATAGGGGCGGCATTATAGGGAGTTGCACGTCAGTCGGCTACGGTGAAGCTGCGTGCTTGAGCACCTTGAGTGAATCCCGGACAATGCGCCCTCTTTTTTGATCGCTTGGGCGTGTTAACGATGTCGACAGACAAGGTTTCTGTCCACGGCGGATGGGCTAGCCGCTGGGTCTTTATCCTCGCTGCAACCGGATCGGCCGTGGGCCTGGGTAGTATCTGGAAATTCCCCTATATGGTCGGCGTCTACGGCGGCGGTGCGTTCGTACTGGTGTTTCTGGCCTGTATCGCACTGATCGGCGTGCCGGTAATGCTCGCCGAAACCCTGATCGGTCGACGCGCCCGGCAAAGCCCGGCCAATGCCCTGAAGGTGCTGGCGCTGGAGGCAGGACATTCCGGCAAGTGGTCCTGGGGCGCTTTCGCCGGGATGATCACGGCGCTGCTGATCCTGTCTTTCTATAGTGTGGTCGGCGGCTGGTCGCTGGACTACATCATCGATATGGGCCGTGGCGATTTCCAGGGGGTGACGGCCGATCAGGTCGGAGCGTATTTCGGTGGAGTGATAGCCGACCCTTGGCGCCTGACACTTTGGCATACGATTTTCATGCTGCTCTCGGCGGTGGTGATCGCCAAGGGTGTGGTCGCGGGGCTGGAGCGCAGCCTGCGGATCATGATGCCGCTGCTCTTTGTGATGCTGGTGATCCTGTTGGGCTACAGCCTGACCACCGGGCATTTCATGGAAGGTGTGCATTTCATGTTCGACTTCAATCCGGACAAGTTGCTCGATGGCTTGCTGCCTGCCATGGGCCACGCGTTTTTCTCGCTGAGCGTGGGAGTCGGTTCGATCATGATCTATGGCGCTTATATGCCGAAGAACTCGTCGATTTCCGGGACTATTGTCGGTGTGGCGCTGCTGGATACCTTTGTCTCGCTGCTGGCGGGGCTGGCTTTGTTTCCGATTGTGTTTGCCGCAGGCTTGAACCCCAGCGAAGGGCCAGGACTGATGTTCGTCAGCTTGCCATTTGCCTTTGGCAATGTGGCATTCGGGCAATTGATGGGGGTGATTTTCTTCATTCTGGTGGCCATCGCCGCCTGGAGTTCGGCGATTTCGCTGCTGGAACCGATGGTGGCGTATCTGGTTGAACAGACTAAAATCCGCCGCGGCTGGGTGACGTTCTGGCTGGCGTTTATCTGCTGGTTTGTGGGCCTGGGGACGGTTTTTTCGTTCAATATCTGGCAGCAAGCCAGGTTTTTCGTGAACGATGACGCAGGTTTTCATCTCTATCAATGGGGTGCGGCCAGCGGCCTGGACTTCTTTGGGGTAATCGATTTCTTTACCTCGCGAATCATGTTGCCTCTCGGTGGTTTGTGTTTCGTGGTATTTGCCGGGTGGGTGATGGGACGCGAGGCTGTCCGTGATGAGCTGTCGATCCGCAGTCCGCTGCTGTTCGCACTGACCTTGTTCTTGATGCGCTATGTGGCGCCAATCGGCATTCTTGTAGTGTTTGCCGCCCAGCTGTGGAAGTGACGCTGACATGACGACACATATACAACGATCGGCCCTGCTGCCTTATCCGGCGCAAGCCCTCTATGACCTGGTCAATGATGTGGCGCGTTACCCGGAATTCTTGCCCTGGTGCTCTTCTGCGCAAGTGCTGGAGGCCAGCGACGAACATATGCGCGCCAGCCTCGCGGTCGCCAAAGGTGGGTTCAGCCAGCATTTCGTCACAAGCAACACCCTGGTCCCGGGGCATTCGATTGAAATGAATCTGGAAGAGGGCCCGTTCAACCAGCTGCACGGAGTCTGGGTGTTCAAGCCGTTGGGTGAGAAGGCCTGCAAGATAAGTCTGGATCTGGCCTTTGATTATGCTGGACCGATCGTCCGGGCAACCTTGGGGCCGTTGTTCAATCAGGCGGCCAACACCCTGGTCGATGCTTTCTGCCAGCGCGCCAAGCAGTTGCATGGTTGAGTCATTGATTGAGGTCGAGGTGGTGTATGCCGCGGTCGACCGTCAGGTCTTGCTCAAGGCGAGTGTTGCGGTGGGGACCACGCTGCGTGCGGCCTTGTTGAGTTCGGGCATTGGTGCTCAGTTTCCCGAGCTGGATCTGGCGAACTGTCCTCTGGGGATCTTCGGCAAAGTGGTCACTGATCCGGACAGTCGTGCGGTGCAGGCAGGTGATCGAATCGAAATATATCGCCCGCTGCTGGCGGACCCGAAAGAAGTTCGCCGATTGCGTGCCGCCAAAGCTGCATTAGCCAAAGCACGAGATCAATAGTCTTCATCGAACCGCAGACAACAAAAAAGCCCGGACATGCCGGGCTTTTTGTTGTGTCGCAAATTATTGCGGCGAGGTTTCCAGTGCTTCTGGAGTCGGGACCGGAACGGTTTCTACGCCATCCACATCCTTCTGGATCTGATCCAGCAGCGAGCCTGGCTTGACCGGTTTCTCTGGCTTCGGCTGTTCGACGTTTTCCGCCGGGGCAGTCACAGGCGTGCCAGCCTCCTTGCCAAGGATGGCTTCGTCACGGCTTACGCCAGGCATGAAATCACCTGACAGGCTGACGAGTTGATCATTGGAATTGAAGATCACGCTGATGCGTTCCTGTTGGCGTTCACCGCCTCCAGGCTGCAGGCTATATAGATAATCCCAGCGATCGGCATGGAATGTGTCGGTCAGCAGAGGGTTGCCCATGATAAACCGTACTTGCCGGCGGGTCATTCCCGGGCGTAACTGGTCTATCATGTCCTGCGTGACGACATTGCCCTGCTGGATGTCGATTTTGTAAACCCCGGGGAATGAACAACCGGCGAGTGCGAGCAGTCCCACGAAGGTGAAACTGGTTAGCAGGAGCTTGGTTTTTTGCATCGGTGGGCGACTTCCACTATCTTGGCTGGGACAACGTAAACCCCGATCATACCCGCATTAAGAGAAGCTGCGAAGCAGCATCCGCGAGAAAGCTGACCATGGTTGAAAATAGCGAACTACGTAAAGCAGGCCTGAAAGTGACCCTGCCACGGGTCAAAATTCTACAAATGCTCGATTCCGCTGAGCAGCGACACATGAGTGCCGAAGATGTCTACAAGGCGCTGATGGAAGCTGGCGAGGATGTCGGTCTGGCCACGGTTTACCGTGTTCTGACTCAGTTTGAAGCCGCTGGGCTGGTGGTTCGCCATAATTTTGATGGCGGTCACGCGGTATTCGAACTGGATGACGGCAAGCACCATGACCATATGGTCAACGTGGAGACCAGTGAAGTGATCGAGTTCTTCGACGAAGAAATCGAGAAGCTGCAAAAGGCGATCGTCGAGAAGCATGGCTTCGAGATGGTTGATCACAATCTGGTGCTGTACGTGCGCAAGAAAAAGTAAGCAAGCTGCAATGTGATCGAAGGCGACCCCAGGGTCGCCTTCGTGCTTTCTGCCAACCTAGATTTTGGTGGTGACAACCATCTTTTTCGCATGCGCCAGGGACTCTTTGGTCAGATCGATGCCGCCCAGCATGCGCGCCACTTCCTCGACCCGTTTGGTCTTGCCCAGTTTGGACACCGCCGTGTGGGTGGCATCGTTGCCGCGTACCTTGTGCACGAAAAGGTGTTGATGGCCCTGGGCAGCCACTTGCGGCAAGTGGGTGACAGTCAGGACCTGCCCGCGCTCGCCCAGCCGGCGCAGTAGTTGCCCCACGATCTCCGCAGTCGGACCGCCGATACCAACGTCTACTTCGTCGAACACCAGTGTTGGCACGCGAGAGGTTTGTGCGGTGATGACCTGGATTGCCAGACTGATCCGCGAGAGTTCACCGCCGGATGCCACTTTGGCCAGTGCCTTCAGCGGTTGCCCAGGGTTGGCGCTGACAAGCAGTTCTACTTGCTCCAGGCCATTGGGTAGTAGCTCATTGCTCGCATTGGGGCGCAGTTCGATGGTGAAGCGTCCGCCGGGCATGCCCAGACGCTGGATTTCCAGTTCGACGGCACTGGCCAGGCGGCCTGCCGCTTGTTGGCGCAAATCGCTCAGCGCCCTGGCTTTCTCCTGGTAATGCCGGGCATAGGACGCCAGTTCGTCAGCCAGGCGCTCGGTGGATTCGTCGTTGGCATTCAGTGTTTCGATCTCGTCCAGCAGCTTTTGCTGCATATCCACGACTTCGGTGGGCTGGATACGGTGTTTGCGGGCCAGGGTGTAGATCGCATCGAGGCGTTCTTCCAGGTACAGAAGGCGTGCCGGGTCGGCGTCAAAGTTGTCGAGGAAGCGGTTAAGCTCGCCCACGGCTTCTTCGACCTGAATCTGCGCGCTGGTCAGCAGGTCGGTGGCTTCGCCCAGGGCGCCTACCGAATTGTTCACGCTCGATAGTCGATTGAGGCTGACCGTCAGGGCATTGAGTACATTCCCTGAATCATTTTCGCTGCACTGTTCGACCACCTGCCGACAAATCCCCAACAGGGTTTCGGCATTGGTCAGGTTCTTGTGCTCATGCTCCAACTGTTCCAGTTCATTTTCGCCAAGGCCGAGGTTTTCCAGCTCTTCGAGTTGGTAGCTGAGCAATTGGTGTCGGGCGCGCTGTTCATCGCCGGAATTGGAGAGTCGCTCCAGTTCCTGGCGGGTCTGGCGCCAGCGCTGGGCGGCGAGATGTACCTGGCGGGCCAGATCCGTGGCGCCGGCGTATTCATCGAGCAGGCGACGATGGGTGTCGGTTTTCAGCAGGGACTGGTGTTCATGCTGGCTGTGAATGTCGATCAGCAGTTCGCCGAGGGCTTTCAGGTCGCCAAGCGGGCAGGGGCTGCCGTTGATATAGCCGCGTGAGCGCCCTTCGGCGGTGATCACCCGGCGCAGGATGCACGGGCCGTCGTGGTCGAGGTCGCGTTCGGCGAGCCAGGCGCTGGCTTCCGGAATGTCCGCCAGATCGAAAGTGGCCAGGATGTCGGCCTTGTCGGCGCCCGGACGAACCACGCCGCTGTCGGCGCGATCCCCGAGGGTCAGGCCCAGGGCGTCGAGCATGATCGACTTGCCGGCGCCGGTTTCGCCTGTGATTACGCTCATCCCGCGATCCAGCTCCAGATCGAGATGTTCAACGATGGCGTAGTTATGTACAGACAGGTGCACCAGCATAGAGGCCGCTCCCAGGCGTTAGGTCTGGTTATTTATACAGTGTTTTGATTCTGACTGACAATGCCTTCCCTTAGCTCGATTTGCTTGGATGTCGGTATTTTTTAGTGCGCTCGGGAATAGTGATGTCCGGCAGATTTGTAAGGTTAAAGGCTTTTGCCGCTCCGCCAGCCCTTGAACCTGAAAATTGCGACCCCATATACCGGGACAGAAGTGCGAGTAGAGCTCGCGGACGAAATTGAAAGGAGAAAACTATGGCTGACGAACAGACGCTGGATACGCAAAATCTGGACGCCGATCAGGCTCCCCAGGATTCGGGTGATGAACTGGCGGCTCGTGTACAAGTGCTCGAAGAGCAACTGGCTAGCGCCCATGATCAGGCTTTGCGTGTAGCAGCCGATCTGCAGAACGTCCGCCGTCGCGCCGAGCAGGACGTAGAGAAAGCCCACAAGTTCGCGCTGGAAAAATTTGCTGGCGATCTGCTGCCGATTATTGACAGCCTCGAGCGTGGTCTGGAGCTGTCCAGCCCCGACGACGAAAGCATTCGCCCGATGCGCGAAGGGATCGAGCTGACCCTGAAAATGTTCCAGGACACCCTCAAGCGTTATCAGCTGGAGGCGATCGATCCTGAAGGCGAACCTTTCAATGCTGCAAAACATCAGGCGATGGCCATGCAGGAAAGCGCCGACGTTGAGCCGAACAGCGTGCTCAAGGTGTTTCAGAAGGGTTATCAGCTCAACGGTCGCTTGCTGCGTCCGGCCATGGTTGTGGTCAGCAAGGCACCTGCGGCGGTTTCGCCTTCGATTGACGAGCAGGCTTGAAATCAGCAGCAAGACCCCCATTTAGAAGTCAAGCGTTTAAGTGCTACCGCAGTTAGCCACCACTGCTGCGGCAACCAAATCCAAAAGTTTAGGGAGAGTTAACATGGGCAAAATCATCGGTATCGACCTGGGGACCACCAACTCCTGCGTCTCCGTGCTTGAAAACGGCAAAGCTAAAGTTATTGAAAACGCAGAAGGCGCGCGTACCACGCCGTCGATCGTTGCCTATGCCAACGACGGCGAAATCCTGGTGGGTCAGTCGGCCAAACGTCAGGCAGTGACCAATCCGCACAACACCCTGTATGCGGTGAAGCGTTTGATCGGTCGTCGTTTCGACGAAGAAGTCGTGCAGAAAGATATCCAGATGGTCCCTTACAAGATCGTCAAGAATGACAACGGTGACGCCTGGGTCGAAGTCAACGGCCAGAAAATGTCGCCTCCACAGATTTCGGCTGAAATTCTCAAGAAAATGAAGAAGACCGCCGAAGACTATCTCGGCGAGACTGTGACCGAAGCGGTGATCACCGTTCCGGCCTACTTCAACGACAGCCAGCGTCAAGCCACCAAAGATGCCGGTCGCATCGCCGGTCTGGACGTGAAACGTATTATCAACGAACCGACCGCAGCCGCTCTGGCTTACGGTATGGACAAGGCCAAGGGCGATCACACCGTGATCGTTTATGACCTGGGTGGCGGTACCTTCGACGTTTCCGTGATCGAAATCGCGGAAGTCGATGGCGAGCACCAGTTCGAAGTGTTGTCTACCAACGGTGACACCTTCCTCGGCGGTGAAGACTTCGACATTCGTCTGATCGACTACCTGGTTGACGAATTCAAGAAAGAAAGCGGCATGAACCTCAAGGGTGACCCGCTGGCGATGCAGCGCCTGAAAGAAGCCGCTGAAAAAGCCAAGATCGAGCTGTCTTCGAGCCTGCAGACTGACGTCAACCTGCCGTACATCACTGCAGATGCGACCGGTCCAAAGCACTTGAACGTGAAAATCTCCCGCGCCAAGCTCGAAGCGCTGGTTGAAGACCTGGTTCAGCGCACTATCGAACCTTGCCGCATTGCGCTCAAGGATTCCGGTATCGACGTTGGCGCGATCAACGACGTGATCCTGGTCGGCGGTCAGACCCGTATGCCACTGGTTCAGAAGCTGGTGACCGAGTTCTTCGGTAAAGAAGCGCGTAAAGACGTCAACCCGGACGAAGCTGTTGCCATGGGTGCTGCTATCCAGGGCGCGGTACTGGCCGGTGATGTGAAAGACGTTCTGCTGCTCGACGTCAGCCCGCTGACTCTGGGTATCGAAACCATGGGCGGCGTGATGACTGCGCTGATCGAGAAAAACACCACGATTCCTACCAAGAAATCCCAGGTGTTCTCGACTGCCGATGACAACCAGGGCGCAGTGACCATTCACGTGCTGCAAGGCGAGCGCAAGCAAGCCGCGCAGAACAAGTCCCTGGGCAAGTTCGACCTGGCCGAGATTCCACCGGCTCCACGTGGCGTGCCGCAAATCGAAGTGACCTTCGACATCGATGCCAACGGCATCCTGCACGTAGGCGCCAAAGACAAGGCCACCGGCAAGACTCAGTCGATCGTGATCAAGGCCAACTCCGGTCTGTCCGAGGAAGAGATTCAGCAGATGATTCGTGATGCTGAAGTCAACGCCGACGAAGATCGCAAGTTCGAAGAGCTGGCCAGTGCCCGTAACCAGGGCGACGCGCTGGTTCACTCGACTCGTAAAATGATCGCAGACGCTGGCGACAAAGTGACCGCGGAAGAGAAAACTTCGATCGAGGCCGCTCTGGTTGCCCTTGAAGCTGCTGTCAAAGGCGACGACAAGGCACTGATCGAAGCCAAGGTTGAAGAACTGTCCAAGCTGTCGGCTCCGATTGCTCAGAAAATGTACGCCGAGCAAGCCAACCCTGCAGACGCGGCGGCCCAGCCAGCGGACTCGGCTGAAAAAGCCGACGACGTTGTCGATGCCGAGTTCGAAGAAGTCAAAGACCACAAGTAAGTTAGCTTGTTGGTCGGCCGGTTGACTGCGATTAAGCGGTGACTGGTAGGATGTCGCCGCGCGGGAGCTTGCTCCCGCGTTGGCGCGTCTGGAGTAAGCGAATTTTTACAGCATGCGACAACGCTCGCGTGCTGGCGGTACGGTCGGGGATGCTCCTGCTTTCCGGTCGATAATTATCGCGCCCGCTGGCCAGTTTTCTGGCTGCAAATCAAAGACCAGGATCGTTGAATTGACGTGAGTTGGGTCCGGGCCTGTATTGGGGCTCAACGAGTTTGGCGAAGCTCAGGAGGGGTTTGCCGAACGTCCTTAAGAGTGCAAAGACTTATGGCAAAGCGTGACTATTACGAAGTGTTGGGTGTGGAGCGCGGCTCCAGCGAGACGGACCTGAAGAAGGCTTACCGTCGCCTGGCGATGAAGCACCACCCGGACCGTAATCCCGATGACAAAGCATCGGAAGATATGTTCAAAGAGGCCAATGAGGCCTACGAAGTACTGTCCGATTCCAGCAAGCGCGCGGCCTACGACCAGTACGGTCATGCGGGCCTTGACCCGAGCATGGGTGGCGGCGGTGCCGGTTTTGGCGGTCAGAATTTCTCGGACATCTTTGGTGATGTCTTCAGTGACTTCTTCGGTGGGGCGCGCGGTGGTGCTCGTGGCGGCGCGCAGCGCGGCAGCGATCTGCGTTACACCCTGGAGCTGAACCTGGAAGAAGCGGTGCGCGGCACGACCGTGAATATCCGCGTTCCGACACTGGTCAACTGCAAGCCTTGCGATGGTTCCGGCGCCAAGAAAGGGTCCTCGCCTATTACCTGCCCGACCTGTGGCGGTATCGGTCAGGTGCGCATGCAGCAAGGTTTCTTCTCGGTGCAGCAAACCTGCCCGCGCTGCCATGGCCAGGGCAAGATCATTGCCGATCCGTGCGACTCCTGCCACGGCCAGGGTCGCGTCGAAGAGTCCAAGACCCTCTCGGTAAAAGTGCCGGCGGGCGTTGATACCGGCGACCGTATTCGTCTGTCTGGCGAAGGCGAGGCGGGTGCCCAGGGTGGGCCGACCGGCGACCTGTACGTGGTGATCAATGTGCGTGAGCACGCGATCTTCCAGCGCGACGGCAAGCATCTGTTCTGCGAAGTGCCGATCAGCTTCGTTGACGCAGCCCTGGGTGGCGAGCTGGAAATTCCGACCCTGGATGGCCGGGTCAAACTGAAAATTCCTGAAGGCACGCAAACCGGCAAGCAATTCCGGGTTCGCGGCAAAGGCGTCGCGCCGGTGCGTGGTGGCGGTGCTGGCGACTTGATGTGCCGTGTTGCGGTCGAGACCCCGGTCAATCTGGGGCGTCGTCAACGTGAGTTGCTGGAAGAGTTCCGCAGTTCCCTGGCCGACGACAACAGCCATTCACCGAAAACCACCGGCTGGTTCGAAGGCGTGAAGCGTTTCTTCGGCGATTTGTAAGGAGCAAGGCATGCGACGTATAGCTGTGATGGGCGCTGCAGGGCGCATGGGCAAGACCTTGATCGAAGCCGTGCAGCAAACGCCGGGTGCCGGTCTGACCGCAGCCGTGGATCGCCCGGACAGTTCGCTGGTCGGCGCTGATGCCGGTGAGCTGGCTGCGCTGGGTCGAATCGGTGTACCGCTGTCGGGTGATCTGGACCGGGTGGTCGATGAGTTCGACGTGCTGATCGACTTCACTCACCCGACGGTGACCCTGAAGAACCTGGCGTTCTGCCGCAAGGTCGGCAAGGCCATGGTCATCGGCACCACCGGCTTCACTGTCGAAGAGAAGCAGTTGCTGGCCGAGGCTGGCAAAGACATTCCAATCGTCTTTGCCGCCAACTTCAGCGTAGGTGTCAATCTTTGCCTGAAGCTGCTCGACACCGCTGCCCGGGTGCTGGGGGATGACGTCGATATCGAAATCACCGAAGCGCATCACCGGCATAAAGTCGACGCGCCGTCCGGCACTGCGGTGCGCATGGGCGAAGTGATTGCCGACGCCCTGGGGCGGGACCTCAAGGAAGTGGCGGTCTACGGTCGTGAGGGCCAGACCGGCGCGCGCGATCGGCAGACCATCGGCTTTGCGACGATTCGTGCCGGCGATATCGTCGGTGATCACACGGTGCTGTTCGCCGCCGACGGTGAGCGCGTCGAGATCACTCACAAGGCCTCCAGTCGCATGACCTTTGCCAAGGGTGCGGTACGGGCTGCGTTGTGGCTGGATGGTCGTGAGGCGGGTCTATACGACATGCAGGATGTGCTGGATCTGCGTTAAGATACGACCAGAACAGGGCTCGGCCAGGCGGTTGAGCCCTGTTTTTCCCCGCCAAGCGATGTTCTGTCGCATTCCGCTGCCTTTAGGGCTCATTAGCGGTAGACCAAAAAAGCCTTTTTCTGTAAGCTACAGCTTTAGTGTGTCCACTAAAAGCGCGCAGATAATTCGACGAAGAAGCGGGGTGACGTGTCTATACGTCATTCCGCTTTTTTGCAACCTGCGATCGCCCTTTCAGGCTTTATTTACGGGAGGTCTTCTTGACTAAGCCAGCCATACTCGCCCTTGCTGATGGCAGCATTTTTCGCGGCGAAGCCATTGGAGCCGACGGTCAAACCGTTGGTGAGGTGGTGTTCAACACCGCCATGACGGGCTATCAGGAAATCCTTACCGATCCTTCCTACGCCCAACAGATTGTTACCCTGACTTACCCGCACATCGGTAATACCGGCACCACGCCGGAAGATGCCGAGTCCGATCGCGTCTGGTCGGCTGGCCTGGTCATTCGTGACCTGCCGCTGGTGGCGAGCAACTGGCGTAACACGATGCCACTGTCCGATTACCTTAAAGCCAACAACGTTGTGGCAATCGCCGGTATCGACACGCGCCGCCTGACACGCATCCTGCGTGAGAAAGGCGCGCAGAACGGCTGCATCATGGCCGGCGACAACATTTCCGACGAAGCGGCCATCGCTGCTGCGCGTGGTTTCCCTGGCCTCAAAGGCATGGACCTGGCGAAAGTCGTCAGCACCAAAGAGCAGTACGAATGGCGCTCCACGGTCTGGGATCTGAAAACCGACAGCCACGCGACTATCGACGCCTCCGAGCTGCCGTACCACGTGGTTGCCTACGACTACGGCGTCAAGGTGAACATCCTGCGCATGCTGGTCGAGCGCGGTTGCCGCGTGACCGTGGTGCCGGCGCAAACCCCGGCCAGCGAAGCCCTGGCACTCAAGCCGGATGGCGTGTTCCTGTCCAACGGTCCTGGTGATCCGGAGCCTTGCGACTACGCGATCCAGGCGATCAAGGACATTCTGAAAACCGAGATCCCGGTGTTCGGCATCTGCCTCGGTCACCAGTTGCTGGCCCTGGCTTGCGGCGCCAAGACCCTGAAAATGGGTCACGGCCACCACGGCGCCAACCACCCGGTGCAGGATACGGACTCCGGTGTCGTGATGATCACCAGCCAGAACCACGGTTTTGCGGTGGACGAAGCGACCCTGCCAGCCAACGTTCGGGCGATCCACAAATCGCTGTTCGACGGCACCCTGCAAGGCATCGAGCTCACCGACAAGAACGCATTCAGCTTCCAGGGTCACCCTGAAGCGAGTCCGGGCCCGAATGACGTGTCGCCACTGTTCGATCGCTTCATCGACGCCATGGCCAAGCGCCGCTGATCGCGCCTTGAGAATGTAGCGAAAAGGCGCCTGAGGCGAGCCCGGTAACCCCGGCGAATTTCCCTCAGGCACCTCGGAAAATGTTCAAGGCGGCCTCTCCTCCGGGATTGCCGTCGGACCTGCGGATTTGAGTGACAACTAATGCCAAAACGTACAGATATAAAAAGCATCCTGATTCTCGGCGCTGGCCCGATCGTTATCGGCCAGGCCTGTGAATTCGACTACTCCGGCGCCCAGGCCTGCAAAGCCCTGCGCGAGGAGGGTTATCGCGTCATCCTGGTGAACTCCAACCCGGCGACCATCATGACCGACCCGGACATGGCCGACGCCACCTACATCGAGCCGATCAAGTGGCAGACCGTTGCCAAGATCATCGAGAAGGAGCGTCCGGACGCGCTGCTGCCGACCATGGGTGGTCAGACTGCTCTGAACTGCGCCCTGGACCTGGAGCGCGAAGGCGTTCTGGAAAAGTTCGGTGTGGAAATGATCGGCGCCAATGCCGACACCATCGATAAGGCTGAAGACCGTTCGCGCTTCGACAAGGCGATGAAATCCATCGGTCTGGACTGCCCGCGCTCGGGTATCGCCCACAGCATGGAAGAAGCCAACGCAGTGCTCGAGAAGCTTGGCTTCCCGTGCATCATTCGTCCGTCCTTCACCATGGGCGGCACGGGCGGCGGTATCGCTTACAACCGTGAAGAGTTCGAAGAAATCTGCGCCCGTGGTCTGGACCTGTCGCCGACCAAAGAGCTGCTGATCGACGAATCGCTGATCGGCTGGAAAGAGTACGAGATGGAGGTTGTCCGCGATAAGAAGGACAACTGCATCATCGTCTGCTCTATCGAAAACTTTGACCCGATGGGTGTGCACACCGGTGACTCGATCACTGTCGCGCCGGCTCAGACCCTGACCGACAAAGAATACCAGATCATGCGGAACGCCTCCCTGGCGGTCCTGCGTGAAATCGGCGTGGAAACCGGCGGTTCGAACGTGCAGTTCGGTATTTGCCCGGACACCGGTCGCATGGTTGTGATCGAGATGAACCCGCGTGTATCGCGTTCCTCGGCACTCGCCTCCAAGGCCACCGGCTTCCCGATCGCCCGGGTCGCGGCCAAGCTGGCGATCGGCTACACCCTCGACGAACTGCAGAACGAAATCACCGGCGGCAAGACCCCGGCGTCCTTCGAGCCGTCCATCGACTACGTCGTGACCAAGCTGCCGCGTTTCGCCTTCGAGAAATTCCCTAAGGCCGATGCCCGCCTGACCACGCAAATGAAGTCGGTCGGCGAAGTCATGGCCATCGGCCGGACCTTCCAGGAATCCCTGCAGAAAGCCCTGCGCGGCCTGGAAGTGGGCGTGTCGGGTCTGGATCCGAAACTCGACCTGAGCAACCCGGAAAGCATGGGCGTGCTCAAGCGCGAGCTGACCGTGCCGGGCGCCGAGCGTATCTGGTACGTCGCGGATGCCTTCCGTGCCGGCATGACCGTCGAAGACATCTTCGGCATGAACATGATCGACCCTTGGTTCCTGGTGCAGATCGAAGATCTGGTCAAGGAAGAAGAGCGGATCAAGACCCTCGGTCTGGCCACTATCGACCGTGACGCGATGTACCGCCTCAAGCGCAAAGGCTTCTCCGATGCGCGTCTGGCCAAGCTGCTGGGCGTGACCGAGAAGGCCCTGCGTCGCCATCGTCACAAGCTTGAGGTCTATCCGGTCTACAAGCGTGTCGACACCTGCGCCGCCGAGTTCGCGACCGATACCGCCTACATGTATTCGACCTACGAGGAAGAGTGCGAGGCCAACCCGTCGACCCGTGACAAGATCATGATCCTGGGTGGCGGTCCGAACCGCATCGGCCAGGGCATCGAGTTCGACTACTGCTGTGTGCACGCGGCACTGGCGCTGCGCGAAGACGGGTACGAGACCATCATGGTCAACTGCAACCCGGAAACCGTATCCACCGACTACGACACCTCCGATCGCCTGTACTTCGAGCCAGTAACCCTGGAAGACGTGCTGGAAATCGTCCGCGTCGAGAAGCCCAAAGGTGTGATTGTCCAGTACGGCGGCCAGACTCCGCTGAAACTGGCTCGCGCCCTGGAAGAAGCCGGCGTGCCGATTATCGGTACCAGCCCTGACGCCATCGACCGCGCCGAAGACCGTGAGCGTTTCCAGCAGATGGTCGAGCGCCTGAACCTGCGTCAGCCGCCGAACGCTACCGTGCGCAGCGAAGACGAAGCCATTCGCGCTGCCGGCAAGATCGGTTACCCGCTGGTGGTGCGTCCGTCCTACGTACTGGGCGGTCGGGCGATGGAAATCGTCTACGAAGAAGAAGAGCTCAAGCGTTACCTGCGCGACGCGGTGAAAGTATCCAACGACAGCCCGGTGCTGCTGGATCACTTCCTCAACTGCGCCATTGAAATGGATGTCGACGCAGTCTGCGACGGCACCGACGTGGTGATCGGCGCGATCATGCAGCACATCGAACAGGCAGGCGTGCACTCCGGTGACTCCGCTTGCTCGCTGCCGCCGTACTCGTTGCCTGCGCACATCCAGGACGAAATGCGCGAGCAGGTCAAGAAAATGGCCCTGGAACTCGGTGTGGTCGGTTTGATGAACGTGCAGTTGGCGCTGCAAGGCGAAGACATCTACGTCATCGAAGTCAACCCGCGCGCTTCGCGTACCGTGCCATTCGTCTCCAAGTGCATCGGGGTTTCCCTGGCAATGATCGCGGCTCGCGTCATGGCCGGTAAAACCCTGAAGGAAATCGGCTTCACCAAGGAAATCATCCCGAACTTCTACAGCGTGAAAGAGGCGGTGTTCCCATTCGCCAAATTCCCTGGTGTCGACCCGATCCTCGGCCCTGAGATGAAGTCCACCGGCGAAGTGATGGGCGTTGGCGATACCTTCGGCGAAGCCTTTGCCAAGGCCCAGATGGGTGCCAGTGAAGTGCTGCCGACCGGTGGTACTGCGTTCATCAGCGTGCGTGACGATGACAAGCCGCTGGTTGCAGGTGTGGCCCGTGATCTGATCAACTTGGGTTTCGAAGTGGTCGCGACTGCCGGTACTGCCAGGATCATTGAAGCCGCAGGCCTGAAAGTGCGCCGTGTGAACAAGGTGACCGAAGGTCGTCCGCACGTGGTCGACATGATCAAGAATGACGAAGTCACGCTGATCATCAACACCACCGAAGGGCGTCAGTCGATCGCTGATTCGTACTCCATTCGTCGCAATGCCTTGCAGCACAAGATTTACTGCACCACTACCATTGCTGCTGGCGAAGCCATCTGCGAAGCGCTCAAGTTCGGTCCCGAGAAGACCGTGCGCCGCTTGCAGGATCTACACGCAGGATTGAAGGCATGATCAAATACCCAATGACCGTAAAGGGCGCAAAAGCCCTTGAAGAAGAACACGCTCATCTGACCAAGGTCGTCCGTCCGAAGCTTAGCCAGGACATCGGTACGGCCCGCGAGCTGGGCGACTTGAAGGAAAACGCCGAATACCATGCCGCCCGCGAACAGCAGGGCATGGTCGAGGCGCGGATCCGTGACATCGAAGGCCGCATGCAGAACGCGGTGATCATCGATGTCACGAGCATTCCTCATACCGGCAAAGTGATTTTCGGCACCACCGTCGAAATCGCCAACGTCGAAACCGATGAAAGCGTGATTTATCACATCGTTGGTGAAGACGAGGCTGACTTCAAGCAGGGCAAGATTTCGGTCGGCTCGCCTCTGGCTCGTGCCTTGATTGCCAAGGAAGAGGGTGATGTGGTGGCAGTCAAAACGCCTGGCGGCGTTATCGAGTACGAGATTGTCGAAGTTCGTCACATTTGAACTGAGGCGCCCGCTACGCGCGGGCGCCATGCTCTGGCAGCTGACCCAGATGTTGTGGGTGGGCGGCGTGTGGCTGCTGCACATTGGTCTGCTACCGGTGCTGGGGCAAATTGGCCTGGCGCCGCTGCTGATCGAAGAGATTGGTAATCTGCTGAGTGCGCTGCTGGTAGGATTTGCGGCAGTGTGCGTGATTCTGCAGGTTCTGGTGCTGATACGGGCACTGGGCCTGTCGAGTCTGTGGCGGGATGTTCGCGGGCAACTGTTGCTGATGGCGCTGTATGGGTGCGGGATGTATTTCGCCGTGCGCATCGGCTTGCCGCAAGCGCTTCGCTGGCAGTTGTTCAGCTATCTTGTCCTGGGGTTTTCCGGTCTTGTGCTGGTGTTGCAACCAGTGCCGGGATGGAGCGGCAGGGTGCGCGAAGCACACCCTTGACCCTGAGATCACTTGTTGCGATGGACGTTCGACAGCAGCTTGTTGACGCTGAAGTTCTTGCGGTAAATCAACGCCATTTTGCCGATGACTTGCACCAGATCCGCCTTGCCGACCTTGCACAACTCGGCAACGGCACCCAGGCGCGATTCGCGCTCGAGGATGTTGAGCTTGATTTTAATCAGCTCGTGATCGCTCAATGCGCGTTCCAGTTCGGCTAACACACCTTCAGTCAAACCGTTGTCAGCCACAGTCAATACTGGTTTCAGATGGTGGCCAATGGATTTGTACTGTTTCTTCTGCTCTTGAGTGAGCGGCATAATCTGACCCCTGTGTCTGATCTTGTAAAAAGCGGCGGCCAGTTTACCCGAGCGAGTCCGGGACCGCCCAGTTAATCACGACCCGTTTTATTTTTGAGGTGGCCCGTGGCCCGTTCCAAGACAAGTCTTAAATGGCTGCAAGAGCATTTCAACGACCCATTCGTGAAAATGGCGCAAAAAGACGGGTATCGCTCCCGTGCCAGCTACAAGTTGTTGGAAATCCAGGAACGGGATCGTTTGATCCGTCCGGGAATGAGCGTGATCGACCTTGGCGCGGCCCCGGGTGGCTGGTCCCAGGTGACCAGTCGTCTGATTGGTGGGCAAGGTACGTTGATCGCTTCCGACATTCTGGAAATGGATAGCATCCCTGACGTGACCTTTATTCAGGGCGACTTCACAGAAGATGCCGTGCTGGCGCAGATTCTCGAAGCTGTCGGAAAAAATGAGGTAGACCTTGTGATTTCCGATATGGCCCCCAATATGAGTGGATTGGCGTCTGTAGATATGCCGCGATCGATGTTCCTGTGCGAGTTAGCACTTGACCTTGCGACTCGGGTGTTGAAGCCAGGTGGTGATTTTTTGATCAAGGTCTTCCAGGGTGAAGGCTTCGATGAATACCACAAGAGCGTTCGCAAACAGTTCGAGAAGGTCACGACGCGCAAGCCGAAATCGTCGCGCGATCGCTCCCGTGAACAGTACTTGCTGGGCCGTGGTTTCCGCGGGCGTAGTGAGGAATAAAAGGTTTTTCGACCGGGGCGATAGGTTTTTCGTATTTCGCCCCGTGAGCATTAGCGAATATTGTGTAGAAAGTGTTTCACAAAGGGTTACAGACAGCGCCTGCCAGAGCTGTAGGTAATGTAGTAAGTTAGGCCGGTGAATATCATGCGAAGCGCGCGCCAACAGCGGAGCTTGCTTCAGAGGGTAGTTAATTGAACGATATGGCAAAGAATCTGATCCTGTGGTTGATCATCGCGGCGGTCCTGGTGACGGTGATGAACAACTTCTCCAGCCCTAACGAGCCGCAGACCCTCAACTATTCCGACTTCATCCAGCAAGTGAAGGATGGCAAGGTCGAGCGCGTAGCCGTAGATGGCTATGTGATTACCGGCAAGCGCGCCGATGGCGAAAGCTTCAAGACCATTCGTCCGGCGATTCAGGACAATGGCCTGATCGGCGACCTGGTGGAAAACAATGTGGCTGTCGAAGGCAAGCTGCCTGAGCAGCAAAGCATCTGGACCCAACTCCTGGTCGCCAGCTTCCCGATCCTGGTGATCATCGCCGTGTTCATGTTCTTCATGCGCCAGATGCAGGGCGGTGCGGGCGGCAAGGGCGGGCCGATGAGCTTCGGCAAGAGCAAGGCGCGCCTGCTGTCGGAAGACCAGGTGAAAACCACCCTGGGCGACGTTGCCGGCTGTGATGAAGCCAAGGAAGAAGTGGGCGAGCTGGTCGAATTCCTGCGCGACCCGGGCAAGTTCCAGCGCCTGGGCGGTCGTATTCCGCGCGGCGTGCTGATGGTCGGCCCTCCGGGTACCGGTAAAACCTTGATAGCCAAGGCTATTGCCGGCGAAGCCAAAGTACCGTTCTTCACCATTTCCGGTTCCGATTTCGTCGAGATGTTCGTCGGTGTCGGTGCCAGCCGTGTTCGCGACATGTTCGAACAGGCCAAGAAACACGCACCCTGCATCATTTTCATCGATGAAATCGATGCCGTCGGTCGTCACCGTGGCGCCGGCATGGGCGGTGGTCACGATGAGCGCGAGCAGACCCTCAACCAGTTGCTGGTAGAGATGGATGGTTTCGAGATGAATGACGGCATCATCGTCATCGCCGCAACCAACCGTCCTGACGTGCTCGACCCGGCATTGCTGCGTCCAGGTCGCTTCGACCGTCAGGTCGTTGTAGGTCTGCCGGACATTCGTGGTCGTGAACAGATCCTGAAAGTTCACATGCGTAAAGTGCCAATGGGCGATGACGTCGCTCCGGCAGTCATCGCACGTGGTACTCCGGGCTTCTCCGGTGCCGACCTGGCCAACCTGGTGAACGAAGCCTCGCTGTTTGCTGCTCGTACGGGCAAACGCGTGGTCGAGATGAAAGAGTTCGAACTGGCCAAGGACAAGATCATGATGGGCGCAGAGCGCAAATCCATGGTCATGTCCGAGAAAGAGAAGCAGAACACCGCCTACCACGAAGCGGGTCACGCTATCGTCGGACGCGTTGTGCCTGAGCATGACCCGGTCTACAAGGTCTCGATCATCCCTCGCGGTCGCGCGCTGGGTGTCACCATGTTCCTGCCGGAAGAGGATCGCTACAGCCTGTCCAAGCGTGCGTTGATCAGCCAGATCTGCTCGCTGTACGGCGGCCGTATCGCTGAAGAGATGACCCTGGGCTTCGACGGTGTCACCACGGGCGCTTCCAACGACATCATGCGCGCGAGCCAGATTGCGCGGAACATGGTGACTAAATGGGGCCTGTCGGAAAAGCTCGGTCCTCTGATGTACGCCGAAGAGGAAGGGGAAATGTTCCTGGGTCGCGGCGGCAGCCAGCACGCCAGTTTCTCGGGCGAGACTGCGAAGCTGATCGACTCCGAGGTTCGCGGCATCATTGACCAGTGCTATGGCACGGCCAAGCAGATCCTTACCGATAACCGCGACAAGCTCGACGCCATGGCGGATGCCTTGATGAAGTACGAGACCATTGATGCCGAGCAGATCGACGACATCATGGCAGGTCGGACTCCACGCGAGCCTCGCGACTGGTCGGGCGGTACCGGTAACTCCGGAACACCTCCGGTGGTGCAGGGCGAGCGTCCGGAAACTCCAATCGGCGGTCCTGCTGCTGACGTCTAAGGTTTGAAATGACTTCTGTACAGTCCTCGACCCGGTTGCCTTGCGGCAACCGGGTTCTTGATTTGGCCCGCACGCATGTGATGGGTATTCTTAATGTCACCCCTGATTCCTTCTCCGATGGTGGCCGTTTCAGCCAGCTCGATGCGGCCTTGCGCCATGCCGAAGCTATGGTTGCGGCGGGTGCTACGCTGATCGATGTCGGTGGTGAATCGACCCGGCCAGGCGCGCGGGTGGTTTCCCCAACCGAAGAACTCGAGCGCGTAGCGCCCATTGTCGAGCGGATTCATCGCGAACTGGATGTGATCATCTCGGTCGATACCTCGACGCCCGCGGTCATGCGTGAAACTGCGCGACTGGGTGCAGGTTTGATCAACGATGTGCGCGCATTGCGCCGCGATGGAGCGCTTGATGCGGCGGCGACCACGGGTCTTGCGGTGTGTTTGATGCATATGCTCGGCGAGCCGGGAGATATGCAGAACGATCCGCATTATCAGGACGTGACCCGCGAAGTCGGCGCGTTCCTGGCCGAGCGTATGGTGCAGTGTGAGTCTGTGGGCATTCCTGCCGAGCGGATCATTCTCGATCCAGGCTTCGGTTTCGCGAAAAGCCTGCAGCACAATTTGAGTCTGTTCAAGCATATGGAAGCTCTGCATGCCCTGGGCCGACCTCTTTTGGTCGGGGTTTCGCGCAAGAGCATGATAGGCATGGCGTTGAATCGTCCTGTCGGAGAGCGACTGCATGGCGGTCTGGCTCTCGCCGCGCTGGCCATGGTCAAGGGCGCGCGGATCTTGCGCGTGCACGACGTGGCCGAAACAGTAGATGTGGTACGGATGATCGCAGCAGTAGAATCAGCCGAATAAGAATGATGGAGCGCTTATGACTAAAAAATATTTTGGCACTGACGGCATTCGTGGTCGGGTCGGCGAGTTTCCTATTACTCCGGATTTCATGCTCAAGCTCGGTTGGGCGGCGGGCATGGCTTTTCGCAGCAGCAAGGGCGCCTGTAAAGTGTTGGTGGGCAAGGACACGCGGATCTCCGGCTACATGTTCGAGTCTGCCCTGGAGGCCGGCCTGTCCGCTGCAGGGGCTGATGTAATGCTGCTGGGGCCGATGCCGACACCGGCTATCGCCTACCTGACCCGGACCTTCCAGGGTGAGGCCGGTATCGTGATCAGTGCTTCGCACAACCCCCATGACGACAATGGCATCAAATTTTTTTCCGGGCAGGGTACCAAGCTGCCGGACGACATCGAGTTGATGATCGAGGAGTTGCTCGACGCGCCGATGACGGTGGTCGAGTCGAGCAAGATCGGCAAGGTTTCGCGGATCAACGATGCGTCGGGTCGGTATATCGAATTCTGTAAAAGCAGCGTGCCGACCGGTACCAGTTTTTCAAGTCTGAAGATTGTTCTCGACTGTGCCCACGGTGCGACCTACAAGGTGGCTCCAAGCGTCTTTCGCGAGTTGGGTGCCCAGGTCACCGTGCTGTCCGCTCAACCCAATGGTTTGAACATCAATGACAACTGTGGTTCGACTCATATGAGTCAACTGCAGGCGGCCGTAATCGCCGAGCATGCCGATCTGGGTATCGCCTTCGATGGCGATGGCGATCGGGTGTTGATGGTCGATCACACGGGCGCGATCGTCGATGGTGATGAATTGTTGTTTATTATCGCTCGCGATCTGCATGAGCGTAACAAGCTGCAGGGTGGTGTGGTTGGCACGCTAATGAGCAATCTGGGGTTGGAATTGGCCCTGGCGGACCTGGGTATTCCATTCATCCGCGCCAATGTTGGTGACCGCTACGTGATTGCCGAGCTGCTGGAGCGCAACTGGCAGGTCGGTGGTGAGAACTCCGGTCATATCGTCTGCTTCCAGCACACCACCACCGGTGACGCGATCATTGCGGCCCTGCAGGTGTTGATGGCCTTGAAGGGCCGTGACGAGAGCCTTGCGCAGTCCCGTCAGGCGTTGCGCAAGTGTCCTCAGGTGCTGGTCAATGTGCGCTTCTCGGGCGGCGTGAATCCGGTCGAGCACGCAGAGGTAAAAGAAGCTTGTGCCCGTGTCACCACGCAGATGGCTGGGCGTGGGCGGGTGTTGTTGCGCAAATCCGGCACCGAGCCATTGGTTCGTGTGATGGTCGAAGGTGATGACGAAATCCAGGTTCGCGGTTATGCCGACGAGCTGGCAAAACTGGTTGCGCAAGTTTCTGCCTGATTTCGGCTTGCCAGTGTTGATGCGGTTGGGTAACATCTGCGCCCACTTTGACCGACGAGGTACAGCATGCGTCGCCCTATGGTAGCTGGTAACTGGAAGATGCACGGTACCCGCGCCAGCGTCGCTGAGCTGATCAATGGCCTGAGTCATCTGGCCTTGCCAAGCGGTGTTGATGTTGCGGTATTCCCGCCTTGCCTGTTTATCAATCAAGTGATTGATGGCTTGAAAGGCCAGTCGATTTCGGTCGGCGCGCAGAACTCTGCGGTGGAAGCCAAGCAAGGTGCTTTGACTGGCGAGATTGCGCCAAGTCAGTTGGTGGATGCAGGCTGTTCCCTGGTGCTGGTTGGGCATTCCGAACGTCGCCTGATTCTGGGTGAGCAGGACGATGTGCTCAATCGCAAGTTTGCGGCAGCCCAGGCATGTGGTCTGATTCCGGTGTTGTGTATAGGGGAAACCCTCGAGCAGCGCGAAGCCGGAAAGACCCTGGAAGTTGTCGGGCGTCAGCTAAGTAGTATCATCGAAGAGTTGGGTATCGATGCGCTTGCAAAGGCAGTCATCGCTTACGAGCCGGTCTGGGCCATTGGTACCGGGCTGACTGCTTCACCGCAACAGGCGCAGGATGTGCACGCAGCCATTCGCGCGCAGTTGGCGGCAGAAAATTCTGAAGTCGCACAAGGTGTGCGGCTTCTATACGGCGGCAGCGTGAAGGCGGCCAATGCGGTCGAACTGTTCGGCATGCCGGATATCGATGGGGGGCTCATTGGTGGAGCTTCCCTGAATGCAGATGAGTTCGGTGCGATCTGTCGCGCCGCGGGAAACTGAAAAAATGCTGGAAACAGTCGTAGTCGTTTTTCATCTGCTGGGTGCATTGGGCGTAATTGCTCTGGTATTGCTGCAGCAGGGTAAGGGTGCGGACGCTGGTGCGTCTTTCGGAGCAGGCGCTTCAAATACTGTGTTCGGAAGCCAAGGTTCCTCTACCTTTCTTAGTAAGTTTACTGGTATACTTGCCGCAGGTTTCTTCATAACCAGCTTAGGGTTAGGTTACTTTGCTAAAGAGAAAGCTCATGAGCTGACTCAAGTAGGTTTGCCAAATCCAGCAGTGTTGGAAGTTCCAGTGCAAAAACCGGCTTCTGATGATGTCCCGGTGCTTCAAGAGCAAAAGTCGGCACCTAATGCGACTGACGTACCTCCAGCTCAAGAGCAAAAGTAAGAAGGGTTTCAGGTAGTATTGTTGTATTGCCGAGGTGGTGGAATTGGTAGACACGCAACCTTGAGGTGGTTGTGCCCATAGGGTGTAGGGGTTCGAGTCCCCTTCTCGGTACCAATTATCAGGAGAGCCCGCTGTTGCGGGCTTTCCTGTAGGTGGAGGTTCGATTGACCCTGAAAGGGATCGGTCGTATACTTCCGCCCCAGCTTTGTCGCGGGGTGGAGCAGTCTGGTAGCTCGTCGGGCTCATAACCCGAAGGTCGTCGGTTCAAATCCGGCCCCCGCAACCAGTTTTAGCGGAGCCCCTTTTCAGGGGCTTTTTGTTAGCTGGACACTTTATAACGGCGTTATTCGACGGCGTTTCAGGGATGGGCGCTTCGCCCATTTTTTTTTATTTATACAGCATGCAAAAACATGCACGAGGGGGTTCAGGTGTCGAGCAAGCTAGAACAGTTGCAGGCCTTGCTGGCCCCGGTGGTCGTGGCCCTTGGCTATGAATGCTGGGGTATTGAGTTTTCAGCTCAAGGTCGCCACTCACTGCTGCGCGTTTATATCGATAAAGAAGGCGGTGTTCTGGTGGATGACTGCGCCATCGTCAGCCGTCAGATCAGTGGTGTTCTGGATGTTGAAGATCCGATCGCTGTTGAATACACCCTTGAAGTTTCCTCGCCTGGCATGGAACGCCCACTGTTCACTCTTGAGCAGTTTGCAAAATTTGCCGGTGAACAAGTGAAGATCAAGCTGCGTTCACCTTTCGAAGGTCGACGCAATTTTCAAGGCCTTCTGCGCGGCGTAGAAGAGCAGGACGTCGTGGTGCTGGTTGAAGAGCATGAGTTCCTGTTGCCGATCGATATGATCGACAAGGCCAACATTATTCCCAGTTTTGACTGAGACGCGGATCCCGCGGATCCAATGGCTTGCGAAAGGCGAGGCGTACGATGAGCAAAGAAGTACTGCTGGTTGTTGAGTCGGTATCCAATGAAAAGGGCGTACCGGCAAACGTTATTTTTGAAGCGCTGGAGCTGGCTCTGGCCACTGCTACCAAAAAACGTTTCGAAGACGAAGTTGACCTGCGTGTGGAAATTAACCGCCACACCGGTGCCTATGAAACTTTCCGTCGCTGGGCGGTAGTCGAAGAAGCAGATCTGGACGATCCGGCTATCGAGATGTGGGTCGAGCAGGCTCAGGAAGCCCAGCCTGGCGCTAAAGCTGGCGACATCGTCGAAGTAAAAATCGACTCGATCGAGTTTGGCCGCATCGCTGCACAGACTGCCAAGCAAGTCATCGTGCAGAAAGTCCGCGAAGCCGAGCGTGCTCAAGTCGTTGATGCCTATCGCGAGCGTCTGGGAGAAATCATCTCCGGCACCGTGAAAAAAGTGACTCGGGACAACGTGATCGTCGATCTGGGCAACAACGCTGAAGCGTTGCTGGCTCGTGAAGACATCATCTCCCGCGAGACTTTCCGGGTGGGCGTGCGTCTTCGTGCGCTGCTCAAGGAAATCCGCACCGAGAACCGCGGCCCGCAGCTGATCCTGTCGCGTACCGCGCCGGAAATGCTGATCGAGTTGTTCCGCATCGAAGTGCCGGAAATCGCTGAAGGCCTGATCGAAGTGATGGCAGCAGCCCGTGATCCGGGTTCGCGCGCCAAGATTGCGGTCCGCTCCAAAGATAAACGCATCGACCCGCAAGGCGCTTGCATCGGTATGCGCGGTTCGCGCGTCCAGGCAGTGTCGGGTGAGTTGGGCGGTGAGCGTGTGGACATCGTCCTGTGGGACGACAACCCTGCGCAGTTCGTGATCAATGCAATGTCGCCGGCTGAAGTGGCGGCAATTATCGTTGACGAGGATGCCCATGCAATGGACATCGCCGTTGGCGCAGACAATCTGGCTCAGGCCATCGGTCGCGGTGGTCAGAACGTGCGTCTGGCTAGCCAGTTGACTGGCTGGACCCTGAACGTGATGACCGAATCGGACATCCAGGCTAAGCAGCAAGCAGAAACCGGCGACATCCTGCGCAACTTCATCGACGAGCTGGAAGTCGACGAAGATCTGGCACAGGTACTGGTCGATGAAGGCTTCACCAGCCTGGAAGAGATTGCCTACGTACCGCTGGAAGAAATGCTCAACATCGATGGCTTTGACGAAGACACCGTCAACGAGCTTCGCGCTCGCGCCAAGGATCGTTTGTTGACCAAAGCCATCGCTACTGAGGAAAAGCTGGCAGACGCCCATCCGGCCGAAGACCTGCTCTCGCTTGAGGGTATGGACAAGGATTTGGCGATGGAACTGGCGGTGCGCGGCGTAATTACCCGCGAAGACCTGGCCGAGCAGTCTATTGACGACCTGCTCGACATCGACGGCATTGACGATGATCGTGCCGGCAAGTTGATCATGGCCGCCCGAGCCCATTGGTTCGAGTAATTAGGCGCGGCCTGAGGAGAGAAATGCATGACGCAAGTCACGGTGAAACAACTGGCCGATGAGGTCAAAACACCGGTAGAGCGCCTGTTGCAGCAGATGCGTGAGGCAGGTCTGCCGCACACCGCCGCCGAGCAAGGCGTGTCCGATAATGAGAAGCAGGCTCTGCTGACTCATTTGAAGAGCAGTCACAAGGCGAAAGTGGAAGAACCGCGCAAGATCACTCTGCAGCGCAAAACCACCAGCACCCTGCGTGTTGCCGGAAGTAAAAGCATCAGCGTTGAAGTACGCAAGAAGAAAGTCTTCGTACAGCGCAGCCCGGAAGAAATCGAAGCCGAGCGCAAACGCGAACTGGAAGAACGTCGCGCAGTAGAAAATGCTGCACGTCAGAAGGCTGAAGAAGAATCCAAGCGTCGCGCCGAAGAAGAAGCGCGTCGCCAGCCTGCTACTGCGCAATCGTCCGCAAATGACGCTGTTGTAGCGCCTGTTGCTGTCGCCGCACCTGTGCATGAAGCCGCTCCTGTAGTGGCTGCTGCACCGGCTGCCGACACTCGCAAGCGTGATGAGCAACGTCGCCCGGACAAACCACGCAGTGACGACAGCAGTCGTCGCGGCGATGGCGAGCGCAAAAGCAATGCTCCGCATCGTGCAACCGTTAAAGAGAAGGCTCCGGCTCCACGCGTTGCCCCTCGTACTACCGACGAAGAAAGCGATAGCTTCCGTCGTGGTGGTCGCGGCAAGGCCAAGCTGAAGAAACGTAACGCCCACGGTTTCCAGAGCCCAACCGGCCCAGTGGTTCGTGACGTGCAGATCGGCGAGACCATCACTGTGGGCGAATTGGCCGCGCAGATGTCGGTCAAGGCTGCTGAAGTCATCAAGTTCATGTTCAAGATGGGCACTCCGGCGACCATCAACCAGGTACTCGATCAGGAAACTGCTCAGCTGGTAGCTGAAGAACTGGGCCACAAAGTGACCCTGGTCAGCGACACCGCCCTGGAAGATTCCCTGGCAGAATCGTTGAAGTTCGAAGGTGAGGCGTTCTCCCGTGCTCCAGTCGTGACCGTAATGGGCCACGTTGACCATGGTAAAACCTCGCTGCTCGACTACATCCGTCGTGCCAAGGTAGCTGCTGGCGAAGCCGGTGGTATCACCCAGCACATCGGTGCTTACCACGTTGAAACCGATCGCGGCATGGTCACCTTCCTCGACACCCCGGGTCACGCGGCGTTTACCGCAATGCGTGCTCGTGGTGCCAAGGCGACCGACATCGTGATCCTGGTAGTTGCGGCGGACGACGGCGTAATGCCGCAGACCATCGAAGCTGTTCAGCATGCCAAGGCCGCCGGTGTTCCGCTGGTTGTTGCAGTGAACAAAATCGACAAGCCGGGTGCCGATCTCGATCGCATTCGTAGCGAACTGTCTGTCCACGGTGTCACGTCCGAAGAATGGGGTGGTGATACTCCGTTCGTGTCAGTCTCCGCGAAAATGGGTACTGGCGTTGACGACCTGCTGGAAGCAGTCCTGCTGCAAGCCGAGGTTCTCGAACTCAAAGCAACCCCGTCCGCTCCTGGTCGTGGCGTTGTGGTTGAATCGCGTCTCGACAAAGGTCGTGGCCCGGTTGCAACCGTTCTGGTTTCCGACGGTACGCTGCGTCAAGGCGACATGGTCCTGGTCGGTTCGAACTTCGGCCGTATCCGGGCGATGCTTGACGAAAACGGCAAGCCGATTAAAGAAGCCGGTCCATCGATCCCGGTCGAGATTCTCGGCCTGGATGGTACGCCGGAAGCTGGCGACGAGCTGAGCGTAATGACTGACGAGAAGAAGGCACGTGAAGTTGCCCTGTTCCGTCAAGGCAAGTTCCGCGAAGTCAAACTGGCTCGTGCTCACGCCGGCAAGCTGGAAAATATCTTCGAGAACATGGGCCAGGAAGAGAAGAAGACGCTTAACATCGTCCTCAAATCCGACGTCCGTGGCTCGCTGGAAGCTCTGCAGGGCGCCCTCGGCGGCCTGGGTAACGATGAAGTGCAAGTGCGCGTAGTCGGTGGCGGTGTCGGTGGTATCACCGAGAGCGACGCCAACCTGGCACTGGCCTCCAACGCTGTACTGTTCGGCTTCAACGTGCGTGCCGATGCCGGCGCTCGCAAGATCGTCGAGCAGGAAGGTCTGGATATGCGTTATTACAACGTGATCTACGACATCATCGAAGACGTCAAGAAAGCCCTTACCGGCATGCTTGGCAGCGACGTCCGGGAGAACATCCTGGGTATCGCTGAAGTCCGCGACGTGTTCCGTTCGCCGAAGTTTGGTGCGATCGCCGGCTGTATGGTTCTGGAAGGTGTGGTTCACCGCAACCGTCCGATCCGTGTACTGCGCGAAGACATCGTTATTTTCGAAGGCGAACTCGAATCCCTGCGCCGCTTCAAGGACGATATGTCCGAAGTGCGTGCCGGCATGGAATGCGGTATCGGCGTCAAGAGCTACAACGACGTCAAGCCGGGTGACAAGATCGAAGTCTTCGAGAAGGTCCAGGTTGCTCGCAGCCTCTAAGTCGCGAGCTCCAAGAGCCATGGTGGGTCATAGCATGCCAATGCGCTGCGCTCACTCGGGACTCTAAACGCAACGCCCGGTCCGGCTTCTGCCTGGCCGGGCGTTTGCCGCTTTCAGACCACACGGGTTTCACCGTGGGTCAGTGACAGGTAACGATACATGGCAAAAGAATATAGCCGTACCCAACGTATCGGCGATCAGATGCAGCGCGAGCTGGCACAACTGATCCGTCGTGAAGTCAAAGACCCGCGCGTCGGTCTGGTCACCATTACCGCTGTTGAAGTCAGCCGTGACGTCGGTCACGCCAAGATCTTCATCACCGTGATGGGCCAGGACAACGCCGAAGACATCGCCCAGAGCATCAAGGTGCTCAATTCGGCCGCCGGCTTCCTGCGTATGCAGCTGGCTCGCGAGATGAAGCTGCGCAGCGTTCCACAGTTGCACTTCCACTACGACGAAAGCGTCGTGCGTGGTGCCCATCTGTCGGCGTTGATCGAACGCGCCGTGGCTGAGGACAACCAGCACCCGGTCGCGGCTGAACCAGAAGACGCCAAGGAGTAATCGGTGGCTCAGGTCAAACGTATCCGTCGTAACGTCAGTGGCATCATCCTGCTCGACAAACCGTTGGGGTTCACCTCCAACGCGGCGTTGCAGAAGGTCCGCTGGCTGCTCAATGCCGAAAAGGCCGGGCATACCGGCAGCCTTGATCCGCTTGCCACTGGCGTGTTGCCGTTGTGCTTTGGTGAAGCTACCAAGTTCTCGCAATACTTGCTCGATTCGGACAAGGCTTATGAAACCTTGGCGCAATTGGGCAAAACCACCACCACGGCGGACGCCGAAGGTGAGGTTTTGCAAACGCGGGAAGTGACCGTCGGTCGCGCCGATATTGAAGCTGTCTTGCCGAATTTTCGCGGTCAAATCAGTCAGATACCGCCGATGTACTCGGCCCTCAAGCGCGATGGTCAGCCGCTGTACAAGCTGGCCCGTGCAGGTGAAGTGGTGGAGCGCGAACCGCGTTCTGTTACTATTGCGCGCTTGGAATTGCTAGCGTTCGAGGGTGATACTGCCCGGCTGGCAGTGGATTGCAGCAAAGGCACCTATATCCGCACCCTGGTGGAGGATATCGGTGAGCAACTCGGTTGTGGCGCTTACGTGGCAGAATTGCGACGTACCCAGGCCGGGCCTTTCACGCTGGCCCAGACGGTCACGCTGGAAGAGTTGGAAGCAGTCCATGCCGAAGGCGGCAACGAAGCGGTCGATCGCTTCCTGATGCCATCGGACAGCGGCTTGCTGGATTGGCCGCTGTTGCAGTTCTCGGAGCACAGCTCGTTCTACTGGCTTAACGGCCAGCCGGTACGAGCCCCGGATGCACCGAAGTTCGGCATGGTACGGGTACAGGATCATAACGGTCGTTTCATCGGTATCGGTGAAGTGAGCGAAGACGGGCGCATCGCGCCGCGTCGACTGATTCGGTCAGAATGACCGGAACCAGCCTGTGTAACAGCAGGCTGGAACGAGGGTGGCTGTTAACAGGCACGGTCACTACTCACTTTTGAATACAGGGATTTGTCCCTGGCCTGTTGAAGCTGTTTTTCTGAAACAGTTTCCTGATAAAAGGATTGCCTCATGGCTCTCGACGTTCAAGAAAAAGCTCAAATCGTAGCTGACTACCAGCAAGCTGTTGGTGACACTGGTTCGCCAGAAGTGCAAGTTGCACTGCTGACCCACAACATCAACAAACTGCAAGGTCACTTCAAGACCAACGGTAAAGATCACCACTCGCGTCGTGGTCTGATCCGCATGGTAAACCAGCGTCGTAAGCTGCTGGACTACCTGAAAGGCAAGGACGTGAGCCGTTACAGCGCTCTGATCGCTCGCCTGGGTCTGCGTCGCTAATAAGCGATTGCGCTAGAGGTTGGTTGTTTGCTGTGCGTCAGCGGGTTTCCCGCAGGCGCATGGCAAGCTCCCAGCCTCAAGTTTTATCTGGATAGTCGTTTTACCCTGGACAGGCGTTGGGCCGATTCCCGACATTGCCCAAGAATTTCGCAAGAAGACAAGTTCCCCAAGAGCCACAAAGAAGGTAGGACACCGTGAACCCGGTAATCAAAAAATTCCAGTTCGGTCAATCGACCGTTACCCTCGAGACCGGCCGTATCGCCCGTCAGGCCTCCGGCGCAGTATTGGTCACCGTTGACGACGACGTCAGCGTGTTGGTGACTGTAGTCGGTGCCAAACAAGCTGATCCAGGCAAGGGCTTCTTTCCTCTGTCTGTTCACTACCAGGAAAAGACTTACGCTGCCGGTAAGATCCCTGGCGGTTTCTTCAAGCGCGAAGGCCGTCCTTCCGAGAAAGAAACCCTGACTTCGCGACTGATCGACCGTCCGATCCGTCCGCTGTTCCCGGAAGGTTTCATGAACGAAGTGCAGGTTGTCTGCACCGTTCTGTCCACCAGCAAAAAGACTGATCCAGACGTTGCTGCAATGATCGGTACTTCCGCTGCGCTGGCAATCTCCGGTATTCCTTTCGATGGTCCGATCGGCGCTGCCCGCGTTGCGTTCCACGAAAGCACCGGCTACCTGCTGAACCCGACTTACGAGCAACTCAAGGCTTCGAGCCTGGACATGGTAGTAGCTGGTACTTCGGAAGCGGTATTGATGGTTGAATCGGAAGCTAAAGAGCTGACCGAAGACCAGATGCTGGGCGCCGTACTGTTTGCTCACGACGAGTTCCAGGTTGTGATCAATGCTGTCAAGGAACTGGCCGCCGAAGCTGCCAAACCGACCTGGGCCTGGGCTCCACAGCCAGAAGCCACCGCACTGCTGGGCGCTATTCGTTCCGAGTTCGGCGAAGCGATCTCCCAGGCTTACACCCTCACCGTCAAGCACGAGCGTTATGCACGTCTGGGCGAACTGCGCGAGCAGATCGTTGCCAAGCTGTCGGGCGAAGAAGGCCAGCCGACTTCCGCTGAAGTCAAAGCTGCCTTCGGTGAAATCGAATACCGCACCGTTCGCGAAAACATCGTTAACGGCAAGCCGCGTATCGATGGCCGTGACACCCGCACCGTACGTCCGCTGAACATCGAAGTCGGCGTTCTGCCGAAGACCCACGGTTCGGCACTGTTCACCCGTGGCGAAACCCAGGCTCTGGTAGTCGCGACTCTGGGTACTGCCCGTGACGCGCAGCTGCTGGATACCCTGGAAGGCGAGAAAAAAGACCCGTTCATGCTGCACTACAACTTCCCTCCGTTCTCGGTAGGCGAGTGTGGTCGCATGGGTGGTGCTGGTCGTCGCGAAATCGGTCACGGCCGTCTGGCCCGTCGTTCGGTTCAGGCCATGCTGCCTGCTGCCGACGTGTTCCCGTACACCATTCGTATCGTATCGGAAATCACCGAGTCCAACGGTTCGAGCTCCATGGCTTCGGTCTGCGGTGCTTCCCTGGCGCTGATGGACGCCGGTGTGCCGATGAAGGCTCCGGTTGCCGGTATCGCCATGGGGCTGGTCAAAGAAGGCGAGAAATTCGCCGTCCTGACCGACATCCTGGGTGACGAAGACCACCTGGGCGACATGGACTTCAAAGTAGCCGGTACCGCCAAGGGTGTTACCGCGCTGCAGATGGACATCAAGATCAAGGGCATCACCGAAGAAATCATGGAAATCGCTCTGGGCCAAGCCCTGGAAGCGCGCCTGAACATCCTCGGCCAGATGAACCAGATTCTTGCTCAGTCCCGCACCGAGCTGTCGGAAAATGCTCCGACCATGATCGCGATGAAAATCGACACCGACAAAATCCGTGATGTCATCGGTAAAGGCGGCGCGACCATTCGTGCGATCTGTGAAGAGACCAAGGCTTCGATCGACATCGAAGACGACGGTTCGATCAAGATCTTCGGCGAAACCAAGGAAGCGGCTGAAGCGGCTCGTCAGCGCGTTCTGGGTATCACCGCTGAAGCCGAAATCGGCAAGATCTACGTCGGTAAGGTTGAGCGCATCGTCGACTTCGGTGCCTTCGTCAACATCCTGCCAGGCAAAGACGGTCTGGTTCACATCTCGATGCTGAGCGACGCTCGCGTAGAGAAAGTGACCGACATCCTGAAAGAAGGCCAGGAAGTGGAAGTGCTGGTACTGGACGTGGACAACCGCGGCCGTATCAAGCTGTCCATCAAGGACGTAGCAGCAGCCAAGGCTTCGGGCGTTTAATTACCCCCACGCTTAGCGGTTGATCAAGCAAGCGCCCCGACTGGTTCGGGGCGTTTTGCTGTGTGCGGGAAAATCAAAAGATCGCGGCCCGCCTAGCAACTGGCGAAACCTGTTCGGCTGTGCGTAGCAGCTGCCGAAGGCTGCGCTGGGTTGTGCGTAGCAGCTGCCGAAGGCTGCGTTCGGCTGCGAAGCAGTCGTAAAATCAGGCGTTGCGGTGTTTCAGGCAGACCGCGTAGGCAGGATTTACGGCTGTTGCGCAGCCGAACGCAGGCTTCGCCAGCTGCTACGGGGGAGTTATTGCCAGGCTGAAGGAAATTGAGACGCTTGCTCCGGTTGCCTGACCCCATAGTCAGTGCTAGGTTTAGCCCAGCGCCGGTGTAGCTCAGTCGGTAGAGCAGCGCACTCGTAACGCGAAGGTCGCAGGTTCGATTCCTGTCTCCGGCACCAGCGATACTTTGTTTTCAGATGATCCCGAATGGTTCTGAAGGCCAGATAAACCGGGCTTCAAACGGTTTTTTTGCGTCAGAGAGATCCTTGATGATCCAGATCCATCTTCCATTCCCCAGATCAGCGAGAACGACATGACTGTTAAAGAATTGACACAAGAAGCCAGACACGAAGAAGCCCTCAAGAAGTACGTTCTTGAGACGCCCGACTTGATGGAAGAGATCAAGGACCTGAGTGCCGACGATCAGAAAGACCAGATCCAGTGGGCGTTCGAGGACGAGGCAGAAGCCCAGGGCTTGCAGCCGTGGGAGCTGACCCTCAAGTACACCACAAGCCCCGAAGAGTTCGAGGCCGAGCGCCTGGTTCTGCACAAGCAAGCGGCAGAGGTATTGGGCGTCGAGTGGGAAGAGTACTGCGAGATGAACAACCTGGTCGTTTGATAGCAACTTCAAGCTGCAAGCCATAAGCTGCGTGTCTAAACCCAGCTTGCGGCTTACAGCTTGAAGCTTGCAGCTGCTCCTCAGATACTGAGTCGCATCGACAGATCCACTGCCTTCACGTCCTTGGTCATTGCCCCGATAGAGATGTAATCCACTCCGGTTTCGGCAATCGGCCGCAAGCTGCTTTCGTTGATCCCGCCGCTTGCCTCCAACTTGGACTTGCCAGCGTTGAGACGCACCGCTTCACGCATGTCGTCGAGGCTCAGTTCGTCGAGCATGATGATGTCGGCACCGGCAGCGAGCGCCTCCTTCAATTCCTCAAGACTCTCCACTTCGACTTCCACCGGCTTGCCCGGGGCGATCTTGTGGGCGGCACTGATTGCCTGCGCAACGCCACCGCAGGCGGCGATATGGTTTTCCTTGATCAGGAAGGCGTCGTACAGGCCGATGCGATGGTTGTGGCAGCCACCGCAGGTGACGGCATACTTCTGCGCCAGACGCAGCCCAGGCAGCGTTTTGCGCGTATCCAGCAGTTTGACCTGGGTATCGGCGACGAAGTCGGCGTAATACTGCGCCCGGGTGGCAACCCCGGATAGCAACTGCAGGAAGTTCAGTGCGCAGCGTTCACCGCTGAGCAGCGAACGAGCGGGGCCCTCGAGGTGAAACAGCACTTGATTGGGGCTGACTCGTTCACCGTCAGCTACCTGCCAATGCACCGCAACCCGCGGGTCCAGCTGCCGAAATACCGAATCGACCCAGGCGGTGCCGCAGATGACGGCTGCATCGCGGGTGATGATGGTGGCTTTGGCCAGGCGTTCGGCCGGGATCAGTTGTGCGGTGATGTCGCCGCTGCCAATGTCTTCAAGCAACGCACGGCGCACGTTGGCTTCGATTTCGGCGGTCAGGTCGGCGAGATGTAGATTCGGCATAACGGGCTCCACAAACAAAGTGGCTCGATTATAGGGCCATGCCGCGAGCTAACCCAAGGCGGCAAACACTTTCACTTCGCGCTGAAGTCTGCATTTGGTCGCATCATCCGAGTCGTTTGGCCCGGGCGAGTGTCTGAGCTCAAGCCTGTTTCAAAATGAAATGCAGGTCTGCTGGCACAAGCGGCATCTTTTGCAGATAATTCGCCTTGTAATTGACGTCATGGCTTTGACGTCTTGATTCACCGTTACCGGAGGCCTGGATGCACAATGACGGGAATGTAGTGCCTTTGCGCAGGGCCGGTACTGATCGGGCGAACTCTTCGCCGCTCGCCCGCCTGCCTGTCATTCTGCTTCAGGTTCACGACAAGGCCGCACAGCAGCTCAGGCATGGTTTGCAGGTGTTGTTCGATAACGCCGACGGCGCCTTGTTCGACATGACTGACAGAGCTCACAACAGTGTGGATCAGCACACCCTCTTCGAAGCCATGCGCGACGTGCGGCTCAAGCGCAAAAGCATCGAGCGTGGTTTTCTCGAGCAATTCTTCGAGGCCTTTGCCGGCCTCGCTGTATACGATCAGGCGCAAGCGCCGTTGCCCCAGGCCCTGACCTACGACCCATCAGTGCACAATCCCGATGATGAACTTGAAAGATCCGTGGCGCTGGATGCCATGGTCACCAGGGTGCTCAGTCGCGACGGTTTCGCCCTTGGTCAATTGACCGCACGCTTGAGCGCGTTGCTGGGCAAGCGTCTCGAGGATCAGCACAACCCTGTTGGCCCGGCCATGCTCTGCGAGTATTTCTTGCAGGCCGGGCGCAATCTGGGGGTAGAGATCAAGGTCAAGCTGGTCCTTCTCAAACTGTTCGATAAGTACGTGCTCAGTGAGGCTGATCAACTCTATACCCAAGCCAATCAACTGTTGATCGCTACCGGTGTATTGCCCCGACTCAAGGCCGCCCCGGCCCGCCGGGCGTCGGATCGAGCAGCCATCAGCGCAGGTGCCGGGCAAATCGAACCCGGCATGGCCAGGTCCGGCAATGCGCAGATCGACGAGGGCGTGCAGGAAGTCTTCGCCGCGTTGCAGGCGTTGCTGCTTCACGTCAGGGGCAGTCTGGCACCGACCCTGGAAGCCTGTGCGCAGACTCAGCCCATTTCGACCCGGGATCTGCTGCGGCTGCTCTCGCATCTGCAACAGCACGTTCCCGGACCCAGTGCCCAGGATGATTTCGATCTACGTAATCAGCTCGAACAACTGCTGACCCGGGGCAGCGTCAAAAGTGGCAGATCCCGGGTAGTCGGCGTGGCTGATGAAGACGTGATCAACCTGATGGCGATGCTCTTCGAGTTCATCCTCGATGATCGAAATCTGCCCGACTCACTCAAAGCGCTCATCGGTCGCCTGCAGATCCCGATGCTCAAAGTCGCGGTGCTGGACAAGAGCTTTTTCAGCCGCTGCAGTCATCCCGCCCGCCGCCTGCTCAATGAAATCGCCGCCGCAGCCCTGGGCTGGGGCGAGTGCGATGATCACCAGCGCGACGGCCTGTACCTGCGTATCGAACAGGTGGTACAGCGGCTGTTGAATGATTTTGCCGATGACCCAGCGATCTTCTCGGAACTGCTGGTCGAATTTCTCGCCTTCACTGGCGCCGAGCGCCGTCGCAGCGAGCTGCTGGAGCAGCGCACGCGTGACGCCGAAGAAGGCCGGGCGAAGACACAACAGGCTCGTCAGTGCGTCGAGCAAGCCCTCAATCAGCGGTTGTTGGGCAAAGTCTTGCCGCAAATCGTCGTGGTTTTTTTGCAGGAGGCCTGGAGCAAGGTGTTGTTGCTGGCCTGCCTCAAGCACGGTGAACAGTCGGCCGAGTGGCAAGCCGGTTTGCAGACCATGGATGAGTTGATCTGGAGCGTGCAGCGCCACGAGGACGCAGAGGCGGGTCTGCAGCTGCTCAATCTGGTGCCAGGCCTGCTCAAGGCACTCCGTGAAGGCTTGAGCGGCGCGGCATTCGATCCTTTTGCCACCGGCGAGTTTTTCAGTCAGTTGGAAAAGTTGCATGTGCAGGTGTTCGAGCCGCTGGAGCGGGGCCCGGCCAGTGCATGCGACGCACGTTTCCCGGCGATGATCGAGGTGCGCCAGGAGATTGTCCTGAAGACTGCCGATGAGGGGCCTGTTGAAGTGGCCGCGGGGCGTCTGGCCGCGGATGACGCCGGCCTGCTTCAGGTCGAGCAGTTGCGTCCCGGGTGTTGGGTCGAGTTCCAGGAAGACCATGACAACACGCTGCGGTGCAAGCTGGCGGCGATTATCCAGTCAACGGGCAACTATGTTTTCGTCAACCGTACGGGGATGAAAGTGCTTGAGCGAACCCGTATCGAGCTGGCTCTGGAGTTCCGTCGAGGTGTTGTGCGAAAACTCGATGACACCTTGTTGTTCGACCGGGCACTGGAGTCGGTCCTCGGCAACCTGCGCCGACTCAATCGTGGCAAGTGATCGCAACCTGGGTGCCGATCGCGGCATACTGGGCCATCAAAGTCGTCGTGGAAGGAACCTGTATGCAGTTGGACCCCGCTAGCGGTTGGTTTCAGGGGGTACGTCATTGCCCGTCGCCAAACTTCAATGGGCGCCCCACGGGTGAGATTTCTCTGCTGGTGATCCATAACATCAGTCTGCCGCCGGCCCGGTTCGCGACAGGCAAAGTGCAGGAATTTTTCCAGAATCGCCTGGATGTTACTGAGCATCCCTATTTTGCCGGGATAGCCGACCTTCGGGTGTCCGCTCATTTCTTGATCGAACGTGACGGCACGATCACTCAGTTTGTCTCCTGTCTTGAGCGTGCCTGGCACGCGGGCGTTTCACGCTTCGGTGAGCGCGAGGGCTGTAATGATTTTTCCTTGGGCATCGAACTGGAAGGCACTGACGAACTACCCTTCACCGAGGCTCAGTATCAGGCGCTGATTGCCTTGACCCGGCAATTACGGGAAGCCTTCACGGCGATCACACCGCAGCGCATCTGTGGCCATAGCGATATTGCCCCGGGACGCAAGACCGATCCGGGGCCGGCATTCGACTGGGCACGCTTTCGCGCAGCCTTGGGTAAAGGGGAAGAACAATGAGTTTTCTGGTGTTACTGCTGGCGGTCTGGGTCGAGAAGTTCTCGGCCTTGCGTCATCGGGTCCAGCGCGACAGCGGATGGCTGCGCGAATTGGCCAAACTGGAGGCTAGTCCCCGACTGGCAAACCGGCCCTGGCTGGTGTTGACGCTGTTGGTGCTACTGCCGGTTGCCGTACTGGGGTTGTTGCTGGTAGTGCTGGACCCGGTTTTCTATGGCTTGTTGGCCTTGCCGATTCATTTGCTGGTGGTGATCTACAGTCTCGGGCGCGGGGATTTGCTGGGCGGCCTGGGGCCGTTTCGTGATGCCTGGCGTCGTGAAGACCTGCAGGCCGCCGCTCATGTCGCCAAGCGTGACCTGGATATTTGCGCCGACAGCGGCGAGCAGTTGCTGGGACGGGTTCAAGGGTATTTGCTGTGGGAGGCCTATCAGGGCTTTTTTGCGGTGATTTTCTGGTACTTCCTGCTGGGTCCGGTCGCGGCGTTGAGCTATCGCTTGCTGGCGTTGGCCGCCGAGCACGGGAAAAATCCGCAGCTGGTGGAAACCGCCGCGCAAATGCGCCATGCCTTCGATTGGTTGCCGGTACGGTTGCTGGCGGCAAGTTTCGCGCTGGTCGGCAACTTTGTTGCGGTCGGCCGAGTGATGTTGCATGAGTTGCTCAACTGGAATATCAGCGCCGCGCAGCTGGTGGAAAAAGTCGGCCTGGTGGCCGGCGAGATTCCGTCGCCTATGGTCGGTGCTGATGGCATCAGCAGTCTGGACGGGTTGTGGGAACTGCTGCTCCGGGCTGCCGTGCTCTGGTATGCCGGTTTTGCGTTGTGGACGGTGTTGTTCTGACGCCACGGTGGTGAACATCATTGTGATGAAGGTGGTTTGTTGTGGGAAGGGGGCTTGTTGTGGCGAGGGGGCTTGCCCCCGCTGGAGCGCGAAGCGGTCCTAAAAATCGGTAACCGCGTTTTATCTGGCAGAGCGCATTAGCCCGTTTTACGACTGCTTCGCAGCCGAACGGGGGCAAGCCCCCTCGCCACAAAGGGACCTCATACCTCCTCTAAGGGTCCGTCCCCCCCCCGGTTAACCTTAAGTTACACAACTCTCTGCCGATTTAAGTTATACAAGCATCAGCGCTAAATAGTGGCTTTTTGCTGCTATTGTGCGACTGCCCATAACAATAATAGGTAAGGGAGACTTCTTGTGAAGAGCTTGCTCTATCCCGCCGTCGCACTGATGAACCGCTTGAGCTTCGGTATGAAGTTCAGCCTGATCAGTGTTCTGTTTTTCCTGCCGATGCTGGTGACCAATTTCTATCTGGTCCGCGACTCCTATCGCGAGTTCCAGGGCACCCAGGTTGAACTGCAAAGCCTTGACCTGCTGGGAAGCAGCCTGACGCTGCGGCGCGATCTGGAGACCCTGAATAACCTGGTACAGATCAACGTCGCCCTGGGTCAGTCCGGCAAGGCCGGGGATGTCGAGTCGAAGATCGCGGCGCTTGAGCAGAGTGTTCTGGAGCGTATGCAGGGGTTGGCGGCAGTGACCATCGACCCGGAGCAGATCAGCGTCTTCGATGAAAAACGCGATGAAGTGATTGCGGCGTTCAAGGCTCAGCAAGCCGTGACCTCGTTGCAAAGCAAAAGCGCGCTGATCGGCAAGTTGCTTGGCAGCGCGCAGATTTTCAGCCAGATCATCGCCAGCCAGTCCGGCTTGAGCCGCGATAACCAAAGCGACATGCGCCAATTGAGTGAACTGATTACCAGTGTCACCCCGCAAGTCACGCAAATCCTCGGCGAAGGCCGGGCCATCGGCAGCTATTCCCTGGGCCAGGGTTTTCTCAACTCGTCCTCGAGCACTCGCTTCGATGAACTGTTACAACAAATTGAGAAGCTCCAGGCCGAGTACGGCTTGAAACTGCAGGATGCGCTGGGCTCGAGCAAGGCCGCCAGCGCGGCTCTGGAGCCAATGGCCAGTGCCAGCAGAAGCACACTCAAGCAGGGCAGCGAGCTGTTCGAAGAACAAGTGGTGATGGTCGATACACTGGATGCCCCCTGGCCAGCCTTTTACGATCAGGTCAGCGGGTTGATGGCGCAGACTTATCAACTGAATGAGGCCACGTTGAATTTCCTCGGCGTGGAGTTGCAGCAACGGCTGCACCAGAACCGCACGCATATGGTGTTGCTGGTGGTGGCCCTGGCGGCGGTGTTCCTGCTGATCGTTTATCTCTACGGCGGTTTCTATTATTCGACCCGAACCACGCTCAAGACTCTGGGTGAGGTGATGGACAAGGTCGCGGCGGGGGACATGACCGTCTCCTTTACCGCTCAAAGTCGCGATGAACTGGGTGAATTGGGCAACGTGTTCAATGGCACCGTGGTGAAGATCCATGACCTGATCGAACGGGTGGGCAAGACCGTCAGTGAAGTCGAGCGTCAGGCCGGTCAGGTGGAATCGGTATCGGCCCGGAGCAATCAGGCAGTGGCCGGGCAGCGCAGCCAGATCGAGCAGGTGGCGACGGCGATGAATCAGATGTCGACGACCTCCCAGGAAGTCGCCCGCAGTGCGGCCGCGGCGGTCAGCAGCGCCCACAGCGTCAACGACGAAACCATCAACGGGCGTGGCCTGGTGGAGTCGCAACAGGGCAGCATTGCCCAGTTGGCCAGTGAGATTGACCAGTCAGTACTGGTGATCAATCAATTGGCCAGCGATAGCCAGTCCATCAGTCGGGTACTGGAAGTGATCAAAAGTATCGCCGAGCAGACCAACCTGTTGGCGCTCAATGCCGCCATCGAGGCGGCGCGGGCCGGTGAGCAGGGGCGCGGTTTCGCGGTGGTGGCCGACGAGGTCCGGACGCTGGCCAAGCGTACTCAGCAATCGACTGAAGAAATCGAGCAGATGATTGCCAAGCTGCACAGCGGTGTGGGCGCGGCGGTAAAAGCCATGGGCGTCAGTCATCAGATGGCCAGCGGTACGGTCAGCCAGTCGGAAAAGGTTCAGCAAGCGCTGGAAAACATCCTCGGCGCAGTCGGGATGATCGTCGACCAGAACCAGCAGATTGCTGCGGCGGTCGAGCAGCAAACCGCGGTGGCTCATGATATCGATCAAAACATCGTCGAGATCAACCGCGCCGGTGAACGCACCGCCGAAGGCGCGCACCAGACCGAAAACGCCAGTCGGCAGCTGTCGGCGCAGGTGGTGCAGTTGAAGCAGCTGATCAGCACGTTCCGGGTTTGAGCTTAGTCCTGACCCAGGGGCCAGTTGAACACGCCGCAGGCATTGGCAGTGCTGGCTGTGGCCAGTTGCTCTGGGCTGACGGCCATGATCTCGGCCAGCGCCGCACAAATCGCCGGCAGATGCTGCGGGCTGTTGCGTTGGCCGGGGTACATGGCGGGCGCCATATCCGGCGAGTCGGTTTCCAGTACCACGGCATCCAACGGTAAGTCTTTGAGGACTCTGTGCATGCGCAGCGCCTGCGGCCAGGTCGCGGCGCCGCCCAGTCCGAGTTTGAAACCGAGCTTGAGGTATTCGCGGGCCTCTTCCTGGCTGCCGGCGAAGGCGTGGATGATGCCCGCGCGCTTGAGGCGAAACCGCTTGAGGGTGGCGATAGTGGCCGCGTGACTGCGACGGACATGCAACAGCGCCGGAAGCTGAAAGTCGGCCGCCAGTTGCAGCTGTGCTTCGAGCAGCGCTTGTTGGCGCTCTCGGTCGAGGTGTTCGAGAAAATAATCGAGGCCGATCTCGCCCACCGCGCACACTTGGCGATGGCCGGCCAGGCGCGTCAGCCAGTCGCCGAGTTCAGTCAGGTGTGCGGGGCAATGCTCATCGACGTATACCGGGTGCAAGCCGAATGCGGCATACAGGTCCGGATCGCTCTGCACCAGATCCCAGACACGCTGCCAGTTTCGCTGATAAACCCCCAACACCACTATTCGCCGTACCCCCAGGGCGCGGCAGTCCGCCAGCAGCGCCTGGCGATCGTCGTCGAAGTCCGGAAAGTCCAGATGGGTGTGAGTGTCGATCAGCTCCACGTTCACGCCTCGTGAATGCGCTGCTTGAAGGTCCGGGCGATGGCCTGTACGCCGGGTTGGTAATGCTGTTCTTCAATCGCTGCCAGGGCCAGCTGCAAGGCTTTGTCGGCAATCAGCTGATGTTGCTGGGCCATGGCATTCACCGGCAGCGGCAGGAAGTCCAGCAACTGGGTGTCGCCGAAGGTGCCGAGGCGCAGCGGTCGGGATTTGAGCGGGTAGTCATGCAGGGCATCGAATACACCCTGAAGCAGCACATAGGAAGTAGTGACCAGCGCATCCGGCAAGTGGCCGAGGCGTTGGAGCAACTCTTCCATCAATTGCCGTCCGCAGTCGCGGCTGAACGCTTCGCCGTGCTCGATCAGCATCTCGCCGTCGAACCCGGACAAGGCCTGCTTGAAGCCGGCGGCACGCTCCTGGCTGATGCTCAGCTCGGGCCGCGCACCGATCAGCGCAATCTGCCGCGGCAAAGGCTGCAACAGGCTGCGGGTGAGCTGCAGGCTGGCCTCTTGATCATCGCTGATCACCGAGCAGAAATGCTCAGGCTCCATCACCCGGTCGATGGCGATGATTGGCAGGCCCTTGGCCTGTAACTGGCGATAGCTGTCATCATCGGACGGCAGGCAGCTGGCGACGAACAGCGCGTCGCAGCGCCGGGCGCGAAACAGTTGCAGCAATTGCCGCTCGCTGTCCGGCGCATCGTCGGAGCTGGCGATCAGCAATTGATAACCGCGGGCGCGGGCACCTTGTTCGAGCAGTTTGGCGATTCGCGCGTAACTGGGGTTTTCCAGGTCCGGCAGAATGAAACCCAGGGTGCGCGTATGCCGGCTGCGCAGCCCGGCCGCTTGCGGGTTAGGCGTGAAGCCATGGAGTTCGACCACCGCCTGCACACGCTCGACGGTGCTGCGACTGATCCGCTGTTGTTCGGCCTTGCCGTTTATGACGTAGCTGGCGGTGGTGACCGACACACCGGCCAGTTGGGCGATATCACTGAGTTTCAACCCGGGATTTCCTTGTTGTTTTGGAGCTTGCCCCGACATTTTGTCCGATCGTAACCGATCCGGGCAGGGGACCATTGTCACAACTGCAATCGACGGGTAGGGCTTCAAGGATGAGCGATAATCGAGTAACGTGGCAAATATTATAGATTAAACGTTTCAGCAGGCGTATTTTCAGGGGGTAAACGAATTGGGCCGGCTCTGCCAAGAAGTCGCCCGAGGCTGTTCTGACAATAAGCCTAAGCTGATTCATTCAAAACAATACCTAGCGCCTACCTTGCGCTAAATAGGAGAAAGCATGCTCGAGCTCACCATAGAGCAGATATCCATGGGCCAGTCGGCTGTGGATAAGTCCGCGGCACTCCATCTGCTTGCCGAGAAGCTGGTCGCTGATGGCCTGGTCGAAGAGGGTTACCTCAGCGGCTTGCAGGCGCGAGAAACCCAGGGCTCGACCTTTCTCGGTCAAGGTATTGCGATCCCCCATGGCACTCCCGAGACCCGCGACAAGGTGTTCACCACCGGCGTGCGTCTGATTCAGTTCCCTGATGGGGTGGACTGGGGCGATGGCCAGATCGTCTATCTGGCGATCGGCATTGCCGCCAAATCCGATGAACACCTGCGTCTGCTGCAATTGCTCACCCGTGCCCTCGGTGAAACCGATCTGGGCCAGGCCCTGCGCCGCGCCAGTTCCGCCGAGGCCTTGCTGAAGCTGCTGCAAGGTGCGCCGCAAGAGCTGGCGCTGGACGCGCAGATGATCGGGCTGGGCGTGTCCGCCGATGATTTCGAAGAGCTGGTCTGGCGCGGGGCGCGTTTGCTGCGCCAGGCTGACTGCGTCAGCAATGGCTTTTCCGCGGTGTTGCAGCAGGTTGATGCGCTGCCGCTGGGTGATGGCCTGTGGTGGTTGCACAGCGAACAGACGGTCAAGCGTCCGGGCCTGGCGTTCGTCACGCCGGACAAGCCGATCCGCTACCTCGGCCAACCGCTCAGCGGTCTGTTTTGCCTGGCCAGTCTGGGGGAGGCCCATCAAGCCTTGCTCGAACGCCTCTGTGCCTTGCTGATTGAAGGACGCGGGCATGAACTGGGGCGTGCCACCAGCAGTCGTGCAGTGCTGGAAGTGCTCGGCGGCGAAGTGCCGGCCGACTGGCCGAGTGCCCGCATCGCCTTGGCCAACGCCCATGGTCTGCATGCGCGCCCGGCGAAGATTCTCGCGCAGCTGGCGAAAAGTTTTGAAGGCGAGATTCGCGTACGAGTTGTCGACGGTCAGGACAGTGCGGTGTCGGTGAAGAGCCTGAGCAAGTTGCTCGGTCTCGGTGCCCATCGTGGTCAGGTGCTTGAGTTTATCGCTGAACCGAGCATTGCCGCGGATGCCTTGCCAGCCTTGCTGGCGGCTATCGAAGAGGGGCTCGGCGAAGAAGTCGAGCCGTTGCCGGCGGTCAGTGCATCCCGTGAAGTCATCGCTGAAGTCGCTCAGGTGCTGCTGGCTCCGGCCTCGGGCAGCCTGGTCCAGGCTGTCGCCGCCGCGCCGGGGATCGCCATCGGCCCGGCACACATTCAAGTGCTGCAGCCAATCGATTACCCCTTGCGTGGCGAATCTGCCGCCATCGAGCGCGAGCGTCTGAAGCAAGCGCTGACTGAAGTTCGCAGCGACATCGAAGGGCTGATTCAGCGGAGCAAGGCCAAGGCTATCCGGGAGATTTTCATCACCCACCAGGAAATGCTCGACGATCCGGAGCTGACCGACGAAGTCGACACCCGCCTCAAACAGGGCGAAAGCGCCGAGGCGGCCTGGATGGCAGTGATCGAGGCCGCGGCCCGGCAACAGGAGTCGCTGCAGGATGCCTTGCTGGCCGAACGTGCCGCGGACTTGCGGGATGTCGGACGTCGGGTGCTGGCGCAGTTGTGTGGCGTCGAAACCCCGGTCGAACCTGAACAAGCCTACATTCTGGTGATGGATGAGGTCGGCCCATCGGACGTGGCACGCCTCGATCCGGCACGGGTTGCCGGGATTCTGACCGCCCGCGGTGGTGCCACTGCCCACAGCGCGATTGTCGCCCGGGCCCTGGGCATTCCGGCGCTGGTCGGTGCTGGCGCCGCAGTATTGCTGCTGGCACCGGGCACGCCGCTGTTGCTCGACGGCCAACGCGGTCGCCTGCATGTGGACGCCGACGCCGCGACCTTGCAGCGTGCCATTGAAGAACGCGACACCCGCGAGCAACGCTTGCAGGCCGCTGCCGCCCGACGTCATGAACCGGCGCTGACCCGCGATGGCCACGCCGTTGAAGTGTTCGCCAACATCGGCGAAAGCTCCGGTGTCACCAGTGCAGTGGAGCATGGCGCCGAAGGCATAGGCTTGCTGCGCACCGAACTGATTTTCATGGCCCATCCGCAAGCGCCGGATGAAGCGACCCAGGAAACCGAATACCGCCGGGTACTCGATGGCCTGGCCGGGCGACCTCTGGTGGTCCGTACCCTGGATGTCGGCGGTGACAAGCCGCTGCCTTACTGGCCGATCGCCAAGGAAGAAAACCCGTTCCTCGGCGTTCGCGGCATTCGTCTGACCCTGCAACGCCCGCACGTCATGGAAGCCCAGTTGCGCGCCTTGCTGCGCGCCGCTGACAACCGGCCGCTGCGGATCATGTTCCCGATGGTCGGCAGCGTCGATGAATGGCGTCAGGCCCGGGACATGACCGAACGCCTGCGTCTGGAAATCCCGGTGGCCGATCTGCAGCTGGGGATCATGATCGAAGTGCCGTCGGCGGCGCTGCTAGCCCCGGTACTGGCCAAGGAAGTCGACTTCTTCAGCGTCGGTACCAATGACCTGACCCAATACACCCTGGCCATCGACCGTGGTCATCCGACCCTGTCGGCCCAGGCCGATGGCTTGCACCCGGCGGTCTTGATGTTAATCGACATCACCGTGCGCGCGGCCCATGCCCATGGCAAATGGGTGGGCGTCTGCGGAGAGCTGGCGGCGGACCCGCTGGCCGTTCCGGTGCTGGTCGGTCTGGGGGTGGACGAATTGAGTGTGTCGGCGCGCAGCATTCCCGAGGTCAAGGCGCGGGTTCGCGAACTCAGCCTGAGCCAGGCAAAAATACTCGCTCAGCAGGCCTTGGCCGTGGGCAGCGCAGATGAAGTACGCGCTCTTGTGGAGGCCCTGTAATGGCTAGCATTCTGACCCTGACCCTGAACCCGGCGCTGGACCTCACCGTCCAGTTAACGCAGCTTGCGCCCGGCCAGGTCAACCGTAGCGACGCCATGCACACCCACGCCGCAGGCAAGGGCGTGAACGTGGCGCAGGTGCTGGCCGACCTCGGGCATCAATTGACCGTCAGCGGTTTCCTCGGTGAAGACAATCTACAGGCCTTCGAAGCGCTGTTTGCCCGGCGCGGATTTGTCGACGAATTTATTCGAGTACCCGGAGAAACCCGCAGCAATATCAAACTGGCCGAGGGCAATGGGCGTATCACCGACCTGAACGGGCCGGGGCCGCTGGTCAGTGAAGCCGCTCAACAAGCGTTGCTTGATCGTCTCGAGCAGATCGCCGCCGGGCATGATGTCGTGGTGGTCGCTGGGAGCCTGCCGCAGGGAGTGAGCCCACAGTGGTTTCAAGCGCTGCTGATCCGCCTGAAGAACCTCGGCTTGAAAGTCGCCCTGGACACCAGCGGCGAAGCCTTGCGCGCAGGGCTCGCGGCCGGTCCATGGCTGATCAAGCCCAACACCGAAGAGCTGGCCGAGGCGCTGGACTGCCCGGTGGTGTCGGTTGCGGCACAAGCCGAAGCGGCGAGCCGGCTACAGGCTCAAGGCGTCGAGCATGTGGTGATTTCCCACGGTGCCGACGGGGTGAACTGGTTCGGCGTGGGTACTGCCTTGCAGGCATTGCCGCCCAGGGTCAGCGTCGCCAGTACCGTCGGTGCCGGCGACTCCTTGCTGGCCGGGATGCTCCACGGATTGCTCAGTGCCCACACCCCTGAACAGACTTTGCGCACGGCCACTGCGATTGCCGCCATGGCGGTGACCCAGATCGGTTTCGGAATCAGCGATGCCGCGCAACTGGCGCAGCTCGAAAAGGGGGTGCGTGTTCACCCCCTGACAGAACAATAAGAGGGTTTGTAATGAAACTAGCCATTGTTACTGCCTGCCCGAACGGCATGGTCACCAGTGTGCTGTGCGCGCGATTGCTTGATGCAGCGGCGCAACGCCAGGGCTGGAGCACCAGTGTCGAAGTCCATGACGCCGCGCACCCGGAACGCCAGTTGTCCGCTGCGACTATCGAAGCCGCCGAGTGGCTGCTGGTGGTCAGCAGCACGCCGCTGGATATGTCACGCTTTGTCGGCAAACGGGTGTTCCAGAGCACTCCGGCTCAGGCGCTGCAGGATGTCGAAGCAGTGCTGCGCCGTGGTGCCGAGGAGGCGCAGATCTATGTCGCGCCCGAAGTGGTTGCCGAGCCGGTCGCCGTCAGCAAAAGCGCGCCGCGGCTGGTGGCCGTGACCGCGTGCCCGACCGGTGTCGCTCATACCTTTATGGCAGCCGAGGCCTTGCAGCAAGCGGCCAAGCGCCTGGGTTATGAGCTGCAAGTGGAAACCCAGGGCTCGGTCGGAGCACGGACTCCCTTGAGCGCGACGGCAATTGCCGATGCCGATGTGGTGTTGCTGGCGGCGGATATCGAAGTTGCCACCGAACGTTTTGCCGGCAAGAAGATTTACCGCTGCGGCACCGGCATCGCCTTGAAGCAGGCCGAAGCCACGCTGAACAAGGCGTTGGCCGAGGGTCAACAGGAAAGCGCTGCTGCGACTGGTGGCCAGGGACCGGCCAAGCCGGAGAAGACCGGGGTCTACAAGCACTTGCTGACCGGTGTGTCGTTCATGTTGCCGATGGTGGTGGCCGGCGGTTTGCTGATCGCCCTGTCGTTCGTTTTCGGCATCACCGCGTTCAAGGAACCTGGCACGCTGGCGGCGGCACTGATGCAGATCGGTGGCGAGACCGCGTTCAAACTGATGGTGCCATTGCTCGCCGGTTACATCGCCTACTCGATTGCCGACCGTCCAGGCCTGGCGCCGGGGATGATTGGCGGCTTGCTGGCCAGCACGCTGGGGGCGGGATTTATCGGTGGGATCATTGCCGGTTTCATCGCCGGTTACGCAGTCCAGGCGATTAATCGCTGGGTGCGCCTGCCGCAAAGTCTCGAAGCCTTGAAGCCGATCCTGATCATTCCGTTGCTGGCGAGCCTGTTCACCGGCCTGGTGATGATCTACGTGGTGGGTAAACCGGTGGCCGGGATGCTTGAAGCCCTGACCCACTTCCTCGACAGCATGGGCACCACCAATGCAATCCTGCTCGGGGTGCTGCTGGGCGGCATGATGTGCGTCGACCTCGGCGGACCGATCAACAAAGCCGCCTATGCCTTCTCGGTCGGCCTGCTGGCCTCGCAAAGTTATGCACCGATGGCCGCGACCATGGCCGCCGGTATGGTCCCACCGATCGGCATGGGCATCGCCACCTTCATCGCCCGCCGCAAGTTCGCCCAGGCCGAGCGTGAAGCCGGCAAGGCGGCGTTTGTGCTCGGCCTGTGCTTTATCTCCGAAGGGGCGATTCCGTTTGCCGCCAAGGACCCCTTGCGGGTGATCCCGGCGAGTATCGCCGGCGGTGCGTTGACTGGCGCATTGTCGATGTACTTCGGCTGCAAGCTGATGGCACCTCACGGTGGGCTGTTTGTGATGCTGATCCCGAACGCGATCAACCATGCATTCTTGTACTTGATGGCGATTGTTGCCGGGAGTTTGCTGACCGCGGTGACGTATGCGCTGATCAAGCGGACTGAGGAGGTCGAGTTGACCCTGGAGCCAGTCAAGGCCTGAAGCCTGTAGGAGCGAGCTTGCTCGCGATGGACTCAAGAGCAGCGCGTTTATTCAGATAACACGCGTTATCGTTAACGTCCATCGCGAGCAAGCTCGCTCCTACAAGAGCCCGGGCTTGCCCGCGAAAGCTGCATTCCACACGCAGCCGTTATGAAGCGGGCACATCAACGCTTCAATAAACATCCCGCCGATAACGCCCTTGCTCAATCAGTCTCTCAACCTCATCAGCGCCCAGCACCTCACTCAGCACTTGATCCACGCCCGTCGCCATCCCCTGCAAACTGCCGCAGATATAAATCGCCGCGCCGTCCGCCAACCATTTCTTCAACTCGCCGGATGCTTCACGCAGGCGATCCTGCACGTAGATTTTCTCTGCCTGATCCCGTGAAAACGCCAGGTCCAGGCGTGCCAGATCACCGCCGGTCAGCCATTCCTGCAGCTCGTCCTTGCAGTGAAAGTCGAACTCGATATTGCGCTCGCCAAATATCAGCCAGTTGCGTTGCTGGCCGTCGGCAATGCGCGCCTTGAGCAAACTGCGCAGGCCGGCGAGGCCGGTGCCGTTGCCCAGCAGGATCATTGGTGCGGGCTCTGCGGGCAGATGGAAACCGCTGTTGCGCCGCACCCGCAGGCTAATGGCCGAACCCAGTGGCGTGTGTTCGGTCAGCCAGCCGGAAGCCGTGCCGAGGCTGCCGTCGGCACGCTGTTCCTGACGCACGATCAGCTCCAGCAGGCCGTCGGCGGCGATCGAGGCGATGGAATACTCACGCATGGCCAAGGGTATCAGCGCGTCCACCAGCGCTTGCGCGTGCAGGCCCACCAGGTGCGTTCGGTTTTCGGGCAGTTGGCGGCTGGCCAGGGCCTGTTCGAGGGTTTCTTCCAGGCCATTGAGCTGCACCTTTGTCTCACCGCGTATGCCCAGCCCATCGAGGAAATGCTCGATCGCCCACGGACAGTTGCGTGGCAACACTTCTACCAGATCACCGGCCAACCAGCTGCTCGTGTTCGGCGCTGTCAGCCCCAGCAAGTACACGCCGGACCCACTGCTGTCGGGGTTGAGCAGCGTGCGCTGGCTCAGTGTCCAATTGTCGAAGCTCGGCGCTTGCCAGGTGTCCACCGGAGCGTGCCCGGTCAGTTGCCCGAGTTGCTGTTGCCAGTGTCGAAGGGCATAGGGGTCGCCGCTGTCGACTTCCACCGGGGCGAACAAGGTCTTGCCACCATGCTCGGCCAGCCAATTGTGCAGGCGCCGGGCGAAACCGCAAAAGTGCTGATACTGTCGGTCGCCAAGACCTAACACTGCATAGTTGAGGCTCTCGAGCGCCAACACGCGACCCAGCACCTTGCGCTCGAAGCCTCGGGCGCTGTCCGGCGCTTCGCCGTCGCCGAAGGTACTGACCACGAACAGTGCGTTGTTGGACTCACGCAAATCCTGCTCGCTGACATCCGCCAGCGGCTGGACTTTCACCGGTACCCCGGCGGCCTGCAACTGGCCGGCAGTCTGCCATGCCAGCTGTTCGGCAAAACCGCTCTGGCTGGCGAAACCGATCAGCCATGCCGGTGTATCGTTGCTGCTTTGAACCAATCCTTTGCGGGCATTTTTCACCTGGCGCTTTTTGCGTCGACGATCCAGGTACAGCAGCCAGCCGGTAATGAAGAACAGCGGCATGCTCAGCGACGCGAGGGTCACCAGGATCCGCCCGACGATCCCGAAGTAGCTGCCGACATGCAGCGCATAAATACTGGTCAACAGTTGCGCCTTGAAGCTCTTGTCGGCGTACCGCTCATGTTTACTGACGATGCCGCTGAGCGGATCGAGCATGATCTGGTTCAGTGCGCGATCGTGGGCTGCGCTTTTCAGCAGGTAAAACACCGTGGCGGGTTGCCCGGCCACTGGCGGCATGCGGATGTTGTAGGCGCTCAAGTCCGGGCCGGCGCTGCTGTAGATGCTGCTCCACATGGCCTGGTAATCGGCGCTCGGTGCCGGGCCCGAAGGTGCCGCGCCACGTCCGCCTTTGCGCATCTGGCTATTGGGTGAATCGGATAACAGTTTGTTCAGACCTTTGTTGTACCACTCGTAGGACCAGGACAAGCCGGTCAACGCCGCCAACAGATAGAACACCAGGCACCAGGTCCCCGCTACCGAGTGCAAGTCCCAATTGAAGCTGCGACCTTTTTTTGCCCAGTCCAGGGCCAGCCAGGCGCGCCAGCTGGCGACCTGACGCGGCCAGCGCAGATAAAGGCCGGACAGGCAGAAGAAAATCAGCAGCAGCGTGCAGGCGCCGGTGATTTGCCGACCGCTGTCGCCGATCGCCAGGAACCGGTGCAGCTGCAGCATCAGGCCGAAGAAATCCTGACCCGTGGCATCACCCATAAAGTCGCCGGTGTACGGGTCGAAGTAGCGCATCTGGCCACGGCGCTCGCCGGGCGGTGGGGTGAAAATTACCCGCGCGGCGTTGCCGCTGTCGGTCTCGACCCAGAGCATCGAGACCTGCTTGCCTTCGACGGCCTCGACCTTTGCCACCAACTCGGCAGGCGGCAGGACACCGGCAGCGCGCTTCTCGACTTGCAGCACAGAAGGGTTGAGCGCCCGCAGGATCTCGTCCTGAAACGACACCGTGGCGCCGGTAATGCCCATCAGGGCCAGGACCAGCCCGGCACTGATACCGAAAAACCAGTGCAGCTGGAACAGTGTTTTCTTCAACACGTCGACCGCCTTACTCATTCAAAAATAATCGTCACGGCGCGCATTATGCCGTGTGTGGGCGCGGGATCGTCGGCCTCTGATCAATCCCTCTGGCAATACGCACAAAAGCCCCACTCATGACCATGAGCAGGGCTTGGCGAACTTGCGCTCTATCAGAAGTGGAAGTTGGTACTCAGCAATGCGGTACGGCCAGCGGCGACGTGGGCGTAATGATTCTGCAGGACCTGGTCGAAGTAGCGCTCGTCGGTCAGGTTTTGTACGTTGAGCTGCAAGTCGATGTTTTTGCTCAGGCGGTAAGTCGCCATCGCGTCATACCGCCAGTAGGAAGGAATTTCCACCGAGTTGGCGACGTTGCCGAACTGCGAGTCAACGAAGGTGGCACCAGCGCCGATGGTCAACTCAGGCATCAGGTCATAGGTCGACCAGAAGGTGAAGTTATTTCTCGGAGTGCTTGGCATGTGGTTGCCTTCATCGATTGGCCGGGTGGTCTTCACCACCTCGCTTTCCATGTAGGTGTAGCCGCCGTAGACCCTCCAGTTGTGGGTGATCTTGCCGGCGTAGGTCAGCTCCAGGCCGTTGACCTGTTGCTCTCCATCAAGCACTTGAGTGGTGGCGCCATCCGGGTCGTCGATCCGTGCATTGGTTTTCTCGGTGCGAAACAGCGCAGCGGTCAGCGACAGGTCGTCACCAAAGAAGTCCCACTTGGTGCCGATCTCGTAGTTGCGGTTGCGTTCCGGATCGAGATCGCTATTGGCCGCGGTCAGTTCCAGGCTACCGTTGCCGCTGGTTTCACCGCCAGGATTGCTGGAGGTCGAATACGCGGCATAAACGCTACCGTTAGGCAGTGGTTTGTAGACCAGACCCACCTGGTAGTTCACCAGATCGCTAGTGTTCTCGCGGGAGAAGTTACCGGCTGGAGCGCGGGTGGCGAAACCACTGGAGGTGGTCTTGTAGTTGTCATACCGCAGGCCGAGATTCAGCGACCATTGCTCGTCGAACTTCAGCGTGTCGAACACGTAGGCCGCGGCGGTCTTGGTGTCGGTATCGGTAAAGGCCAGGCCTTCGGTGATGGTGCCCGACCAACTGTCACCCGGGCTCGGGTTGTTCAGGCTGGTGCAATCGCCACTGGCCAGCAATCGTGGCGAGCAGGTGGTCGAGGTACCGGCGGCAGACGTGACAACGTATGGGCGGTTATGCGTGTCCGAATAGGAAAACTCAATGCCGGTAACCAGGCTGTGCTCGATAAAACCAGTGTCGAACCTGGCGCTCAGGTCGGTCTGGTTGACCCAGCCGGAGGAGGTCGAATTACGGTTTTTGGTGTTGCGAAGCACCGTGCCATTAGCCACGTTGCCTTTGCTGTCGTCCGGGTTGGTGACGACGTAGTCGAGGGTCGAGCGTGACATGCGGAAGCTGTTGGACAGGGTCAGGTTGTCATTCAGATCGTGCTCGAGCTTGATCGTGCCACTGTCATTGGTGGACTCGCGATAGTCACGACTGTTCAGGCCGTAGAAGTTGTCGCGGTCCACGTTCACCGGCTTGTCGACCGCGTGTTTGCTGCGGTTCGGGCTCAGCGTCAGCGGGATGCCGTAGTCCGGCATGTCATCGGTTTCCACATGGTAGTAACCGACGGTGAGACGAGTATCGGTGCCCAGGCCAAAGGCGAAGGACGGAGCAACGCCCCAGCGGCTGACGTCGACATCGTCGCGACCGGCCACGTTGGCTTCGTGTTTCATCAGGTTCAGGCGAAAGGCCGAGGTATCGGTCATTTGCTGATTCAGGTCCAGCGTGGTGCGCTTGGTCTGATCGGAACCATAGGTAAAGCCGCCGTTGTACGAGTTGCCCAGCTTGGCGGACTTGGTCACCAGGTTCAGGCTGCCACCGGTCGAACCGGCACCGGTGAACGCGGAGCCAGGGCCCTTGCTGACTTCAATCGATTCGACGTTGAAGATTTCCCGGCTTTGCGAAGCGGGGTCACGCATGCCGTCGATGAACACGTCGCTCTCTGCGTTGAAGCCGCGGATGATCGGGCGGTCACCGGCCGGGTTGCCGCCTTCGCCTGCACCGAAGGTGATGCCCGGAGTGGTGCGCAGCGCGTCGACCAGGCTGGTAGCGCCGGTATCGCGGATAACCTGCTGCGGGATGACGGTGACGCTTTTGGGTGTGTCACGCAGTGGCGCGGTAAATTTCCTGGAGGCGGAGGTGTCGGTCTTGTAGGACGTGTCGTCCTGTTCGCCAACGACGCTGGTGGCATCCAGCGAAATCTCGTTACGCGGGGCCTTTTCGTCGGTATTTTCCGCCGCGTAAGCCATATGGGCTGCGGAGGTGGCGGTGATGGCCACGCCAATTGCAGACGCGAGCAGGCGCGGTGAGCTGACAGGTAACTGTGATGGTTGGCGTGACATGTGAATTCCCCTCCCCAAGGATTTGAGGCCGCGGAATATAGGGTAAACACGTATTTGTATCAATTGCGATTTATTGCTATTTGCACTGAATTTACATTCTTTACAATTTGCCTTTACGGTTTTTATTCGCTCATTCGTCTCCGGGTTTTACAAAGACAATAAGAATCAATACCATTGCGATCCTTTCGCTCTCAGGTATCGCTCCCATGCTGCTGCATATTCCCGGCTTGTTCTCCCGTGAAGAAGTGTTGCGCGTCCGCGAAGCCCTGGAGCAGGCGGACTGGGCGGACGGCAAAATCACCGCCGGCTACCAGTCGGCCAAGGCCAAGCACAATTTGCAGTTGCCCCAAGGGCACCCGCTGGCGCAGGAAATCGGCACGGCGATGCTTGAGCGGCTGTGGAAAAATCCGTTGTTCATGTCGGCGGCGTTACCGCACAAAGTCTTCCCGCCGCTGCTCAACTGCTACACCGCCGGCGGCAGTTTTGATTTTCATATCGACAACGCGGTGCGCCAGCCCAACGGCAGCGCCGAACGCGTGCGTACCGATTTGTCGTCCACGCTGTTCTTCAGCGACCCGGACGAATATGACGGCGGCGAGCTGGAAATCCAGGACACCTTCGGCACCCGTCAGGTCAAGTTGCCGGCGGGCGATATGGTGCTCTACCCGGGCACCAGCTTGCACAAGGTCAACCCCGTTACCCGCGGCGCCCGCTACGCCTCGTTCTTCTGGACGCAAAGCCTGGTACGCGAAGACAGCCAGCGCGCGCTGCTGTTTGAAATGGACGGTGCCATCCAGCAACTGACGGGTGATATGCCCGATCACCCTTCGCTGATCCGCCTCACCGGCACCTATCACAACCTGTTGCGTCGCTGGGTCGAGGTGTAAGTGTCGGACTTGCGTTTGCGTCGCGAGGAAGTCCTCGATGGCGACCGGCTCAAGGCCATGCTCGAAGAAAGTCCGGCCCGCGCGGCCCAGGCGATCCTGTTGGCGGCCAAGGAAGGTGTCCTCGATGCCCAGGCCTTGCTGGGGCAGATCCTGCTCGAAGGGCAGGGGATCGAAAAGGATCAGGCTTTGGCGGTGCGCTGGTTCGAGATTGCGGCCCACGGCGGCCACCAGATGGCGCGCAACATGCTCGGTCGTTGTCATGAGCATGCTTGGGGGTGTACGGCCAACGCTGTTGTCGCGGCGTCGCACTATCGTCAGGCTGCTGATGCCGGACTGGATTGGGCCTTGTACAACTACGCCAACCTGCTCGCCACCGGTCGCGGAGTCACCGAAGATCAGGCGCAAGCGCTGGCCTGCTATCAACGCGCCGCTGCACTGGGGCATGCGAAATCGATGAACCTGCTCGGGCGTTATCTGGAAGAAGGACGATTTTGTCCGGCTGATCCGGTGACGGCTGTCCAGTGGTATCGGCGTTCGGCCGAGGGTGGGGATTTTCGCGGGCAGTTCAGTTATGCGACTGTTCTGGCCGATGACGGGAGAGTTGAAGAGGCGTTGGTGTGGCTGCGCAAAGCGCTGGTGGGGGGGAATCTGAATTTCCTGCGGGTTGCTTGCAAGACTCTGTTAAATGCCACTCATCCCGAGATTCGCGGCTTGGCGAGGGATTATCGCTATCGAGCGAAGCAGTTGGGCGATAAGCGGGATGCGCCAGAGCTCGCTGCTGTGGTTAAATCACTATGATTGAAATTTAATCACTTCTCATCATTTCGACGCAAACTGCTTGTAGAGGCGAAAATCATGGCCGAAACCAAAGTACTTACAGCTCATGTACCGATGGCTCTCGCCAACAAAATCGATCAAATGGCGACTCGAATGGAGCGTTCACGTGGCTGGATCGTCAAGCAGGCCCTTGTTGATTGGGTGGATCAGGAAGAGGAGCGAAGCCGACTTACTCGTGAGGCTATGGCGGATGTTGATGCCGGGCGAGTGATCGACCAGCAGGCTGTTCAGGCATGGGCAGATAGTTTGAGTACCGACAATCCGTTGCCGGTGCCGCATTGATGGAGTTGAAGTGGACGAGTAAAGCGTTATCGGATCTGGCTCGACTCTTCGAATTCCTGGCAGTAGTAAATCGCCCCGCGGCTGCGCGCACGGTGCAGTCACTTTCTCAGGCTCCACTAGCCTTGTTGAGTAACCCGCGTATCGGTGAGCGGCTTGAAGAGTTCGAGCCTCGAGACGTGCGACGGCTTCTGGTCGGTCATTACGAGATGCGGTACGAGATCCAGAACTCCACGCTCTACATTCTGCGACTGTGGCACGTGCGCGAAGATCGGTAATGCTTCAAGCCGAATGATTGAGCACCACAATGCAAAAAGCCCATGACAAGTCATGGGCTTTTTTGATTCAGCGAGCAGCGTTTACAGGTAGAACGACTTCAGCGGCGGGAAACCATTGAACTCTACAGCGCTGTAGCTGGTGGTGTAGGCGCCGGTGGACAGCCAGTACAGGCGATCACCGATGGCCAGGTTCAACGGCAGGCCGTACTTGTAGTTCTCGTACATGATGTCGGCGCTGTCGCAGGTCGGGCCGGCGATGACCACTTCTTCCATCTCGCCTTTCTTCTCGGTCCAGATCGGGAACTTGATGGCTTCGTCCATGGTTTCGATCAAACCGGAGAATTTGCCCACATCGGTGTAGACCCAACGCTCGACGGCGGTACGGGATTTACGGGCCACCAGTACCACTTCGCTGACCAGGATCCCGGCGTTGGCGATCAACGAACGGCCTGGCTCGAGGATGATTTCCGGCAGGTCATCACCGAAGTCTTCCTTGAGGAAACGGATGATTTCTTCTGCGTAGGTTTCCAGGCTGTTGGTGCGGGTGATGTAGTTGGCCGGGAAACCACCGCCCATGTTGATCAGTTTCAGCTCGATGCCGTCTTCTTCCTTCAGGCGTTCAAAGATCACCTTGACCTTGGCGATCGCCGCGTCCCAGACGCTGATGTCGCGCTGTTGCGAACCGACGTGGAAGGAGATGCCGTAAGGCACCAGGCCCAGGTCGCGAGCGAGGATCAGCAGGTCCATGGCCATGTCGGTCTGGCAGCCGAATTTGCGCGACAACGGCCAGTCAGCCGTGGTCGAGCCTTCGGTGAGGATCCGTACATAGACTTTAGAACCTGGCGCGGCCTTGGCGATGTTGCGCAGGTCGGCTTCCGAGTCGGTGGAGTACAGACGCACGCCCTTCTCGTAGAAGTAGCGGATGTCCCTGGATTTCTTGATGGTGTTGCCGTAGCTGATGCGATCGGCGCTGACGCCCTGGTTCAGCACTTTATCCAGCTCGTAGATCGAAGCGATATCGAAGTTCGAGCCTTTTTCTTTGAGCAGGTCGATGATTTCAACGGCCGGGTTGGCCTTGACCGCGTAATAAACCTTGGCGAAGTCGAAGCCGGCGCGCAGGTCATCGTAGGCCTGGCTGATCATCGCGGTGTCGATGACCACGAATGGAGTTTCTTGCTTGTCGGCGAAGGCCTTCATTTTATCGAAGGTTTCGCGTGCGTAATAATCTTCGACCTTGATCGACATGCTGGGAACTCCCTACTGGCAAACTGAAATTATCAATGGGTGCAAATGAACGTCCTCCGTATCCCCACTTTGGTTCGCCTACTTCCCAAGGCATGTCGCCGAAAGCAAAAAAGGTCATGGGAGGCGGTGCTTCCCTTGGCCTTGCTGTCTCGTCGTCAGTACTTGAGCCGGATGGATCGTTTCCAGCATGGACGTTCGGCGCGAACTTTAGGACGTGAGAGGCTTGAGATCAACAAAAAATGTCGCGTTTTTACACGCGTCCGTCGTGCGGTCCCGGACAGCTACTGATGTAACCGACCTGCATGACAGTGTGATGTTCCCCGGATCGGGATTTTTGCAGAGGAATATGAACCGCTCTGTGGCGAATGTAGCTCCCCCCCGGCCGGCGAATCGGCACCTGACTTGGCAACTCGATAGCAACCGCTAGATCGCATTCTCCCACGTTTGAAGTCGGAGCAAGTTTCCCCGATACATTGGGTCGTTTTGCCACGCCAATCAGCCTTTGGATAAAGGCTGATATAAGTTGGGGTTGATGTTTTTAGTGAATTGTTTCTGCATTGCGTGGATTAAAAGACTTGGACATCAAAATGATTGCTTGTGTGAAGTGCTGGATTACTGCGCACAGTTACAGTCACAGTTACTGTAAAGTTGGACTGTACGTTCGCGGCCTTTACGGTTGCATTTTGAATTTGAATTCCGGTTATCTCTGCCGACCTTACAGGATCGGTGGAGACTAGCCAGTCGACAGCTTCGTTGGGATAGCTAGCGCCATTGGGGCCGAGTACGGCTGCTGCGACAGATGTGTTGAGATTATTTCCTCTGGTTATGATTAATTTGCCAGGTACGCTTAATCTGACTTCATTTGGTACTTTTGCTCCTTGATCTGGAATTATTCGAGATGTCTCGGTGTAAGTAGATGGATCGTATTCCATGGTTGATTCTCACTCGGATTTTTTGTGAATTAATCGGTTCTAAGTGCGAGTGGATGATGTGCGGAAGCAGCAGGTTTTGGAACTGTTAGAAATAACAGTTTTAAATATTTAAGCGCAATAAGTAGGGTGTTTTTTATAAGATGTTGGTGGGGGCGACGAATTTAAGAGTAATCAGGTCGCGTGTGACCTTGGGTAGCACGCGGCCCGATAAACAGTTGATCAGGCCGCCGCAGTCTCGGCCGGCGAAACAATGCTGGTCTTGCCACCGCGCGAACGGCCGGAGCTGAGGTACTCGGCAATCGATTCCTGGGTCACCTCACCGAGGAACACCCGCTCGGCATCCATCACCGGCAACCACGAACAGTTGAACTCGTACATTCGCGACAGCAGGATGCGCAAATGTTCGTCGAACGCCGCGGTGGCATTGAATTCACGCAGGTATTGCGCGCAAGTGCCGGTCTGGCGGTGCAGGTCGCGGCGGCGCACGTAGCCCAGGGCTTTGTTGTCGGCGCAGGTGACTACCACGTGACGACGGTCCAGTTCGTCCATCAATTCCAGGGCTTCGGCCACCGGGGTTTCCGGGCTGACCGACGGCGCGTTGTCCGCGGCGTCTTCAGCTTTGACCAGCAGCAGACGCTTGAGGGTGCTGTCCTGGCCGACGAAGTTGCTGACGAAGTCATCCGCCGGGTGTGCCAGCAGCGTGTCCGGATGATCGAACTGAATCAGCTTGCCACCACGGAAGATCGCGATCTTGTCGCCGAGCTTGATCGCTTCGTCGATGTCGTGGCTGACCATGATCACGGTCTTGCCCAGCGCCCGCTGCATTTCGAAGAACTCGTTCTGAATCATTTCGCGGTTGATCGGGTCGACCGCGCCGAACGGTTCATCCATCAACAACAGCGGAGCATCGGCCGCCAGGGCACGAATCACACCGATCCGCTGTTGCTGGCCACCGGACAATTCACGAGGATAGCGGTTCAGGTACTGCTTGGGTTCGAGCTTGATCATGCTCATCAGTTCGCGGGCGCGGTCGTGGCATTTCTGCTTGTCCCAACCGAGCAGGCGCGGAACGATGGTGATGTTTTCCTCGATGGTCATGTTCGGGAACAGACCGATCTGCTGGATCACATAGCCGATGTTGCGGCGCAACGTCACGGCGTCGAGGTCGGTGGTGTCTTCACCGTTGATCAGAATTTTCCCTGAAGTCGGTTTGATCAGGCGATTGATCATCTTCAGCGTGGTGCTTTTGCCGCAGCCCGATGGTCCGAGGAACACGCAGATTTCGCCTTCATTGACGGTCAGGCTCACCGAATCCACGGCTTTCACATCTTTGCCGTTGCTTTGGAAGGTCTTGCTGAGGTTTTGAAGTTCGATCATTTGAGTAATCCTTTTGGAGTCAGCGTGCGTTGCAGCCATTGCAGAAGCAGGTCGGCGAAGATGGCCAGGAGACTGACCAGCACGGCGCCGACAATCAGCATCGACATATCGCTGCGGCTGATTGAAGCGAGAATAAGTACACCGAGGCCACCGGCGCCGATGGTCGCGGCGATGGTCATGACACCAATGTTCATGACCACGGCGGTGCGCACCCCGGCAAGAATCACCGGCACGGCAATCGGCAGTTCGACCATGCGCAGGCGCTGGCCGAAGGTCATGCCGATGCCCCGGGCGGCTTCACGGATGCCCGGGTCGACGCCGGTCAGGGCGAGGTAGGTGTTACGCATGATCGGCAGTAGCGAATAGAGAAACACTGCGGTGATCGCCGGCATCGGCCCCAGGCCCTGGCCGAATTTCGAGTAAAACGGCAACAGCAGACCGAACAGCGCGATCGACGGAACGGTCAGCAGCACTGTGGCACTGGCTTGCAGCGGACCGGCCAGGGTCGGGAAGCGTGTCATCAAAATGCCCAGCGGCACGCCAACAACAATAGCCAGGGTCACGGCAATCCCGACCAGGGTGATGTGCTGCCCCGTCAGTTGCAGGACTAGCGGCCAGTCCAGGTGGGAAAAGGCGTTCAGAAATTCCATGTCTTCTCCTCCTTAGTTCAAGGGATGCTGGCGCAGGAAATCTGCGGCAACAGATGAAGGGCTTTCGTGATCGACATCGACCCGCGCATTGAGCTGGCGCATGGTTGCGTCGTCGAACAGTTCGGCCAGCGGCTTGAGTTCTTGCGCAAGTTTCGGGTGCGCATCGAGGTAGACCTGACGCACCACAGGCGCTGCGGTGTAGTCCGGGAAGTAATGCATGTCGTCTTCCAGCAGTTTGAGCTTGAAGGCGTTCAATCGACCGTCAGTGGTGTAGACCAGACCGGCAAACACCTGACCATTGCGCAGGGCGGTATAGACCAGCCCGGCATCCATCTGGCGGATGTTTTTGCGGGTCAGGTTCATGTCATACAGCTTGACCATGCCGTCCAGACCGTCGGAACGGTTGGCGAACTCGGTGTCCAGGGCCAGCAGGTGATTGGTCTTCGCCTCAGCCTGCAGCACGCTGTTCAGCTGGCTGATGGTGTTGATCTGCGGGTAAGCCTTCGCGGTGTTTTCCGGCAGCGCCAGGGCGTAGGTATTGCTGAACTTCGACGGAGTGAGCCAGACCAGGCCTTTTTGCGCGTCGAGATCTTTCACTCGGGCGTAGGACTGAGCGCTGTCGAGTTTGTCTGTGACGTGGTTGTAAGCCACCAGCGAAACGCCGGTGTATTCCCATATCAGATCCAGTTGGCCACTTTCCTGAGCGCTACGGGCCAGACTACTGCCCAGGCCACCCGTGATCTGGGCGTCATAACCCTTGATGCGCAGGTATTGGGAAGTGATTTCCGCCAGCAGGGTTTGCTCGGTGAAACCCCGAGCGCCGATGCGGATCAGCGGTTTTTCAGCGGCTTGGGCAATTCCTGCGAACAGCAGGATGCAGCCTAGTAATAAGCTTGTTCTTTTCATAAATATTCCTTTGCTCAGGCTTAAGACGGGCGCAGACCGCGTTCGAGCCAGAGGCGGCTGGCGAGTGTCACCAGGCCGTCGAGCAGCAGTGCCAGCAGGGCGGTGCAAGCCGCGCCGAGGAGCAGTTGCGGCTGATTGTTCAGGGCAATGCCAGGGAAAATCAGGCTGCCCAGACTGTTGGCACCGATCAGGAACGCCAGTGGCGCGGTACCGACGTTGATCGCCAGTGCGACTCGTACGCCACCGATGATGATCGGCATGGCGTTGGGCAATTCGACCCGCCAGAGCACTTGGCCCGGGGTCATGCCGATGCCGACGGCCGCTTCCTTGAGTGAACCTTGGACGTTTTTCAGGCCTTCGTAGGTGTTGCGCACGATGGGCAACAGCGAGGCGAGGAACAGGGCGAAGATCGCCGGGCCGCTGCCAATCCCGAGAAACCCCAGGGCGATGGCCAGTACGGCGAGAGGTGGAACGGTGTTGCCGATGTTGAAGATCTGCATGAAGCGTTCAGCACGAGCGACCCTATTCGGTCGGCTGAGCAAAATACCGGCGGGGATGCCTACAAGGAGGGCGGCCAGCATGGAAGCGAGGACGAGAATCAGATGAGCTTGCAAATAAAACAATAAATCGTCGCGGTAGTGTTCAATCGTATTGATGCCGATCCAGTGGACCAGCAGGGCCAGGAGGGCGAATACAAACGCGCACCCCAGCAGCCCTTTGCCATAGCGAATAGCCACAGGCGGACTCCTTTATTTCAGTCGGCGGACGCTCTCCCGTGTGGTGTGTGGCCTGTGTGGTCAGTTCGGTAACTCAACTTCGAGTGCAAGAAATTAAGCTGCCGAACTGACCACACTGGTCGCCAGCCATTCCTGGCTGCCGGGAGAACGTTCGCGAAGAGCAGCTCGCAACTGCCGGCAAAGCGGCACAAGTCGAACCATAAGCGCAGCCTCGTCAGGCTGATTTGCCGATATTTCAGCCCCTGATACGAGGTGGTAACAGGGAAGTGGACGCCTCCACAGGCCAAAGGTTCCCCTAATGTGCGGCATTTAGCCACCCCCAATGTGCTCAATGGTTCGGTTCCGGGCTGAGTTTGGGCTATAATCGCTGCCCTTTTTTGAATCACCTGCCAGGCGATTTCCCATGACCAAACAGGCCGCCGAAGTCGCGAAACGCCGCACTTTCGCCATTATTTCCCACCCTGACATTACCCTCTGAGTCAGGCGAAGACATGCCTCGTCATATTCCGATTTAATCTACTGATTCCATTGATGAAAATCGCCGCGACCGCGACAATCTGAGACACACGAAGACAAGCTGAGTCACGCGATTTGTGTACATAGCAGCGTACACAAAACAGCTTTTCGGAAGCCCCAGAAAATTATGTACGCAGTCCGGAGAGCTCATGGCGATCTCAGACACTTGGCTTAAGGCCCATAGCGGCAAGCCCCACGATACCCGCGAAGAGAAAGCAGACCGCGACGGGTTTGGTGTGCGCGTGACCCCGAAGGGGAAGATCACTTTTCAGCTGCGCTTTCGCTATGACGGTCGCCCCTGCCGCCTTGATCTCGGCACCTATCCGCTGATGTCGCTCAAGGATGCGCGCGCAGAAACGCAGCGTCTGCGTGCCCAGCTGGAGCAGGGGCATGATCCAAGGGTGGTGAAGCAGTTGGAGAAGCAGGCGATCCTCCAGGCTGATTCCGTGGAGTCTTTATTTCGCCAGTGGTACGAGGCGTACTGCAAAGGTAACAAGAAGGGGCATCACGAGATCCTGCGTTCTTTCGAGATCCATGTGTTCCCTAGAGTCGGCAAACTCCCTGCCGGGAAAGTCACCCTGCACGAATGGCTGGCGCTTCTTGAAGGGCAGGCAAAAGCAAGGCCCGGTATCGCCGAACGTATTCTGGTCAATGCCAAGCAGATGCTGAAATGGGGCGTGAAGCGTCAGTTGATCCCCTCGCATCCGCTATCGGATATCAACGCCAAGGAAGACTTGCAGATCAAAAAAATCGCCGGGTCGCGCTCCCTTTCCGACGAGGAAATCAAGCTTGTGTGGAAAGCCATGGAGCAATCGCGCATGGCGACCAAGAACAAGATCTTCATGAAGCTTTGTCTGATCTACGGATGCCGCAACAGCGAGTTGCGCCTTAGCGAAAAAAGCCATTTCGACTTTGCCAAGAAGATTTGGACAGTGCCCACCGAGAACCACAAGCTGGGCAAAGCCTCTGGGAAGCCGCTACTCCGCCCGATCCCCCCGGAGATCGAGGCTCTGATCAAACAGGCCATGGCGCTCAGCGCAGAGGGCAAGTACCTGTTCACGAACAGTGGAACGATTAAGCCGATGGGGACAGGGGCTCCCTTGCAGCTGCCTTACAACATCATGCAGTGGCTGCGGCGGCATGAGAAATATGAAATGCAGCACTGGTCGGTTCACGACCTGCGCAAGACCGCACGGACCAATTTCTCGACCCTGACCGAGCCCCATATCGCCGAAATCATGCTTGGCCACAAGCTTCCGGGGAGCTGGCAGGTTTACGACCAGTATGACTATCTGGCGGAGCAGAAAGACGCCTATAGCGCATGGTGGCAGCGCCTCACAGCCCTAACGGCATAACCGCCGTCAGGGGTAGAGCGACTGGGCCTCTACCCCCTACAAAGCCTCCTGGAATCAGGCTAGCATCCAGCAGGAGCTCCCAGATTATTCCCTTGACGGAATAGTCATTTAAAGGTATATTTAACAATGAAGTGGCTTATCGAATTTTGTGACGAGTTTGACCCTGAATTCGAGGCCATGGCGGAAGCGGTTCAGGATGAGCTATTGGCGCAGCTCAAGGTACTTGAGCGGTTTGGTCCGGAGTTGGGGCGACCCCACGTGGACACGCTCAATGGCTCGAAGCATGCCAATATGAAAGAGTTACGCTTCAAGGCTGATGATGGGGTTTGGCGTGTGGCTTTCGCGTTTGACCCGGAAAGAAAAGCAGTTGTTCTGGTTGGTGGCGACAAGTCGGGCAGCAGCGAGAAAAGGTTTTATAAAGTATTGATCAAGAGTGCGGATGGGCGGTTTGACCGGCATCTGGCCTCTTTGAAGAAGGAGAACGGTAATGGCTAAGTCACTTGATCAGGTAATGAAAGCGCTCCCGGCTGCACGCAAGCAAAAGATCGAGCAGCGCGGCCATGAGCTCATTCAGGAGCAATTGACCTTGCAGGCGCTGCGCAAGGAGCTGAACCTCACACAAGAGGCAATGGCTGACCTTCTGGATATGAAACAAGCCAACGTTTCTAAAGTGGAAAAGCGAGCAGACATGCTGATTTCCACGCTGCGCGGTTATGTTGAGGCTATGGGTGGAACGCTGGAGCTGGTTGCCCGGTTGCCCGGTCGCGGGCCTGTAAAACTGGAAGGCTTCCGCGATCTGAATGCGGATTGCAAATAGCCTTCAGATCGTCACATGCATGATCGCGACTCGCGCCAAAGCAGAATCCCAACCTGGCACGCTCATGCAATTTTTTTGAAAAAAACTTCTCTAATATTCGACCTCAGAACCGCCTGCCATCGCTTTTATTCTCCAGCCATCAATAGAAGCTGAGCCTGAAATCCAGGTTGCATTGCGTGTGCGTTCCCGCTCGCGCTGCTCCCACTCGAAAACATCACCAGCGTCCCAGAGATTGCAGCTCCCGGCGTGCTTCATGCAGGGAGCTGGGAACGGATTCACTATTCGCTTCATGCGGCGAAACAGCGTGCGGCTTGAGCAGCGAAAACGCTCACATAAATCCTTCGTCGAATAATAGGCGCTCATCTCATTTCCCCATTCGGGATCATGGCTATCACGCTACATGAGGGCGCTGCGCTAGCCGCCTCTCGCATTCCTCTTGGGGCCTATCCGGATCGCGGCGGACTGTTGCGGATCAATACAGGGTGATTGAGAAAGAATCACAACCAAAAAGTGTAAAAATTAATAAGTTATAAACTGTATTGGTAACATTATTAAAATATTGATCATAAACTTTTGTATATGACAGAAAGAGATATTCAGAATGCAAATTATAATCAGAGGGGAGATGACGATGACTCAGTTGCGTCAGGCGTTCTATGAAAAGCTCCTGGAGTTGGAGGAGCTTGGTGTTGAGCGCTTTAAAGGCGCAACCTTGTACGTCAATCCGATTAATGAGTTTGGAGAGGATGTTATCTTGCGGAATAAGTACGGGCAAGTAGTCCATAAATTATTCAGTCATGGGCCATATCGGAGTTCGGCTGAAGAATTTAAGATATAATTAAAGATAAAGTATTGCGTCTAGATAATTGCAAAAGGAGATTAATATTGCCATGGAATTCCCTCGTTATGTGAATATAGAGCAAGCAAGAAATGTACTCGCTGAAAGTGGAGTTGAGCTTACCCAGCGGCAAATAAAGCGCGCGGCAGACCCGGACGCACACGGAAAACGAAAGCTCCCATTTTTTGTTGACCCCATTGATGGTCGGTTGAAAATAGATAAAAACCTGCTGATGGAAATTTATGCCACCTGTCAGGTCAAAGCTCAAGATAACGCGCATATTAACGTAGAAAGTATCAAGGGAGTATTTGATCGGAAGCGTTAATTGCTATATACAGAATCATGTCCGATATCAGAAAAAAAACAGGAAAAAAAGGGTCCGCGTACCAGGTTCGTTACGCGGATAAATCCTCTAGCACAGGTTATTCATATGAAACTTTTGGTCTTCGCAAAGAAGCGCAAGCTTTTGTAGAAAGCCTGTCCAGTAGAAAGCACCTAAATAAGCAAGTAAATACAGTTGAAGTCGCAGTGCGGTCTTGGCTGGACATCTGTGAAGCTGAGGGGCGAGACGGTAGGGAGCCAGTTTCATTGGCAGTAATGAATCTATATAACCGCCGCGCCGAAATAATCAATGCCTATCATTGGGAAAAAGCGCTACAAGACATCACAAAGCCGGACATCGTGAATTTCCGCAGTTGGCTGCTGAAACAATATAGTCGCGATCAGTCAAGAAAGGTTTTGAGTTCTCTGCACTCTGTAATGTTGGAGATGGTCAGTCGCGGCCATATTGGACATGACCCGGCGTTAGGGGTGCGCATTCAGGCTGAAGCGCCGGAGATAGAAGTTCCTAGCCATGTAGAAGTTAAAAAAATTCTTCGTGCCGCAGACGAATTAGCGAAAGCGCCACATTATCAAATTCGGGAGGCTTGGAAGCGATACCGCCCGATGATCTACCTGGCTGTAGCATCGGGTATGCGCCCCCAGGAGTATGTAGCACTTTCCCGGCGTGACGTTCTGAATAACGGAATCCGAGTGAGTCAGGCTATGGATCGCTCGGGAAAAATAGGCACTCCAAAAAGCCGCGCCGGTTACCGCGTGATCGATGTAGGACCGGAGGTTATAGCCATGATCCGGGACTTCATGGAAAAGGATGGTCACCCTGACGATTTAGTATTTGGCACTCGCACAGGTAAACCGATGCAGCTGGTTCCTTTTCGGGCCAGCGCATGGGCTCCCGTTATGAAGAAAGCGGGCTTGATGGTGAAAGATAGCGAGACAGGTAAGGAGCACCCCAAATACACGCCCTATGCACTGAGGCATTTTTTCGCTTCGTGTCTGCTGATGAAAAACTGCGATATCAAGTATGTCCAAGCGCAGATGGGGCACGCACGCGCCGCCCTTACCCTGGACACCTATGGCCATCTATTGCCATCAATGGATGATGCTCGCGCCGCCACAACCCGTGCCCTCGTCGGTGAATTATTGAGCACCTAGGAAAAGGTTGTGGCAGGACTGTGGCTAAGCAGTCATATCTATTTGAAAAACATAAACAAAAAATAGCCTTCCAAGCTGGCTATGAGGGTTCGATTCCCTTCACCCGCTCCATCAATTAAATCAATAGGTTAGGTTTACTTAAGGGCGGGGAAGCGGGTGTTCTTTGCCGTTTTTGCCACAAAATGCCACACGCTAAAACCCGCAGAAATCCGCCATTGTCCGCCGTGGGCGTTTTGAACTTGTGGCGGGTTTGTGGCGAATCCGCCTGGCTCGCAGGCCAGCATTCCATTCTCCTGGAGGAGGATGAATCATCTGGGCTGGTCTGCTTTCGGGCTCTGAGCACATTGACAAGTGTCGCTTGACGCTTGACCATTGCGCGTCCTGACGATGGGGACGGGAGGATTCGCGATGTCCGTCAACGAGCAACATCCTGGCGCGCTGGTGCGGCAAGAGTGTCTTGAGCGCAGCGGCCTGTCCGTGACCGCCGGGGCTGAAATCTTAGGGGTCAGCCGACAGGCGCTCTCCAATTTATTAACGGGTAAATCCGGAATTTCTCCAGAGATGGCTATCCGGCTTGATCTGGTGTTTGGTAGCAGTGCTGAAACATGGCTCCAGCTCCAATTAAAATTCGACCTGGCCGAAGCAAGGAAACGCACCGCTGCCATTAAAGTTCGGTCCCTTAACGTACAACCGAACGCTCATATTTAATTCAGATCCTTTAAGGTCCCATGACAACATCTCTTAACCTTCATCAGCTTTCACTTCCTGACCTCTGCCCTGTTACGGCAGCCGTCCATGAACTGGCGACCACGGGCGGTGTGGAAGCAAGAGGGGCTATTTTTACCCGCAGAGAGGTTGTCGAGTTCATTCTGGACCTTAGCGGTTACAGCAGCGACCAGCCATTGCACCGCCTTCGCCTGCTTGAGCCCTCCTTTGGCGGCGGCGACTTTCTGCTTCCGGCTATCGAGCGCCTGCTTCAAGTCTGGCAATCGAGTGATTGCAAGGGCGATGCGCTCGGCTCCTTAGGTACGTGCATTCGTGCTGTCGAGCTGCATCACGAAACCTTCATCCAGACCAAGACTCTGGTGATCCAGGCGTTGCAAGATTCGGGGATTTCCAACAAAGACGCCTTGGCGCTCGCTGACTGCTGGCTCATCCAAGGCGATTTCCTGCTGGCCGAGATCCCGGGTCAATTCGACTTTGTCGTGGGCAATCCGCCCTATGTGCGGCAAGAGCTGATCCCTGACGTGCTGATGGCCGAATACAGATCCCGGTACAAAACGATTTATGACCGGGCTGACCTCTACATTCCCTTTATCGAACGGTCGCTTAACCACCTCACGAAGGGCGGTAATCTGGGCTTTATCTGCGCAGACCGCTGGATGAAAAACCGTTATGGCGGACCGCTTCGCCATATGGTTGCCGCTGGCTTTCACTTGAAAGCCTATATCGATATGACCGACACGCAGGCGTTCCATACCGATGTCATCGCCTATCCAGCGATTACAGTCATATCCCGGCAAAAATCCGGACCGACACGGATCGTGCACAGCCCCTCGCTGGACCGCTCGCATCTGAAAAAGCTTGCAGCCCTTATCGCTGAGAAGACCCTGCCGAAAGACGAGGATTCCATACGCGAGATCGCCTGCGTCACGTCAGGCGATGAGCCCTGGATTCTGGAGTCCTCAGATCAACTGAATCTGGTTCGTCGTCTTGAAACTGTGTTCCCGACTATCGAAGAGGCAGGGTGCAAAGTTGGTATCGGTGTAGCCACTGGAGCGGATAAGGTTTACATCGCGCCCTTCGATACACTTGATGTCGAGCCGGACCGCAAGCTGCCGCTCGCGATGACCCGCGACATCGTCAGCGGGTATATTGAGTGGCGCGGCTACGGGGTCATTAACCCCTTCCAGGATGAAGGCGGGCTGGTCGATCTCGAAAAATATCCGCGCTTGCGGCGCTACCTGGAGACCCACAAAGAAGTCATCTCCAACCGGCACTGCGCCAAAAGCCAGCCGTCCAACTGGTATCGCACCATTGACCGCATTACGCCTTCGCTTGCGAAAAAGCCGAAGCTGTTGATTCCGGATATCAAGGGCGATGCCCATATCGTCTATGACGAGGGTACGTTGTACCCCCATCACAATCTGTACTTTATCCTCTCGGACGACTGGGACCTCAAGTCCCTTCAGGCGGTGCTGCTTTCCGGCATAGCGAGACTTTTTGTATCTGTCTACTCGACCAAAATGCGGGGCGGATATTTGCGCTTCCAGGCGCAGTATCTCCGTCGTATCAGGGTTCCGCTCTGGAAGGACGTTCCTGAAGCCTTGAGGAAAGACCTTTCCGAAGCTGCCGAGATGCACGATATCCCGGCCTGTAATCGCGCTGTTTTTAAACTTTATGGACTCACTCCCGAGGAGTGCGCCGCCCTTGGTGGAAATGGAGAATAACTGTGCCGCTAGACCTTGTTGATTATGAGAGCAAGACTCCTGACGCTATAAAAGCCTTCTGGCAGAGCAGGGATGACGCGAAGACAAAGCAAATGGAATCCGGCAAAGCGGATCAAGGCGAGCGCGCCGGTGTAACCGGCGGCAAGAATATGGATGGCTTTACCGATCTCATCACAGAGATCGTAAAGAAAAACGGCCTGGCCCACGCGCAGATTCATCAGCAAAAGGCTGCCCTGACGCTTCCGGGCTACTTCAGGCCCACCAAGCTCTGGGACATTATCGTCATACACAAGGGCCAGCTGATTGCCGCCATTGAGCTCAAGAGCCAGGTGGGGCCGTCTTTCGGGAACAACTTCAACAACAGAACGGAAGAAGCCATCGGCACAGCACACTGCCTGTGGACTGCCTACCGTGAAGGCGCGTTCGGTAAGCACCCCCGGCCTTTCATTGGCTGGCTGATGGTGGTCGAAGATGCTCCAGGCTCGCGGACACCCGTTCGTGACAAGTCGCCTCACTTCCCGACGTTCAAGGAGTTCAACGGGGCATCGTATTTGAACCGATACGACATTCTGTGCCAGCGGCTGATGCAGGAGCAGCTCTATTCTTCCGCCGCGCTGATCGCCTCGCCGCGTGACGCTGTTGGCTCAGGAGAGCACGCATCTCTTTCCGATTTGACCAGCCTCAAAACCTTTGTGACCAGTCTTGCAGGACATGTCGCCACTGTGGCGGCGCAGCTGGAATAAGCATAAAAAAGATTGTAGTAATAGGAGTTGGGGCAATGGATGAGTTTTGGAAAGCAGCGTTGAAGGCTGGTGGCCCCGTAGCCATCGTTTGCTTTTTGATCTGGTGGTTTCTGGGGCAGGCATTTGAACATCAGCTGATAGCCATATTTGGCACAGAGCAGAAGTTTGAATTTGTGCTGGTGGTCACAGGCGGCCTATTTGTCTGCCTGTACGCTGCCATCGTTAATTTTGGAAAAAAGCCCGATACCACTATTCATAAAGAAAACAAGGCCGTCTTCCACAGGACCATCATCAAGGGCGATGTTGTTCTCGGCGACAAAACCGTAAACGCAAGGGAAGAAAATGGGGAATAGCGCTGCGTTTCATGGCGAGGTACAAGGCGATGCGGTTCTGGGGGACAAGTACGTCAATGAAGCAGTGCTGCTTCCCCTGGAAAAGGCAATCCGCGCCTTGAAGCTTTCGATCCAGGAAAATCCCGAGCTCGAATCCATTATCGAGGAGCTCGCCGAATACACGACGGATAGGCCAGGGCGGCCTATCATCGGTGTTGAAGGCAAGCTCGCGAACGGCAATCGTCAGGACTTGATCGAAAATGCCATCTACTTGAAGAACAAATTTGAAAGGATGCTTGCGAAGCGCCAGATGTCATTGATTGAACAGAAGGTTTATGCGCACGTTCTGGCTATGATCGACACCACTTTCAATCAAAAGATTCGCCCCCTGATTCTGGAGAAGAAGGACAAGTCGGTTGTTGACAAAGCAGTGCAGGATCACATCGTCGATTCTGTGTACCAGTCAATCGTCAGCTTTAATTCTTCGATTACAACACAGCATGTCCTCGGAATGCTTTACTTCCTGACCGGCAAATGCCATCTCGTGTGGGCCGAATAACATGCTTATCTATCACCCCGCATACGATATAAATCATAGTATTTATCGAATCCTGCTCATCCTGAACTCTTCAATCCACAAAGAGTTTCAATGGGATCTGCTAAGGCTGATGGATTTTTATGTTCTATTCCCGCATTTGCTTAAACAGGTAGCACCCTTGCCGGTTACGCTGAGGTCGTACAAGAAACTCATCAATGCTCTGCCTGACGCCTATGAATCGATGCTGAACACCAAACGCATTCTTTTTGAGCTGGAGCCCATACAGAATACGGCCATTCAAAATATTCTGGCCAAGGATCTGATCGATCTTGAAAAATTTCAGGAAGGCATTGTTGCCCGGTCTGAAACCGCGCTCCCCGGCGAGCTAATGGCACGACTCATGTCCGACGAAACAGTTAGCGAAGAATGGTTCAGATTTATTGCGAACGAACTTCCCGTTCTCGAATTCAATGGAAAGTCTGGATTGAAGTCCAGGTCTGGATTAATGGAATATAAATATGATACCTGAAGTTTTTTTTGCTGATAAAGGGCCGACCCTATTCGTTACCCGGTTTCTGGTTATCAAGTCCGGTGAGTTCGTCTACGACCAGACATTCAAGTTTGGCGTCAATATCATTCGCGGTGATAACGGCACAGGCAAATCCACCATCATGGATCTCTTGTACTACGGCTTAGGTGCGGAGATTACCGACTGGACAGAAGAGCAAATCGCCTGCGATGATACTATTGTGGAGGTTAAGCTCAACTATAAAGCCTTTTGTCTGAAACGAGAGATTTCAGAAACAGGCAAAGCGGCGATGTATCTCTATGAAGGGAATGCCGATGCTGCCCTGGCCGACAATCTCAATTGGTTTAGATATCCCAATGCCCGCAATAGGGACACTCATAGCTATTCGCAGCAGCTTTTCCTGTTGATGGGCCTTCCATCACACAAAACCGATGAATCGAAAAATTTGACGATGCATCAGATTCTGCGTTTGATGTATGTTGATCAGTTAACACAAACCACTAAACTTCTGAAAGAAGACAAGAACTACGACAACGCCGACATTCGCAAGGCTGTCGGAGAGTACTTACTTGGCATTGATGACCTCGAAGCGCACAACCTGCGTCAGGAGCTTATTGATGCCAACAGAGAGTTCGATGCGCTTACCAGTGAACTGAAGGCTATTTACCGTTTCCTCGGCGCTGACGCCGCTCTTATCAGGCGGGAAAGAATCGAGTCTGATTTAGCTGTTCTGAATGCCGAAATTATCGTGCTGGAGGAAAAACGGAAATCTATTAGGCATGAGAAGCTGGAACATGTAACTGAAGGTGTCCGGGAGCGCGCAACCGCTATCGCGGAAGAGCTTGAAACGCTCTCCGCAGATAAGGCAGACATGGAAGAGCGGAAATCCATCATCACCTCGGAGATCGTGGATACAAAGCTATTTCTGCAATCTCTCAAGCAGCGCCTTGCCGCTCTCGAAAATTCCAAGACAACTAGCTCTTCTCTTGGTGAATTGATATTCAAATATTGTCCCGCCTGTCTAAGTCCTATCGAGTCACATCCCGATGGATCGGCGTGCGGCTTATGCAAAGCTGGCTTTGATCTTGAAAAACGCCATTACTCATACATTCAAAAAATAAATGAAATCCACTTCCAGATTCGTGAAAGCGAATACTTGCTAAAAAAGTATCAAGCCAAGTCTGACAGCATAAGCTCTTCGCTTCCCATGATCTCGCATCGACTCAACTCCCTGAAAATGGAGTATGCCGAGCTGATGTCTAATGCCGACGCAGTAGACGCAGCGATCTCGGAGATCGGCGCGCAAATAGGGTTTGCTCGTAGCCAAATTACCAGCTACGGCGAAAAATTGAAGATGGTAGATCAAATTGAAGACCTTACGACCCGGAAGACAGGCGCCAATACTCGTATCACCACCTTGAAAGAGAAGCTGGAGGCATTGGCCGAGGCGACAAAAAATCGCTACCAGGACGTTTACTCTGACATCGAGGAGATCGCCAAAGAGTTCATTAAGGCGGACGGCGGCTATGAAAACGTCTTTGAAGATCCCGAGGACGTTACTTTTGATTTCGCACGAGACAAGATGGCTGTAAACGGCAGATCGAAATTCTCAGCCAGTTCCATGGTTATCCTGAAAAACTCCATTCGTGTCGCCATATTCATTCACTCTGTAAAGGATCAGATGGCGCGTTATCCACGTTTCCTTATGCTGGATAACATTGAGGATAAGGGGATGATGGAAGCCAGAAGCCAGAATTTCCAGCGAGTCTTGGTAGAGAAGTGTGATGAGCTGGAGAATGACTATCAAGTGATCTGCACCACATCCATGATCGATCCAAAACTGAATACTTCCAACTATGTGGTAGGTCCTTTCTACAAGAAAGGCGAGCACACGCTTAAGTTCTCGAAAGGTAAGGCGCATTAAAATTAGACCTCAAGGGCGCAACGCCCTTGAGATCATCACGCGGTGGATATTCTCCAGCGAGGCCAGGGCATTCTGATGCTCCAGGCTTTCCCGGTCACCGCGCACTGCGATATTGAAGACCTCCCGGTATAGCACCCGTAGTTCGCTTTCAGATTTTGTGGCCAGTTCAAAGATCGTTATTAGTTTCATTTCATGTCTCCTACGTCTTTCGGCCACCCTTCGCGGCCTTGTGACGCTGTGCCAGCACAGGCGTCGGCCACGCAGCACCCCAACTGGGCCGTAACGTGAGAGAAGGAGTCATTCATGACTTGCTGCAGGAGGAGACGACGGCAGTGCTACAGGTCAAACAAAAGGACGCGAGGCGTGACGATAGGAAGAAAGAGAAAAGAGCTCTCTGATAGCGACATCAGAACCAGGAAAAATATTGGCGAATCTGACGGCTGCTCCGGCTGACCGGGCTCTATGCGCTTGATGCGCACCGGGCCAATGGAAAGCCTTGTCCCGGCCATCCGGTGACGATCCCTTTCGCAAGCCGCTAAGGGGCGCTGCCCCTGGCGCAACGCAAGGGTGAAGCTTCGCCCCGATGAAGGGTATCCCCAGCCTTCCGCACCCATAAAAAAGCATGGGTTTGTGCAGGCCGGGTGATCCCCCTCCCTTCATCGAGCCCTTGCGTTTTACCTCCCCGGTCTCGCCGACGGGCAGGGGTGCATGTGCGACCTCACGCACAGCACCCGAAGCCCTAGAAGGAGACAAGACCATGACCACCGAACCAAGAATTTACGTTGCAGATCTGGCCGCCTATAACAGCGGTTATCTTCACGGGGTATGGATCGACGCGACATTGGACGCGTCAGAAATTCAGGATCAAATCAACGCCATGCTGGAGCAATCGCCGGTCGGGGACGCGGAGGAATACGCGATTCACGATTACGAAGGTTTTGACGGTTACAGGCTTGGCGAATATGCGGGGATCGATACCGCGCACGAGATCGCCTGCTTCATCGAAGAATTCCCCGCGTTCGGCGGGGCTCTGCTGGATCAGTTTTCCAGCGTTGAGGAGGCCCGCAAAGCCGCCGAGGAGGATTATTGCGGCTGCTATGAATCGCTGGCGGATTACGCGCAGGAGATCACTGAGGAGACCACCGAAATCCCCGAACACTTACGCTATTACATCAATTACGAAGCCATGGCTCGCGACATGGAGTTGAGCGGCGACGTGTTCACACTCGAAACGGGCTATCGGCAGGTGCATGTGTTCTGGAACCGCTAACGTTCCCCTCAACCGCATGAAAAGGATTTCATCATGACAGCCATCCGCGAAACCTTCATTTGGCAGGGCCTCACCATAGAGGCCCTGTACACCCCGAACTGGTCGGAGAGCTACCGCACCACTTACGGCTATGCGCTTGCCCATCTGCAAATCAGCGCCGCAGGACGGGCACCGCTGCCGATCAGCGCCAACCGGGTATCGCTCGCGCTTCGACCGCGCCAACACGCCGACAACATCGAGGCAGGAGGCGGCGCGGTAGCCTGCGTACGCGCGTGGCTGGAGCACGCCGCTCAATCCCCGGCATGGCTCGACGCACAGGCGCAAGCCCGGCAGCTCTCGCTGTTTTAAAAAATTGCGGCCCCGCGGGCCGCATTTTTCAGTCCCGACAATTTATGTATGTCAACTATTGCAGGCGTGAATAAGTTATTCATTGCGCCTCTTTAATATGTTTTTGTGCATGACCATTATTATAAACACACCTTGCTACGCAATTTGTTACTGTTTGTATCTCATCACTGAATCTTCACATTGTTTCGATGGTGCGGTCACTGTGCTCGGATTGCCATGGAGCAGTCGAGGGCACTGAGCCGCGCCTGCTGCTCAAAGGCTCTGTTCGATTGATCGTCTAACGACTGGGGCATAACTGAGCTTCCTACTCTCTCTCCACACCGACGGCTATGGAAATGAGACTTTCGAATTTTATAAGCCGAGATTGGCGAGCTACCCTATTTATCCTCAGAGCAGTCGATTCGAATTTTCTGCACAAAGTCGTACAAGCTCTGATACTGAGCATCATCAATCAGTTCAGCATCGTTGAGGGCTTGGAGGTAGCCATCGGCCAGACACATGTACCTATAGGCCAGTTCATAGGTGGGGCTTTCATAGACGGCCTGAACCAATTGCCGCCAGCTGGCTCGCGTACGGCCATTTACACGCTCAGACAGTAGAGGAACAACAAGCATATACAGGTTCTCCATGGGTAAGGACTGATGAAAAATGTATCTTGAACCCTGAAGAATAGTTCAATAATTTGTTTTTATCGTGACAGAGTTGATAATCGATTCGGCCGTCTTGTTCCACCTGAATGGCTTGGCTGAGAGCTCATCGAGAGCCTCAATGAATTAACCAATAGCCGTCTATGGAATCCTCCTCATTGCAAGCCACTTTGCTTTGTCCCCGTGCCGACGGCATACGTATATTGGGCCTCCAGATACGGCATCGTTTCGATACGGGGCCATGATGGGCTAGGCGGCGGCCAACTGGCTAAGTCGATCGCCTTTTGACTTGGTTGTAGGCAACACAGAGCGTGCGCCATGAACCATCAGTGTTCGCAAACATGCATGGCGGCGCTTGCTGAGCCAAGCATTGATCCTTACCGACGGAGCTGCGTTGCTTCGGTGTCAGACCCAGTGAGGCGGCAGCTGTCGGCCACCGTTTATGACGCCGATGCGGGTGGAATCATCGGGCCGACGCCACGCAGTTGCTGGAGTAGACAGCGGCTGGCTTGCGTTCCGCATTCGTTGCAGCATCAACGTCGAGTTCGCTTAGCTCTGGCCAATGCAGGAGAGGAAGTTCGAGGCGTCGCTGGGTACTGGAGCTGGAAAGCATAAAAGCCCTCGATAAGCGGTTTTTTCATCAGAAATCTATCATTATCTTGACGCCAATATTCCGTTGTCTTCTAGGATGATGCTAAAATGCCACCCATGGGAGGCCCTGAAGAAGCCCTCCATATCTAGTGATATAGCCCGTCCTCCGAATCGAACTGTGGAACCCGTGAAGCAGATGTCCTTTTTCGACGCCGAGTACGCTTGCAGCGTAAGCAGACCCGTCGCGAATGTTTCCTGATTGAAATGGATTGGGTCGGGCCCTGGAAAGGCTTGATTGCGTTGATCGAGTCGCATTATCCGAGGGACGAAGGAGGTCGTCCGGCGTATCCGTTAACGGCCATTTACGGGTTCAAGAAATGCAAAGCACGTTCAGCTATAGCGATTCTGCGATGGGCGGAGCGCTTTACGAGACCACGATTCTGCGCCAGTTCGTGGGACTGCATCTGGATCGAGCTCCTGATGAATCCACGATCCTCAACTTACGTCGGTTGCAGGAAAACACGAACTCTGCCAAGGGTTAGTGAGAATCACGACAAAACTGACCGCGATGTTTGCTCTGTCAAGCCTATGGATGGCTACAAATTAATTTCTGATCGCAGGAGAGGTGCACCCGTGAGACGGAAAATCCGCCTTATAAGGCGCTGATTGCTGAAAAACGTTGACGTGATTCTTGAAAAATGCCGTTTTTCGTGGGGCCATTGTTTAATGAAGAGGCCGTGCTATGAGGCCTTGGGTAGATTGCTCTACTTCAGACTTCTATAGGGGTATTTATGTGGAATCTAAACTCAAAAGTTATTATATTTGGGGTGACCATACAAGTATTAGTGCTCGGAGTGGTGTTTTTTACAAAAAATACTATTGTGTGGTGCTCTGAGAAAAATCATATACATTCAAACAGCGCATCAGGAATTAACCATGCTGAGGAGGCCTCTTCAAGAACACTGCTAAGTCAGAAATTTGGCGATCTACAAAGCAATCTAGGCACTCTCACCTCATCTAAATTTACGGATTTAGAAAATATATCAGATAACGCTGATTTCCGAGATATAAACTCCATGACTGCTTGGTTGCGGTACTTGCTGGTAGCAGGTGGATTTATAGGGTTGGCGGGATTGCTGGTGATGTTTTTCCGCAGAAAAAAATCGGCTAGCAATGTATCGGAAAAACCATTTCATCTCTGCTCTCTCAGGCCGGTTTTAACGCCGCTATCGTATCAATCGTGCTTTCAATGCAGCACAATAATAAAGCATTCAAAGAATAAAGATCGCTCAACCGAAAGCGCCGATATTTGGGTGATAGAAATTACGCTATCTAGCGCGTTGACCCGTAACAAATCCGCTGCAGCGATAAAGGGAATGCACTTGTCAACAATTCGATTGGAAAATAATTTTATTGTCGTAGGGCCTTACAAAAACAAGTCAGAGGCCGCAGAAGTAGTAAGCAAACTACACGAAGTTTACAATGTGAGAGGCTGGCTAACACCAGGAAATTGACAAATAAAAACGATGCTTAATTAGAAAGTTAATATTTGTAAAAGTAACCGATCATCATTCATGCGCCAGCTTTATTGTCGGGGTTAGCTTGAAGAAAATACAGGTGCTAAGGCGCAAGTCGACGAGGTTTTACAATTCGTTTTTGATCAAGCTGCTGCCTTCATTGGAAGTTATCCGCTTAAATTATGGCATGCAAAATCGCTTCATAAGTCAAAATTCCGATGCTGGAAACACCGTCGTGCAGATAGAATGGAATGTTTTGAAGACTCGCATTGCTTTTGCATAGCCAGCTGAAAATTGGTACGTTTTTTCCTTTGTCTAACCAGGTGTGAAAGTTTTAAAGACTCCAAATAAGTAAAGCTTCAGATAGTAACGTTTTTAGTGCAACTTAGGTTCGCCCAAGCAAAACGATAAAATCGTGCCTTCACCTCGATCAGATCAGAATAGCCTCCTTGTATTAAATGTCGAAGACAGAAGGCGGCCAACACCTACGCGACTAGGAGATTAGAGAAATGAACCGCATGCATCCCGTGCAGGTCATTGCTGTGACAGGTGGCAAAGGTGGTGTCGGTAAGACCAATGTAGCAGTAAACTTGTCCCTGGCATTGGCTGAGCGTGGCCGCCAGGTCATGCTGCTTGATGCTGATCTCGGCTTGGCAAATGTAGATGTTTTACTCGGATTAGCCCCCCAAAAAAATCTTGCCAGCGTAATCAAGGGGCAGTGCGAACTGCAGGATGTACTTCTGCGAGGGCCTCGCGGAATCAGCATCGTTCCTGCAGCTTCGGGCTGTCAAAGGATGAGTCATCTAACATCAGCTCAGCACGCCGGAATAATTCAAGCCTTTAGTGATGTCGACGAAAAGCTCGACGTGCTGGTCATCGACACGGCCTTCGGTATAGGTGGTTCAGTTATCAGTTGTATTCGTGCATCCCGGGAAGTGTTGATGGTTGTGTGTGACGAGCCAACCTCACTTACCAACACCTATGCGCTGATTAAAATGCTCAACCATTCTTACGGCATGAATCGTTTCCGCATACTCGTCAATATGACTCAAAGCCCCCAAGAAGGGGTCAACCTTTTTGCTAGGTTGATCCGTGTTACTAATCTTTTTCTTGACGTGAGCTTACAATATGTTGGTGCCGTGCCTTATGATGAATGCATGCGCAAGGCTGTGAGAAAACAGCGTGCTGTGTATGATGTTTTTCCCCGCTCTTCGTGCTCCCTGGCATTCAAGTCTATCGCGCAAAAAATAGATGCGTGGCCATTACCGGTGAGCCCGCGCGGGCACTTGGAGTTTTTTGGTGAGCGACTGTTAACCTCGCCAATGCGGCGAGGCACGGGCGCTTTGGATTTAAATTGAAATTCGCGTCCAATTGATGGGTGCAGTGAAGATTATCTAGAGGTTGAATTGAATAGGAACATGAAAATCCTCATCGTTGATGACTTTTCAACGATGCGACGGATCATAAAAAACATGTTGCGTGATCTTGGATTCACCAACACGTCTGAAGCAGATGACGGAACGTCTGCGCTACCGATGCTGCAAAGCGGTAACTTCGATTTTCTAATTACTGACTGGAACATGCCTGGTATGTCCGGTATTGATCTTTTGACTTATGTACGTGCTGACGATCGTATCAAACACCTTCCGGTTTTAATGGTGACCGCCGAAGCTAAACGAGAGCAGATCATCAAAGCCGCCCAGGCTGGCGTGAACGGTTACGTAATCAAGCCCTTTACTGCACAAGTATTGAAAGAAAAAATTGAGAAGATTTTCGAGCGCGTTAATAATTAAGGTGCGCCATTTAGTATCTTATAACTAATAGTTTGTAATCAAATATTAGGATAAATAATTATACTAAGTAATTGAGCTTTCTGCTCGTGACAATAAATTTTGTACGAGAAGTAAGTTCTTGGCCTACGCGATTTACATGCCGGTGCGCCAATGGCCACGATGCTTCTTGCCAGCTTGTCGTATCGGGTACAGATACGATGATTTTCTTTCAACCAACTGAATCTCCGCTCGATGATGTCGTGTTGTCTGTATTTTGGGCGTTCGGAGCCTCGGGCGTCCGGGTTTTGGCTTGTGAGGCATCGTATGCAACGGGATCACCTGCTGCATTGGGTATCCGCCGGGCAAGAAGCATTGTCGCTAGCCGTCTTACCTGGCTCAGTTTTAAGTGACGATCGTATGCGTTTGCGCCAGTAGCGCACAGAGCTGCTCAATGGGCATCGGACGGCTGAGGTAGAATCCCTGGACTTCATCACAACCCATGTCGCCAAGCCGGTTCAGTTGTTCTTCGCTCTCCACTCCTTCAGCCGTCACCTGCATTGACAAGGCATGCCCGAGCCCAACGATGGCTAGGACAACTGCCAGACCGCCTTCGGCATCGTCGAGGCGGGCGGTAAAACTACGGTCGATCTTCAGGATGTCGAAAGGATACCTGTGCAAGTAGCTGAGTGAGGAATATCCGGTACCAAAGTCGTCCATGGACAGTCGAATCCCGAGAGTCTTGAGTTCATCCAGGGTGGCAAGAGCGCCTTCGGCGTCATCGAACATCATGCTTTCGGTGATTTCCAATTCCAAACGAGTGGCGGATAGGCCGGATTCCTCCAGAATGCTTTGCACCTGCGCTACCAAATTGGGGTCGCGAAATTGGTCAGGGGAAAGGTTCACCGAGACGAAGATGGGCTCAGGAAAGCCCATGGCTTGAAAGCAGGCCTGGCGCAACACCCAGGCTCCCAGCGGGGCGATCAGTCCGGTTTGCTCAGCTAACGGAATGAACGCGCCGGGGCTGAGCAGCCCTCGCTGCGGATGCAGCCAGCGCACCAGAGCTTCTACACCACTTAGATGCCGATCGCTGGTGCGATAGCGCGGCTGGTAGTGCAAGCGTAATTCGTCGTTACTGATGGCAAAGCGCAGATCGTTCTCCAGCTGCTTCTTTTCGGTAATCTGGCGATCCATCTCATGGGTGAAGAAACACCAATGACTTTTTTTCTGGTGTCTGGCGCGATACAGCGCGATCTCGGCAGCGCGGAGAAGCTCGTGCGCAGCTTCCGCATCCTGGGGCGCGATCGCGATGCCGATCCTGGCGCTGAGAAAGACCTGCTGATGCGCAACCCAGAATGGGCGCTCCACACATTCGATGAGGCGTTTGCACAGCTTTTCAATGTATTCCTGAGGGGCGAATCCACCATCGAGCAGCACGATGAACTCGTTACCGGAATGACGTGCGAGTAAGTCCTCTGTGCGCAGAAAATTTGTCAGACGCTGCGAGATCTCGACAAACACTTGGTCTCCAACCGTGCGACCAAAGCTGTCATTAACATGCTTAAATCGTTTAAGACTGATGCTCAGCACGGCAACAGAATTGTTCTGGACACTCTTCATCCGCTTTTCAAGGCGCTCTTGCAGATGTTTACGATTGGGCAGACCAGTCAGAGCGTCATATTGCTGCAATTGCTGAATGCGTGCTCGGTTTTCCAGCTCCGTCGTAATATCGCATGCGGTTCCCCGGTAACCGTGCACACCAGCAGGGCCGCTTATCGCACATACAACCAGATTACACAGACAGTACTTTCCACTGGCTGACTGATACCTGCATGGAAGAGGCGTGTGGGGCGTAGCCTTTACCTCAGGGTTGGCTATCCAGCTGGCCAGCGAATCTGACTCGAATTTCAGAAAATCACTTAAGGGCCGACCCAACCAGACTTCGGGCGTATAGCCGGTAATTTCCTCGAATCTTCCGGATAAATAACTGAAGCGTTGCTCCGCATCCGTTTCCCAGAGCCAGTCAGAGCTCGCTTGCGCGATATCCTGGAAGCGCGCCTCACTTGCCACTAGTGAGGCGTAACTTTCATCCAGCAATCTCGCGGTTACCATTGTATGGCGCATCACCAGCCAGCTCAGAGCGCCAATGACCAGCCCGGCGATACCAAGAGCGGGCAGCATGAAGAAAAACAGCGGGCGGCCCGGCTGCGCGGGATCCCAGCGAAGCAAGAAGGCCGATTCGTCAGCTGTGGGTAAACGAAGGCTGGGCCCGAGCGCTGCATCCTCTTCATCTCGGGCTACACGCAGTTGCTTCAAGGCATAATCCTCGCCCAAGCTCAGAAGCTTGTCCGGACGGAGGACGTCTACGAACAACAGCACCGTAGGGGCCCCGGGCACTTTCCGCACTGACGGATCAATGCCCGGCGTGAGGCTCGCGGCAACGACCAAGGCAGGTCGCCCCGCGACTTGAAAAACCTTCACGACGCTTTGCTCGTCGGCCGCCCGAGCCTTGGCTTCCTCCAATAACTCGGTGACATCTCCTTGCAACCATTGCTGGATTTCCGTTGGCTGCAACTGCCCTTCAATCATCGCGTAGATTGTGCGATTGTCCGGCGCGACGACAAACACCCCTTCATAGCCAAAATTCTCAAACAGAGTCGCTCCCACATTGCCTCTTGTATAGGCCCACTCCAAATCGACATGAGCATGCAGATTCTGGTAGGCGTCGCCCCAGAAGGCATAGTCACCAATGGACTGTTGCAGTTTGTCCTGGCGGATTTTCAGCGCTTTTTCGGCGAAGAACAGACTTTGGTCGCGGGCCTGGTCATTTTGGTTGTGGGCGATCTTAACCAGTATGACTGTCGCCAATGTGAATGCCAGCAGCAACAGGGCAGCGAACGACATCATGGTTCGGCGAGCAAAACCGGTACTTGAGCCAAAGGGTGTCTTGAGAGGGTTGAAAAGGTTGAAGCCAGTCATTTAGATCCTTCAACTGCAAAAGCGAATCTGCAGGACGGTTAGTTATTCCCTTACCACTGTCCGTTTTAAAAGTTACCGAGCACCCATTTGGATGCACCGTAGCCTATAAAGAACAGGTTGCCGCTTCAGCCTTAAAAAATGGTCATTGAGAGTTTTCGACTTACCCTCGTTAGGCGTCGATCTAGCCTCTTGCGATTTCCAGAATTCATGCTTGATGTCAAAATGATTTCACACCCATTAGAGGAAGTGCAAGCAATATCGCTGTTCATCGCGGGGCCCAACAATCGTCAATTACTTGGCACTCGCCCCTTAAAGCTCTCTCAACATCAGTAAACCGGATCGCATAGGTGCCCGCATGAGTTGTTCTAACGGTACACTGACCTTACAAGCGTTGTGTCGGAAATTTGTCACTAGTTTTTTCTCCCCAGCCGGAGGGGAGGGGGTAAAGGCAGCTAACCGACTTCGCGGGTGGCTATGCAGGGATTGCCAGCTGATGAGCAATGCATCAATGATGCAGCACAGATTACCTTCTCAATCATAGGCGAGTACTTCTTCCTGGTAAAAGATCAAGGGCGCAATGCCCTTGAGTTCATCTCGCGGTGGATATTCTCCAGTGAGGCCAGGGCATTCTGATGTTCCAGGCTTTCCCGGTCACCGCGCGCTGCGACCTTAAAGACCTCACGGTACAGCACGCGCAGTTCGCCTTCAGATTTTGCGGCCAGTTCAAAGATCGTTATCAGTTTCATTTCATGTCTCCTACGTCTTTCGGCCACCCTTCGCGGCCTTGTGACGCTGTGCCAGCACAGGCGTCGGCCACGCAGCACCCCAGAGGGCCGTAACGCGAGAGAAGGAGTCATTCATGACTTGCTGCTGGAGGAGGCGACGGCAGTGCTACAGGTCAAACCAAAGGGCGCGCGGTGTGCCGTGAGGTAGAAAGAGAAATGAACGCTCAGGTAGCGACATCAGAACCAGGAAAAATATTGGCGAATCTGACGGCTGCTCCGGCAGACCGGGCTCTATGCGCTTGGTGCGCACCGGACCAATGGAAAGCCTTGTCCCGACCTTGCAGTGAGGCTGCTAATAGAAGCCAGGCCTTGTGCCATCATTGGGTCGCCATTTTCTCAGGCGTCGCGTAATCTGCTCTGAAGAAATGCAGGAATGAGGAAGGATACCTATGAGTAACGACTGGTTGCGCGAGCTTGTGAGAAAAGTGAATGAGGCTTCCCCGAAGTCGATAAAGGACATTAATGACCTTTACGATTACAAGGATGAGCATCCGCAAGGAAAGAAAGACTCACAATTCGTCGCGTGCGGGCAGTGTAATGGATATAACGAACTTCAATACATATACGATGAAAAATTAGAGCCTCATATTTTAAAGGGTATAATTAAGAAGGCTGACGCTATCAAAGCATTATCCGAGTGTTGTGCTGAATTAAAAAATCCGCGAAACAGAGAGGACTTCTATAGAAAGCTCTCGCAAAAACTTTTGGTAATGATCAAATAATTTTTTGACAAGGCCATAATTAACCAATGTCACTTCTCATGTTTGAACTCGTTCAAGTATGAGAAGTGACCGCGAGCAAGCCCTGAGAAGGGTCGTCAGTGCACGCTCTCATCCGTCATGAGCAATTCAGCAATCGCCTTCTCCATGACTTCCGCATTGAACCTCAGATCGCCAACACGAACCCTAAGCTTTATCGCCGTCTCTGTTGCACCTTCCTTCTCCAGCCAGGCCGCGATCTCCTCGAAGGCCTCACCGATCATCATCTGATTCAGTTGAAGGCTAGCCAGCGTAGCTGGAAATAGTTTTGGGTGAGCCATAGCTCATTCCTCCATGAGTGCATTGGGCATGCAGACAATAAAAAAGCCTCTGAAATTTGGCATATCAGGAATCTTGAGTTTCTTGTGATCTCGTCACTCGTAATGATAGCCCTGAGGCCTGATACAGCAAGAACGGGGGCAGACGTACCCTTAAGCTGATGTCCTTATTCTCAAGGGCAGGGGAATTGCCCCGGAACCCCATAAGATCCGCAGATGATAGGTGAGCCTCACGACTGCACCGTCAGGCCGGGCTCTATACGCGACCGCGCACCGGGCCAATGTAAAGCCTTGTCCCGGCCTTCTGGTGACGATCCCTTTCGCAAGAACGAAAAGCTGCTAAGGGGCGCTGTCCGCATGTGGATGTGTCCAGATGCTTGGTAGCGATTGACTCTTGGGGGGCTCCTACTGCATAAAGTCCTCAGAGGATTGTTTTCGAAACGTCAACTTTCGTTCCGCAGACGAACCTCTCCCTGTGATGCTTATGTTCGTCACCGGAGTGCAGTAGTCCCGACACGCGCAACGCATCACGCTCTCTTTCTATCAAGGAGTTCGGTATGACGACTGTGCAGATCCAGGCGATGCAATGGGGCGAGATCCCCTACATGGGAAGCCCGGAGCTAGTTCCTTTTTCCGACGACGACACCGAGTGCTTCCGCGAAATCCGCGACGTTCTCAAGCGGCACAACGCCCTGCAACGGTTCGGTGTCTTCCTCATTCACAAGCACTTCGACATCGCCGAGGATGAAGAGATGACCGAGTGCACCGATCACGAAGAACGCAAGCTGACGATCATTCCGCGCAAGAAGGCGGATATCGATCCGGAGGTTACCGTTCCGACCAACTGGATTTTCACCGACACGGAGCAAGTCGCGGCGGCTTGCTGCGAATGCGCGAGAAACTCGGGCGGACATCAAGGTCATCACCGCTAAAACGAACCCTACCAGGAGGGAAGCGACAAGGAGTTGTCGCTTCAACACATATTTGCATTCGATGTGTGACTTTGCTGATTAAGGCGCTAGTGTCCTGTCTCTGAAATAAAGTCCCCGAAAATTGGCGATGCTTTTCCTGTCAATATCAGGCCGGAGGCGAGCAGAACATTACCTTGACAATACTGGAGGGGAGATCATTGAAAACAAAGCCACGGAGTTGTCGTCACCTTCATTTTTTGAAAGGCAAGGCTTGCGATTGATACAACGTTCCTCGTTAAGCCATCGCAGTTTTCCAGTTTCTACCAGTTGCGCGTAGTGATGTATCATGCTGGACTCGGACGAGTCCGCTGGCTCATCAAGTGAAAATGCATAAGCATCGTAGTCGTCGGAAATTTGAAAGACCTGTACTCCACTTCGCATTATATCATTTATTGATTGCACTCTAATAAATTCGGCCTTGCTTATATCAACATGTTCTGATGATACCCATTGGTCAGTTGGTACACCGTCTAGATGAGCCTGAAGAAATTGATGGGAGTTGAAGCTGTACATGCCGCCCAGAAGTTCCGGATCTCCAATAATACTCTCCTTATCAATAAATAAGAGTTCAGTACCAAATAAACCGTGACAGTTCGCGGTACGTACTCCCTTCGGCATAGTGTAGGTCATGGCAAGCAGCGGATTGGGTGTGGCGTACAAATAAGGAGTATTCTGGTCTGAGTAATTCGTTATATTGGCGACGACACACTGATCCTGCATGGCCAGCGATATATTCTTCGTTGCGGGCTGGAGGGTTTTGGTTTCTATGGGGTATGGGGATGCATGGTACAGCTTCATTTATTTGTCGATGGACAACCTCTTGCAACTCTTGTTTTCCAATTTTAATTAATATTAAAATGATAGATGAGTTAGATTAAAAGAATGCTAACAAGCAAAACTCAAGGGTCAAGTCATATTCAAGTCCGATCTTTCCCGAACCCTTAGCACTATGGGCTGGTACGGTTTGAGGACGGGCTTGGTCGTCGATTGTCACCGCGTAATCGACTTGAGGCGTAACGGTAGATAACAATTACTGTGGAACTACGATAGCGAATCTGACGGCTGCTCCGGCAGACCGGGCTCTATGCGCTTGATGCGCACCGGTCCAAATGGAAAGCCTTGTCCCGGCCATCCGGTGACGATCCCTTTCGCAAAAATGAAAAGCTGCTAAGGGGCGCTGCCCCTGGCGCAACGCAAGGGTGAAGCTTTGCCCCGATGAAGGGTATCCCCGGCCTTCCGCACCCATAAAAAGCATAGGTTTGTGCAGGCCGGGTGATCCCCCTCCCTTCATCGAGCCCTTGCGTTTTACCTCCCCGGTCTCGCCGACGGGCAGGGGTGCATGTGCGACCTCACGCACAGCACCCGAAGCCCTAAAAGGAGACAAGACCATGACCACCGAACCCAGAATTTATGTTGCAGACCTGGCGGCCTATAACAGCGGTTACTTGCATGGCGTGTGGATTGACGCGGCCCAAGATGTTGACGACATCCAGGAGCAGATTAACGCCATGCTGGCAGCATCGCCCGTACCGGATGCCGAGGAATACGCTATCCATGATTATGAAGGTTTCGAGGGTTACGCCCTAGGCGAGTATGAGGGCATCGATACTGCGCACGAGATCGCCTGCTTCATCGAAGAGTTCCCAGTCTATGGCGGTGCGTTGCTCAACCAGTTTTCCAGCGTCGAGGAAGCCCGCAAGGCAGCCGAAGAGGATTATTGCGGCAGCTATGAATCGCTGGCGGATTACGCGCAGGAGCTCACTGAGGAGACCACCGAAATACCTGAGTCCCTGAGCTATTACATTAATTACGAAGCCATGGCTCGTGACATGGAGTTGAACGGCGACGTGTTCACTCTCGAAACAGGTTACCGGGAGGTGCATGTATTCTGGAATCGGTGAGCATTCATAAATCGCGCGGCCCTTCGGGCCGCGTCACCTTTACGGTGTATCTGTATCGCCATAGGCGATGATTTTTTAAGCCAGCAGAAAAAAGCGGGGTCAGCGCTCGCGCTCTGGTTCATGGTTATCCCGGTCTTTCGGAATCTCATTAAATATTTTTGTGATTTCACGCGGGCTTTCGTGCATGAGATCTGATTTTTGTTCGACGGTTCGATTTAAGTTTTTAAGTGTATCAATTTCATTCTGATATTGAGCTCTTAGCTGGTTAGACTCTTTAAGGTTCTGCGTTTTAACGATGCGCTCAGCCTGTTCATCCAGGAGTTTAGATGTCAGCGTCTTTCGTTGTGCATAAGACGGCTTGCAATCCAGACGGTTATGTTCGCGCAGGATCTGCTGCTTTGCTTTTTCCATATCATCGGGCCGACGAAGGGCCTGCTGCTCGTCAAGTTCTATAACGCGCTGTTGAAGTTTATTCTTTATCTCGGCAATGGCCTGCGCCTTATCCTTGTCTTCGCCTTGTGCCGCTTCTTTGAACTGCTCTTTGTTTGAGTTCATAATAATTCACGCGGCGGAATTTTCTGGACGCAAGAGCGCGCGGTATGAAAGGATCAATAAAGCAAAGTTTTCCAAGGAGGGTGTTATGAGAGAGAACCTGCCAATATCGTTAAGCCAACTTCTGAATGAACCAGACACGGCATGGATTGAGCAGCAATTGCTGGCACATATTCGCGGACTGGAACGCCAGGGGCTGCCACCCCGTACCATTGCTCGCGCTCTGGCACGGGTACTGTTCGCTTTCTGCATAGACCTGTACGACCGATCCATTGGCAGCCGCCTCTGGATCAAGCAATTCTTGCAGCAGACGGGCCGCGATTTTATTAACGAAGAAGAGCTGACAACCCAATGCGAAGCGCTGGTTGAACTGCGGACAAAGCTCCTCAAAGACGCTGAGCCATTCGGTTCCGCCTGAGCCCTGCCACGCACGTTCATCGCGGTGATCTCCACCTAAGGTGGCCCTATCCAGGCCTGTGGGGCAGGGCCGGTCGCCCTGCCGGTTTTGCCAGAAGTTGTTGCTCCGTTTGTGAGCTTGCCTGTTGCCCGGATTTTCCGCATGAAACCTCCAGGCTGATCCCGCTGCTGACCACACGTGCGCTGTGGTCACAGACCGGGCAGGTCATCCTCGGCTGACTGCCAATGCAAGACAGGTTGCCGCAACGGGGACACAGCACCAGGTCAGCGTTATCGCAGTACGGGCAGCCCTGATAGTTGCCCAGCAGCAACGCGCGGATATCCAGATCGTCGTGCACGGCTTGAGTGCCGCCTTGCGCGGACGCGGGTGCATTGCGACGCGCGATGACGTCGGTGATTTCCGCGCCTTTCTCATGCAGCTTCAGGATCAGAACAGCCGATGCCTGCGGCACCTTGGAGCAATAGAGAATCCGTTCGCCGTGCGATGGTTCCCGCGTAGTGATCCTGGTATTGGGAATGGACGCGGCCTCAGGTACAGAAAGCTGCTTGCGGTTGAACGCTGCCAGTTCCTGTCGAGCCTTTTCCAACAAGCTCGGGGGCTTGTCTTGCTGTTTGGTTATGTCCATTTTCTTGCCCTCTTGATGTAGTCAACGGAATCGTTGACCTGCTGCATGAACACCTGATTGGGAAACGCCTTATCCGGGTGAAGAATCGCCGCCAGCTCGCGATGTCGGCTTTTAAGCATCGTCTTGTCGAGCGGCGTAGTTTCCGAGAAACCCAGCACTTCGAGCGCCTGTGCATAACCGCTTTTTTCTGGCGCAGGCTTTTCTGGTTTCGGGGGTGGCTCTTCTTCACCCAGCATGTGGCGTTTGAATTGCCCGAATGTTGCGAACTCCTGGCGTCCATACTTCCAGAACAACTGGCGCAGCTTTACGTACTGGCCAACGGCGCGGGACACATTCCTGCCTGCGAGGAAGCACGGCTGATAAAGGAACATCCATGTACCCCGAATGACGTTGAAAACCAGCGACAGGCATCCGGTGACGAATGCTCCCAGGTAATGGCCCGTCCAGCTGGAGCCCTTTATGAGAAGACGCACTGTGTAGTCGATGAAGATTAGAGACTGCCGGTAAAGCGCCCCAGCCAGCCACATCAAGAAGTTGAAAGCGATACAGGCGACGATGATCCCGCCACCTGCGGCGGCCACGATTTTTAAGTAGGGGTAGATTTGGTCAAACATCGTTAAGCCCTCCAGGGGTGTGATGCCATTCCCCATCGATGTGGGGATTTTTTCCCGCGCCGACACGTTTCGCCTCGGCATCAAGGAGCTGGTCGCAATGCTGCAAACGGGCAACGATGGCTGCCGCCTGCTGTCTGCCATATACGGTCAGGAGATCAATGCGGTGACCCGCATACACCAGAACGACATGGAAGGAATCACCGTAATAAATGGGCGGTTGCACGACCTGGCCGTTCGCTGCTGCTTTACGGGTGGCGAACTCATGGAACCGCTGCTCATATTCGGCGGCGTCATGCGGCAGCAGCACAAAACGATGTTCGATGCGGCGGTCGTAGCTCTTCCAGCCCGACAGAAGTCTGACCCTGACCTCGTCCATTCTCAGTTCGATCCGGGTGGTTACCCGGCACGCTTCAAACGTGACCCAGCGCAACAGGTGATATCCGAGCACCGTCACCCCCAAAGCGGTCACCAGGTCGGGCAAATACGGATGAGGCTCCTGGAGCAGGGGAATGAAATTCGCTGCCGCCAGCCCTAGCCCGATGACAGCGCTGATCCCATTCGCCAGCTTGGCCCGAATGGGGGTCAACTCGCGCGGCGTAAGCTTGAACGACAGCAGACCGGCTTCGTCGGTCGTTTGCCTGGTGGGGGGACGCCCTAAAAGTGGGCTTTTCATCGGAGAGTTCATGGCAGCGTCCTCAACTGATTGCGTTAGGAGCTACGCTGACACAATGGTCAATGATGCTTGCCTCGCCGTTTCCTCGCGCCGTTACCGCACGATCAGTAAGTACGGTGGACGGATGCCCTGACAGCCGGCTAAGCAGTTGTTGTGTCATCGCGGTATCCTCGATTTCTATTAGAGAGGCAACCGCTGGGTTTTCTGGATACACCGCGCATTCCTTGTGCGCTGGCGAACAGGAGATGAGCATGGATTTTGACGACATCACGTTTACTGAATGGCAGATCGACAAAATCCGTGTTGCTTTAGGAAAATATCGCATCGCTAATGCTAGTAATGGACGCCTGACGCCGTGGAGTCGGGTTTGTGACGAGATAATTTATTCAGATGTCAATATTGATCGTTATTCTGAAGATGATGCAGAGTTGGCCTTTAGGCCGGAAGCTTTGCGCCGCTTTGCTACCAGGGTAAGCATTCTTGATCTGAAGAGATTAAAAGATTTAACACGTTTTTTAGTGCATGAAGGAATTCTCAGTCTGGAAGATATGGATGAAAGTGACATTGGGCTTAAGAAGATGCTGGCTGCTCACGAATATTTAGCTTCTACATCAGACTCAGCGAAATGTTTTTTGACCATCATGGAAGGTACATATACCTGTCGCAAAAAAAACAAACTTGGTAACTGGGATACGTTCACTCTTCGCATTATGCCCGATCCGTCTAGAGAGTTTGTGCGTGTAGAAGAAATCTACGAATACAGCCCTGAGGAGCTCACGCGTTACGAATCCTACGAGAGAAAAAATCTATTTACGACCCTTCGTATTGTTCAAGTCGGTTATGGATTTTCAGTGACGAAGGATAATTTTTTACATCTATTTCTGGGTGGTGGAGAGCCAGGAGTCAATATTGCTTATGTTCAGGAAGGAGGTGCAATTTTTGATCGTTCCGCTGATAAAGAATCCGTTGTGCATATAGATCTACTACGACATGGCTACAGACATTTAATCGATCCTGAAGGTAAACCATTTGGTGAGGGGGCTGATAGTTTATATTTTTTTAATACAGCCAGAACTTATCCAGATCCTGACTGAAACTTTCATGCTGATACTTTATTAGGAGTATTTATGAAAGAAGAAAATAAACGTGCGGAAAATTTTGAGCGTGTGCCGAAGGACAAAAAGTTAGTGAAAGGCTTTTCAGGCGTTGATGAAGAATCAGCTATTTCCCTTATCGGCAGCGTCAAGCTTGGGAGCGCACGCTTAACGAAGAAGCTTATCGACTCCGGCAGCGTGGATGTGAACGAACGGGATGAAAAGGGGATGACCGCGCTTCACTATGCCGCAGTATTGGGGGCTCGATATTGTGTCCGTGTATTGGTCAATAGCGGTAAGTGCGATTATTTGATTAAAGATAATCAAGGTCGCTATGCTTCGGAACTGGCTTTAGAGTGGGGGAGAGATTACGCAGTCGAAGTTCTACTTTCAAAAAAGCAGGTTCAGCAAGCTTATGAAATGGGGCGGGCTGCTTGGGAGAAATCCCATTAGCGGTTTGGAAGAAAGGAGACTTTGATCCTCTGACTACACCAAAAGGAGGCCAAAAGTTGAGATACGGTTGCCTCCATGCTGCGAAATGAAAAAAGATCGCTATAGATAAAAATCGAATAAGAAATGATCATTTTTGGCTGGTAATACCGACTGTCACTTAGAAGCTATGGTTCCTTGAGTCGTGAAATTTCCGGACTACACTGAATTTAGCCACGAGCGATACAAACCAAAATTTCATTACAGTCTGAATAATAAAGAGAATGTTTATGCCTTCGAAACTTGAGCATGAACTGGAGCCGCATAAAGATGATGAGGACTTTGATAGGTCTGTGGCGGAATATTTGGCCAAACGTCTTGGTAAAACAAACACAACAGGTGATCCTCTACCTGAGGAGGTTAAGCGGTTAACTGACGTCGTTAGAAAAGAGGTTGATGAAGATATGCAGAATGAGGTGGATTCGTGGGAGGAAGACTCAGATGAGCCAGAATAAAAATATCGATATTCCTGAAGAAATAGTGGAGAAAGTTAAGAGAATTGTTTTTGCGTACTCTGCTGAGAATGGGTTTCAAGGTCGGGAGCTAATAAAGGCGAGGACGGATCGTATGCTTAAGGTTGTTCAGAAGAGTATTGATAAAATAATTTCAGAAGAGGAGAAAAAGCGAGACTATAAATGAAAGGGTGCATGAGTAAGTGGTCGTGGGTGTGGCTGTCCTCCTTTAGAACAACATCGGTACTGAAGGTGGGGTACGCCGGTGTAGTAGCTGTTCCATTGCTTTCGTATGTTATTAATATAATAAATAGCCTGGAGCTACAAACGATCACTCAGACTGCCGTTCCTGCAAAGATAGATTTAGCTCTTCCTGAGCCGTTATTCTGGTTGTTTGCAGGAAGTATTTGTCTTTCCTTTGCGCATTTTCTCAATGAAACGTTGTGTCCGCAAATAATACGATCTTATGGCGATCTAGATAATTACTTGGCTAACATTGCTGGTTTTATAAAGAATGAAAAAATCATTCTCAGGGAAAATGAACTCCGCGAACAAAGAATGGCCGCTTCAACGCTTGTTAAGGATAGGTACTCTGCTTGGCCTGTTGATAAGCAAGTAAGGCTGGCTAATGTAATTGCCAGGGTGATTAACGAGAGCTTTATCGAAAGAAATTCGTCGGATGACTCAATATTAAATTATCGTAATGTTTGGAATGCGGAGAATGAGAGAAAGTGGTTTGCGAGATTAGTGATTTTGATATTTTATGCGATTTCAATAGTGATTGCTGTTTGGCTCATCTATAGGCATCTAAGGCTCGTTTTTGACGTGGCTTTCCCCAGTTTTTCCTTGGCGGGAATTTTCTTCTGATAATACTTTGGTAGCTGCTTTTTCGATCAGCTTGAAAAGTGCGTTTGCCTCTTCATCTGAAAGAATCTTTCCCGACTCTTTGTAAATTTCCTTAAGGCGCTTTGCATCGAAATCGTCGCCATTTTCGTTTTGCATTTTTTCCTCGCTGCGTTTTTAAATGTGGTTGGATATATTGATACAATGTCATGGGCGGTAATTCAAATTTATAGTTTGATATTACAAAGGTATTCATAATTATTTTTGCATAATTAGGGGCTTTTTGAACTTGTGACATGTATGAAAAATCAAAGTTCGTACCAGATCACCCGCTGCAACATCATCGGGTGACGGCCCGCCCAGAGGATTATCTGCCGTTTAAACCGATCACTGCGGGAAAAATGACGCCTGACTTCATCTGGTGTCATCAGGTCATATAGCTCGATAGCTTCCGACCGGCCCGATAATCCCTTGTGCTGCTGATCCTGCGCGACCTCTCCTGTGCGCGCGACTTCCACCTGCGTTTTGCCAAGCAGCTTGGAAATATATTCAGTCGTCGCCATATCGTTGTTGCCAAAGAACTGCATGATCCCTGCGTTGCCTGCGAAGGTTTCCCACCGCTCGCCGTACAGAGCTTTGCCCTGGCTCCAGTCCTGAAGGATGACCCAGAGCTTCACACCAAATGAGGCAATCAGGCCGGAAGCGGTTTCGAGTTGCTTCATGTAGCCAAGAACCGGGAACTCATCGAGGCAGGCCAGCACGGGGGCAGGCGGTATCGTTTTTTCCCGCTCCATGGTATCGAGCAGTTGATTGATAAAAATCCGCATCCAGCGTCTGGCGATCTCGATACGCGTCGCGGGGAAGCACAGATAAATGCTGACACCTGACGGTTTGCTTTTCAGCTCCGACAAATCAAAATCATGCTCTTTCAAAACCTTGCGAAAGGCCGAGTAGTCGAGAAACTTGGTATGCCGGTTCACCGTCGAGTGAACACCGGAAAGCTCCGCCCCTTTCTTGCCGTAGAAATCGAGCGCCGCCGCCATGACGGCGCTGCCAATGTCTTCTGTTTCCGCACGGTCTTGCAGCCGGTAGCCGTTGTCCATCATCTCCTCATAGAGGAGAGGCTTTGCCTTCTCTTCATCATCTCCCGGCTCAACCCATAGCGCCCGCTTGATCAGCTCCCTCACCATGATGAGGTGCCGTTCCTTGTCGTATCGAGGGTAGGTTGCGACGTGAATAATCACTCCCTCGATAAAGTTCTTGGCGGACTCATCCCAGTGCGGATCTTTCTGATCTGCCGATTGCACGACAATCGACTCGGCGATCAGCGCAGCATCCTCAAGAAATGTTTCACTGCCTGTTTTCAGGAGACTCATGGGATTGTACGAGGCGCGGTATTTCGCGGCTGCTTTGCTGGAAACCCCGAAGGGGTCAACGACATAAATTTTCTGCCCCAGGGCTGCGCGTCTGTCTGCCGTAATATCAGCCAGTTCGCCCTTGGGGTCGGTTGCCAGGATGCTGCCGGAATAGAACAGCAGGTTGCTGATCAGGCCGACTGATTTACCAGATCGGGAGCCCGCTACAGTAAGAATGTGGCGGTCATCCTCGATGCCAATGAGCTGCTTCCCCAGCGCACCGATCAGGACTTTTTTTCCTGGCTGGAGTGGGTCATACGATAGTGTGCGGCTCGCTGCGATGTCTTCGAGCTTCATCCACCGCGCCTGAGGAACTTTCTGCTCCCGTAAGGGGCGGGTAGAGTCGCCACGCGGTACATCCCGCATAAACTCCTTAAAGAAATCGCTCATGATTTTGGCCTCACCGTCGGTGTTGCCACGAGCATTGCATGCGCTTGTATGCAGCCTTCCTCCCGACATCCTCTCGCTCAGTCAGCATGCGTATGCGGCGTTTAGGCGCTTCCGTTTTCGGGGCTGTCTTTATCCCAGCTATTAGCCTTTACCCTTTAGCCATCGTTCGCCGATGCCCTGGCGGCGTGTCAATGGGCGGCCCGCACCAAGCCTGCACCTGTTCGGGCTATCGCCCTGTGCAGGCCCGTGTTGCCCATGACACGTCGTCGTTCGCTGGCTGCTGGGGGCTCGTCGCTGGAATAAACCAGCCTCAAGCGAAAAAGGAGACTCAACATGAACACCAAAACAACCGCATCTGAATCCAAGAAACCCGGCTTCGTTGCGAAGGTACGCAAAGGCTCAGGCGAAAATGCCGTGTACGAACGCATCGGCGTCGCCTGGAAAAATACTGATGGATCGTTCTACATAAAGTTAGCCGGGACGCAGATCGTCTCTGACTTCATGCTTTACGAAATTGAAAGCACCGACCAGTCAGGCGAATAGCCATCGCTGATTGAAGAAAAGGCGGGCCGCAAGGTCCGTCTTTTTTTTCAATCCATATGAGTCCGTCATGATCCGCATAAATCTCCTGCATGCATTTTCGAGTGCCGCAATACAGTAATGCGGGCTGCTCTGATTTTTAAATTCACATTCACAAAAACAAATGCTATCAGCCACTGAGTAGCGCAAAAGAAATTTGGAAACTGCATTAGCAGTCGCTGTTTCTTTTAGAAAATCTTCATACCCCCAGCCTTAAACTGGACTCAAGGGCCAGTTGCGAACGAAGTGAGCACAAGGTGTGCGTGGTAGTACCACGCCCACCTTGCGTGGGGACTTCCAGTCCCCCGCGATCCCCCCTCGGAATCCCTAAGCGCAAATGTTCTAGGGAACATTTTTGCTAAGGGATTAGACGCAACGTTTCGCCGTTGCACACGATCAGGGAGACTTCGGCTCTCCCTGAACCCATCGAGCAAAGGGCTACTTCATCGCCCCTTGCAACCCACGACCAGGGACTTTCGCATCCCTGGACCCACGACCGGGTTTCGGCCCGGTGCCGACCAAAGAGAGATGTCAGCTCTCCCTTTGGAATTCCATCGACCACTGCGCGGTGCTGAAGACGAGAGGAAACCAGGAGGCGACGGCTTTTTAGAAGCAGCTAAGTTGGCGGCATGACCAGATCAAAGAAAAAACGCGATGCGCCGATCTCTTACCGCCCACCCGAAAGGTTGCGCGATGAGTTTCACGCGCGGGTGCAGAACTCAGGTCAGTCCATTAACGGCTACATCACTGACGCCATTTTCGGCAGGACCGCTCCCCGGTCTAAGCGCGTTTCGCCGCTGGATCAGAAGATGATTGCCATGCTGCTGTCGCAAGCAGCCCGCATTAACGACCGGCTGGAGCAAGCTGGCCGCTCGTCCACCGATAGCGGTCCCAGCCTAATTCTCCAGGAATGCCGAGATGAGCTCGCTGAAATCAGGAGCTACCTGATGCTGGCCTTGGGGAGGGACCCATGATCCCTTTCGCATCACAGCGGGGAAGCGGCCAAGACCTCGCCACTCACCTTCTGAATGCCTACGACAATGAGCTGACCGAGGTGGCTGATCTGCGAGGAGCCATTGCCGGGGATTTGCACGGTGCGTTCAAAGAGTGGCAGGTACAGGCCGATACCCTGACCCGGTGCGATAAGTATCTCTATAGCCTGTCGATCAACCCTGATCCCGCGCAGGGACCGCTGACGCGCGATCAGTACCTGGACTATATCCGGCGCACCGAGGACGCCCTGGGGTTAGGCGCTCAACCCCGCGCCGTGGTGTTCCATATCAAAGATGGTCGTGAGCACTGCCATGTGGTCTGGTCACGGATTGATGCTGATAATCAGAAAGCTGTCCATCTGGCCTTTGACCGGGACAAGCTGATGCGGGTGACGCGGGGCTTCGCCCGTGATCACAAATTGGAGCTTCCCGCAGGGTATGAAAAATCCAGGAAGGTCGGGCAGATCTCCCTCTACGAGCAGGCGCAGCTACGGCAGACCGGACTTTCCAAAGAAGACCATAAGCGGCAGGTTACCGAAGCCTGGCAACAGAGTGACGATGCACGGTCGTTCGTGCATGCGCTCGCCGAGCGGGGCTACATGCTGGCCACCGGAAACCGCCCCTATGTTCTTATCGATCTTTACGGCAACGTGAACGCGCTGCCAAAGCTCATTGATGACAAGTCCATCCGCACGAAAGACATCCGCGAATTCCTTGAGAAAGAGTTCCCGTGTGAATCACTGCCGACCGTTCAGGAGGCTGAGAAGCTTATTGCGGCGCACCGCAAGCTGATCGAGCGAGCCGTTAAGGAAGATAACTACGCCGACCGGCTCGCCGAGCTGAAGCACGGCCAGATGGAGCGGCGTCGCGCGATAGAGCAGGAGCGAGAAGCACTCAAGCACCGCCAGCATTGCCTGCGTCTTGCGCAGCAGGAAAAGCACCAGGCAGAGCGGAAAAATCTGCGTACAGGCCACCTTGCCATGATGAAAGCCATTCGCCGGGAGCGGTATCCAAACCGCCCCACGGGCTTGTCCGAGTTCTTGGGCCGGGTCAGCGGTGTCAATTTCTTGCGCCAGAAATTGCATCATTATCAAGATGCCAAACGCATTCGCGCTCATCTCGAACAGCAGGCTCAGCTGAAAGCTCGCCAAACACAGGATGATAAAACTCTGGATTTCCGCCTCAAGATTCAGGCACGCGGCATTGAACGTAAGGCAGCATCCCTTGAAAAAGTGGATAGACGAGAGATGGCCGCATTCATGCGAGATAACAAACGCGATCAGCATGTCAGGGCACGCGGCGAGGATGGCGTGATGCCGTCGCTGGTCGAGATCGTTGATCACGAGCATTTGCTGCCAGAGAGAGCTGCCCCCGATGTGCTGGCAGCTTTTGAGAGGGCAAAGCGTCAGCCGCTCAGAGAAACTCCCGATCTTATGGCTGCGTTTGAACGAGCAGCAGAGGCGTCTCGTAAAGGACATCAAGAACAGGTGGAAAGCGGAGGCTTGGAACAAGCTAAGCCGATTATCTCACCGCCTCATCGCAAGAGCGATGAGCATGACCGAGAGAGATGACGTCTTCTCAGAAGAATAAACTGCGACTCAAATTTTTTCCAAAATCTGGTCTGTTCAAGTTCACTCCTAATATCCAAGAGCATCTCTTTGTTAAGAGGCCGATTGCTCCATTAATTTTGTGTAACTAACGCCGGGCGCAGCGGATGTAACGCGTGTTGGTGTCTTTTGTGTACGAGCGCTGGCCACCAGCAGGAATGGTCTGATACCAGGAATCTGTGTTATCGAGCTCATTCGATACTTGAAAATTACCAGTGCCAAGAAATCCTATAGCGGTGGCATTGACCCAGATCATGTGGATTTCACTGATGCTGGGTAAAAACCAGTCTGTTTGGCTGTGAATACTCAAAGAACTACAATAAGCAGCGGCCAAATGCGGCTGCACGCCGCCCACCCCGCTGTTGGAATCGGCTGCAACAAGTGCCGTAGTGTTGGTTTCTCCATCGAACCCAGTCACATTCGTTGTCGTATAGCCCGTGGAGTTGCCATTGTTCCACGCAAATGTGGATCTCGTTCCCGTACAGGTCGTACCGTTCCATGTCTGCCCCGCATCGCAGCGCGTGACAAAGGTGGCCTGATAACCGGGTGACGGGCATCCGGCGAAGACGCTGCCGTCGGTGCATACATCACCTACTGCAGGGCAACTCGCGGGGCCGGTGCACCCCGCCGACTCAAAAGGGACCCAGGCACTCCCATTGCAATATTCCCATGTCGCCGTGCCGTTATAGCGCAGCCTCCCGGTTTTTAGCGCCGTGCAGGTTCCCGCGTCGTCCGCAACCTGCAGACGCTGCCTTGCTCCGGTGGTGGAGTAGTCAACTTCCTCCAGAACTTTCCAGTTTGTGCCGTCGCAAATTTTACGTGTCTTTGTCGCATCATCATAATCCAGGCTGCCCGCGACACCATTTGGCGCGGTGCAAGCGGCAAAAGCAATATTACTGATGGAGAGCGTGAACAAGAAGGTGAGCAGCGAAGGCAGAAGTATTGTGAAACGCATAAGAGTCCTCCGAAAAAATTAAAAAAAACAAAACTACCAGCAATTATTTTGGTAGCCTGGGTTGGAAGTCGTTGTGCGCATAATGCCGCGAAGTTATTAAGTTGCAGCCATTTTATATGCATCATGATCCCGACTATCCGAGAAACGACACCATTTATACGTCTGTTAATTATCTGGTATATATGGTTTACACTAAATTAATTCAAATAAGCATCATGAGTCTGCAGGCAAGACTCGACAGCTGAGTTGCAAATCATAGTAAAGCCGTGGAAAAAGGCAAGGGGGCTTGTATGTTAGAGAAAGGTAATGAACTAGAGGGCGAAAGTTTTGCGGGCCGTTTGTAATGATGTAGACATGTTGAGCTTTGCAAATTGAAACCAGACTGAAAGAGAACGTTTTTCAATGCGCTTGAATAATCTGGAGAGTAAGGGCTGGCCACTCCAATTCAAGTCGTAATAAATTATACTTTACGAATAAGTCATTGAGGGGGTACTAGCATGTGTGCCTGGTGAAACATAACGATTAAGATGAAGAGGGCGCGTCAGCGTGTCCCAGTTAACGAGGCTAAGTTTAAATAATTACGCTTCGGGAAGCCCCCGAGGTGCTGGCGGCTTTTGAGAAGGCAAAGCGGAAGCCGTTCCGAGAGACTCCCGATCTTATGGCCGCGTTTGAACGTGCAGCAGAGGCGTCTCGTAAAGGCAATAAAGAGCAGAGAAGAGGCGAGGGGCCAGATCAAACCAGGCCATTTATCAGGTCATCTGAGCGTGAGCACAATGACAAAGATCGGAGTCGATAGCGTCTCACCCATAAAATCCAGCGCCTTGTGCCGAGAGCCTCAGGAAAAAGTGGCGTCTAAACGCTTCAAACAGAAACGGTGAAAGACTAATCAAGCTGGCTGGAAATAAGCGTTTTGAGTATTTTAATATAGCTCCTACGTACGGACTGATCCCTTACCTGATAGTAGGTTCGCACTAATAGATGTGTTTCCTTGCGCTCCATCAAGTCTCCTTTTTGGGATTCCAGCCAAGATAAGTCCTCTTGCTTCAGTTCAGAATAACCATAGGCGTTGCCAAGGCTCTCTGCGTTAAAGTCGTCAAAGAAAAACTTGACCTCGACGCCCAAAACTTTCGACAGATGGAAGAGACGGCTTGCGCTTACGCGATTAATCCCGGTTTCGTATTTCTGAATCTGCTGGGGCCTGATGCCAAGCGCTTCGCCCAATCCCTGCTGACTAATTTTAAGTAACTGACGTCGCATTTTTATGCGAGCCCCGACATGTATATCCATAGGATCAGGATTTTTCGAACTGCTTTTTCCCTGATAACCAGGCTTGTAAATTGATTGGCGCTTCATGTTGACATCCTGTCTGGTCTGTATCAGCGGCGACTGAAGGCCGTCCGCTGGAACAAAGGGTTATGCTATTTTCACCGCTCTTTAATCTCATGTGACGCTTGAGCCAGTTGGATAAAACGTATGATTCTCATGTTAGAATATTCAGGAGCTACCAGTTAGCAATATCGTAACCGCATACTCTTAGCTCTTTAGAAACCTCAATTTTCCAAGCTCCAGCAGAGTCCAAATTTACATAGACCACCCCACTAATGTCGTTAGGTGTTTCTATATCTCCCTTTACCAGGGCACACACATTCTCTCTACCAAGCTTTGCCATTAAGTATCCGTGTTCAAAAACGACGTTTTGCCGCGCTCTGTTTTTGGGAGGAGACTTTGACTCGTGAACACCTCTGCCGTGGTCGCACGGCGTATATAAAACTAGAGCGAAGTCAGCGTCGTTAGAGTAGTGCTCTATTTTCTCAATAATGGTCATGCCCGAGCTGGCTTGTTCGTGCAGTATTATTGCTTTTAGCCCTAAAGCTTCTATAAAGCGACTAATCTCATGCTTGGCTTCATTATCCCTGCCGTGGACGATGAATACATTTCTTTTGTTTCTGGCAATAAGTTTCTCCTTTGTGGGAGAGCTTAAAGTTTGGCTGGGCTTGGTCTCGCTCACGCCAAATTCTAATGAGTCTAAAAGCGGGGTAAACTGTTCTGAAAGGAATGTTCTTCGTTCTGCGTATGTGGAAAATTTTGGCTGAATAAATCCCCAGAACGAGTCAAGGTTCCGGTGTAGCTTTATCCATGCAGGAAGTTGGGTGTTTAATTTCGGATTGCTAAGAAATTCATGCCGAAGTTTTTCATACTCCCCTGAATCTGCCGCTTTTCCTGTGGCATGAGCAACCAATAAGTTTAACAAGTAGCTTGCTTTTTCAAAATCTGTTTCTAAAAAATCAATGCTCATTACTTATCCCCCAAACTCAATGGAGTTATTTTAAGGTATAAAGTCAAAATTCAGCCGCACCAAATGCGCTAGCTGGAATCAATTGTTACAAGATTTTTTGCCACTGATCTTCATGTTGAAGGAAACTATGCTTAACATGATAAATGCCCTTCAATTTCTGAGAGGCACCCATTTTTACGCTATCACGCCTTTCCATGTCTGCCTCAGTTTTTGTCAAGACAAAAAATCTATCGATATTAGAGTCGCGAATTACAATTACTAGGTAATCATAATTCTTTTCCGTGCCATCTATAGAGTTGTTGGTGTTTTTATTTTGGAGGACTGTGGATTTCACTTGAATCCGCTTGACCCGCACTCCATCAATGATTGCCGTTATATCATAGTCTTCTTGATTGGATTTTATGGCAAGGTAAGCCTCCACTCCTGATGATAGAAGTTTTAGCATAACTGCGTGCTCGCCATATTTTCCGATAAATTTCATTGCTCTGTGTCCTTGCGTATCAATTATGCTGGGCGACAATAATTAGAATGCTGTAGTGGATGGTTCTATATGGCGGTTCAATCGACGAGTCTCCAAGATTGCTTTTCTTTTTCGTTGCGCTGTATTTTTGGATGTTTAATGCATAGGCTTTCAATGCGAGATTCTGTGATTTTGTTTTGGATGCAATAGCTTCCGTACTCCGAAAAGTGTGCGGCGTCTTAATGGTTGATTCAGTTAGGAAATCGAAAATAGTCTGGCTATCTTTTCTATTTTGACGTAGCTGCCACAACCAGCTGATTAATCCAATAACTACAGCGCCAATCAGAGTTGATGCTAATCCATTTTCTGATGCTGACTTTATAAACTCGGTCATGTTTTTCCTTATAAGTAATATTGGGACGATATTACTGTCCTATAACGTTCCTTGTTGCCCTGCAAGGCCTTGCTTTATGCGGAGTCCGCCGAGGAAAGTGCGACAGCCTCCACTAACACGCGCGCCGACATACGTCAATCTCAACGGCGGTACGGACGCAACGAGTCTAACGCTACCTAATTGGCCACTAGCCCGTCCATCCCTGCTGCTGGCGCAGTCCGTAGGGCTGCAGTGTGGTTGAAGTTCAGAGACAGCACGCGTTGAACACAAGCCTGTTGATTCTGCGCGTTCTGGTGGGTGATGCCATCGTACCGGGCACTCCTGGCCGCCATTTGTTACAATGCGCGGTTCTCTGTGTTGGCCTTTGCAATCGGCCAAAGGTACTTTTTTAACTGTGTACATATCAGCGTACACAATCGAGATTTTAAGCGATGTCCGATAGTAAAATTGTCAATGAAGTCAACGCCAGACGCACGTTTGCCATCATTTCCCACCCCGATGCGGGTAAGACCACCATCACCGAGAAACTCTTGCTGATGGGCAAGGCCATTGCTATTGCCGGTACGGTGAAATCCCGAAAGTCGGACCGTCATGCCACCTCCGACTGGATGGAAATGGAAAAACAGCGTGGTATTTCCATTACCACGTCGGTCATGCAGTTCCCGTATCGCGATCACATGATCAACCTGCTCGACACCCCGGGCCACGAAGACTTCTCGGAAGACACCTACCGTACCCTGACGGCGGTCGACTCGGCCTTGATGGTCCTCGACGGTGGTAAGGGCGTAGAGCCACGGACCATCGCCCTGATGGACGTCTGCCGTCTGCGCGACACGCCGATTGTCAGCTTCATCAACAAACTCGACCGGGACATTCGTGACCCGATCGAACTGCTCGACGAGATCGAGGCGGTCCTGAAGATCAAGGCCGCGCCGATCACCTGGCCGATCGGTTGCTACCGCGACTTCAAGGGCGTGTACCACCTCGCCGATGACTACATCATCGTGTACACCGCTGGCCACGGCCACGAGCGCACCGATGTGAAAATCATCGAGAAGCTCGACTCCGACGAAGCCCGTGCGCATTTGGGCGACGAGTACGATCGTTTTGTCGATCAACTGGAGCTGGTGCAGGGCGCTTGCCACGAATTCAATCAACAGGAATTCCTCGACGGCCAACTGACCCCGGTGTTCTTCGGTACCGCTCTGGGTAACTTCGGTGTCGATCACGTGCTCGACGCCGTGGTCAACTGGGCGCCCAAGCCGCTGGCCCGTGTCGCCAACGAGCGCACGGTCGAGCCGATTGAAGAGAAATTCGCCGGCTTCGTGTTCAAGATCCAGGCGAACATGGACCCGAAACACCGTGACCGTATAGCCTTTATGCGAATCTGCTCGGGCAGGTACGACAAAGGCATGAAAATGCGCCATGTGCGCACCGGCAAGGACGTACGGATCGGCGATGCACTGACATTCTTCTCCTCCGAGCGTGAGCAACTGGAAGAAGCCTTCGCCGGCGACATCATTGGTCTGCACAACCACGGCACGATCCAGATCGGCGATACCTTCACCGAAGGCGAAGCGCTGAGCTTCACCGGGATCCCGCACTTCGCCCCGGAACTGTTCCGTCGCGTGCGTCTGAAAGATCCACTCAAGTCCAAGCAACTTCGCCAGGGCCTGCAACAGCTGGCCGAAGAAGGCGCGACCCAGGTGTTCTTCCCGGAACGCAGCAACGACATCATCCTCGGCGCCGTCGGTGTGCTGCAGTTCGATGTGGTCGCCAGCCGCCTGAAAGAGGAATACAAGGTCGAATGCGCCTACGAGCCGATCACCGTGTATTCCGCCCGCTGGATCGACTGCAGCGATAAGAAGAAGCTTGAAGAGTTCTGCATCAAGGCCGTGGAAAACCTCGCGATCGACGGCGGTGGTCACCTGACCTACCTGGCCCCGACCCGGGTCAACCTGGCGCTGATGGAAGAACGCTGGCCGGACGTGAAATTCCGCGCGACGCGAGAGCATCATTAAGCGCTGAGCGGTAATACCCAAAAGCCCCGTTGCGAAAGCTGCGGGGTTTTTTATTGGCTGGTGAAATTTGGTGTGGTGAGGAGCAAGCCCTAATGCCAGTCAGTTAAACGGCATTTTTGCGAGGAGCGCTTCCGATTGTTCGCCAGGCTCAGGATCCACCCCTCACCCTAACCCTCCCGAAACGTCGGACCGCCCCAAGGGGGCGAGGGGACTGATCTTGAGTGTCTATCGAGTTGCTGCGACCTGGGAAACCGGGTCGACTATGGATTCAACGAATTACTTTCAGGTCGCAGTACATCCTCAGAACCCACATTCTGCTCCCTCTCCCCCGTGGGCATAGGTATCTACGCATCTTTTAAGGGCTGCCGAATACTGTGGCGAGGGGGCTTGTCGGAACGCCGCACCGCCCCGCTCGGCTGCGCAGCAGTGGTAAAACCGGCGGATGCGTTCTACCTGGAAAACCGCGATTGCCGGTTTTAGGGCCGCTTCGCGACCCAGCGGGGGCAAGCCCCCTCGCCACAGGTAGGG